>JAITTX010000240.1 GCA_031286755.1 Paraburkholderia sp.
GTGCTGCTCGTGCGCCAGAACGGCACGCCGCTCGCCTTCGTGACCTTCATGACGACCGACCTGAACACCGACGCGACGGTGGGCGTCATGCGCCATCTGCCGGGCGCCTCGCCCTACGCGATGGAGTATCTGTTCACGCAGCTCGCGCTGCATCTGAAGAGCGCCGGCTATCAGTCGCTCTCGCTCGGCATGGCGCCGCTCGCCGGCATGGGGCCGACGCCGCTCGCTTCATCGTGGCACCGCCTCGCCGGGCTGATCTGGCGTTTCGGCGGCAAGTTCTACAACTTCCGGGGGCTGCGCGGCTTCAAGAACAAGTTCGCGCCGCGCTGGGAACCTCGCTATCTGGCCGCCTCGGGCTCGATCAGCGTGTTCATCACCCTCGCGGATCTTTCGTTGCTGGCGGGAGGCTGGCGCTCATGACTCTTCGCATTCTCTCGCTGCCGCGCCGCGCCGGCGCCGCGGCGGGCGCCGCTTTGCTCGCGCTCTGCGCGGTTCAGGCCAACGCTACCCCGGCCAGCGCTGCGGCGCCCGCGCGCGTCCCGGGCGGCCGCTACGGCGACGTCGCCGTGACGAAGCCCGCTGGCGCGATGCACGGCTTTGCCGTGCTGTTCTCTGCAGGCGAGCACTGGGGCGCCGCCGACCAGACGCGCGCCGACGCCCTCGCGCAACGCGGCGCGCTGGTCGTGGGCGTGGACACGGCGCGCTACGCGGCCAATCTCGCGGCGGTGAAGGGCGAGACCTGCCACAACCTCTACAGCGACGCCGAAGCGCTGAGCCATCAACTCGAGCGCCAGCAGGCCTCGAGCCAATACTTCGCGCCGATCGCGATCGGCAGCGGCGAAGGCGCGCTCATCGCGCAGCACATGCTCTCGCAGGCGCCCGCGAACACCATGGCGGGCGCGGTGTCGCTCGATCCGGCCGCGAAGCTCGACGCGCGCTTCGCGCCCTGCCCCGCCGACCCCACGCTCTCGCGCGGCAAGGGCTTGCCCGGCTTCTTCGAGCAAGGCGTGACGACCGTTGCTAACACAACCAAAGTATCGATGGCGACCGGCAAAACCGGCACAACCGGAACTGCGCCACACGCATTTGCAGCCAGCGTCACCGACGCGGAGAAGCTCGTCGCGCTCACCGCGCCGCATCTGCGCGCGCAGACGGAAAGCGAGGAAGACGTGTCGGATTTGCCGCTCGTGGAACTCCCCGCCGCGCATCCGACCGATATGCTCGCGGTCGTGATTTCCGGTGACGGCGGCTGGCGCGATCTCGACAAGACCATCGCGGAAGCCCTGCAAAAACAGGGTATTTCAGTGATCGGCTGGGATGCGCTGCGCTACTTCTGGAGCGAAAAAACACCCGCGCAAACGAGCCACGATCTCGCGCGCGTGCTCAACACCTATGCCGCGCGCTGGCACGCGAAGCACATCGCGCTGGTGGGCTACTCGTTCGGCGCGGACGTGATGCCGTTCGCCTACAACCGTCTGCCCGATGCGCTGCGCGCGAAGGTCTCGTACATGTCGCTGCTCGGCTTCGCGCCCGACGCCGATTTCCAGATCCGCGTGACGGGCTGGCTCGGCATGCCCGCGAGCGACAAGGCGCTGCAGGTGCGCCCGGAACTCGCGAAGGTGCCGCCCGCGATCGTGCAATGCATCTACGGCGCCGATGAAGAAGACACGCTGTGCCCGGCGCTCGCGAACACCGGCATCGAACTCGTGAAGACGGGCGGCAGCCACCACTTCGACGGCGACTACAACGCACTCGCGGCGAAGATCATCGCCGGGTGGAAAAAGCAGATTGCGGCGCGCGGTTGAGCGCGTCGGCAAGCGCCCTTCCTCTGCTTCACGAATCCGTTCTCGAATCCCCTCACGAGCCACGCTCCCCGGCGCGCCATTCGCGCGCTCCGGGCACCCAAACCTTTCATTCAAATCTGAATGAAAGGTTTCAGTAAAAAAATCCCCTTTCATTACAAATAACTTTCATCTATAACGGCATCACATGTCGCGATCTCCACTATCTCGCACATGACTCAGCCCGCCAGGCCTTGCCTGCGGGCTTTTTTTTTGAATTTCGAGCATCGATGCAAAGCTTTCAAAATACTTTCTCATCAATGCTCCATGGGTAGTGAAAACACTGACGCTGCCCCTCTTGACTCTGTTGATATATCACATATTGTGTAAACAACTGTCAGCTAAACGACAGGATTCAAGGTCGCGATCAGCTGCAAAGCGGCCGCGCGGAACTCCATTCACATTCGACAAGACTGCAATCAACCCGCATGGAACCGGAGCAGGCATCAAGCCTCCGCCCCGGTAGACAAGGAGACACATATGGAGCATCGGCAAGGAAAGGCGTCGCGTTTTGCGTCGCCATGGGTACAGCTCGCATTCGGCGTGATCTGCATGGCGATGATCGCCAACATGCAGTACGGCTGGACGCTGTTCGTCAATCCGATCAACGAGAAGTACCACTGGGGGCGCGCCGCGATTCAGGTGGCGTTCACGATCTTCGTCGTCACCGAGACCTGGCTCGTGCCCGTGGAAGGCTGGCTCGTCGACAAATACGGCCCGCGCCCCGTGGTGGTGGGCGGCGGGCTGCTGTGCGCGATTGCCTGGGTGCTCAACTCGGTCGCCTCGTCGCTGCCCTTGCTCTATGTCGCGGCGGCCGTGGGCGGGCTGGGCGCGGGGGCCGTCTACGGCACCTGCGTCGGCAATGCGCTCAAGTGGTTTCCGAACCGGCGAGGGCTCGCGGCCGGCATCACGGCGGCGGGCTTCGGCGCGGGGTCCGCTGCCACGGTCGTGCCCATCGCCCACATGATCAAGAGCAGCGGCTATGAGGCTACGTTCCTCTGGTTCGGGCTCGGCCAGGGGATCGTCGTGCTGGTGCTCGGCCTCGCGCTCGCGGCGCCTTCGCAGAGCATCGCCGCAGCGAAGCACGCGATCGGGCAGCTCGGGCAGGCCGCGAAGCAAGGCGCGAGCGCCGTGTACAACGCGGGCCCGCGCGAAGTGATCGCCTCGCCCATCTTCTGGGTGATGTACGCGATGTTCGTGATGATGGCCGCAGGCGGCCTGATGGCCACCGCGCAGCTCGGCCCGATCGCCAAGGACTTCGGCCTGCACGACACGCCCGTTTCGCTGCTCGGTCTCACGCTGCCCGCGCTCACCTTCGCGCTCACCATCGACCGCGTGCTCAACGGTCTCACGCGGCCGTTCTTCGGCTGGGTGTCGGACCGCATCGGCCGCGAGAACACAATGTTCGTCGCGTTCGCCGTCGAAGCGGTCGGCATCGTGCTGCTCTCGCAGTACGGGCACAGCCCGGTGGCCTTCGTCGTGCTCACCGGTATCGTGTTCTTCGCGTGGGGCGAGATCTACAGCCTCTTTCCCGCCACCTGCGGCGACACGTTCGGCCCGAAGTTCGCCGCAACCAACGCCGGCCTGCTCTACACCGCGAAGGGCACCGCCGCGCTGCTGGTGCCGTTCTCGAGCGTGATCACCGCCGCAACCGGAAGCTGGCACGCCGTGTTCATGCTCGCCTCGGGCATGGCGGCGGTCTCCGCGCTGCTGGCCGTGTTCGTGCTCAAGCCGCTGCGCAACGCGCATCGCCAGAAGCATGCGGCGCCGGCTGCCGGTTTTTCGTATGGCAACACGCTCGCGCAGGAATAACGCGCTCGCGGCAAGGATCATCGCCGGGAGGAAGAAGGAGAATGCCGTGCGGAGGTGAGGCACCGCGTTTTGCTGGCATCGCTTGACTTCAGGCAGATTCTGGTCAACCATAACGCCACGCGTCATATGATGCGTGGCGTTATGCTTTGGCATGGCGATCCAAAACTTCGAAGACCGGGAAACAGCACTCATCTGGACTGGCGAGCGATCGAGGCGTCTGCCTGCACAAATGCAGCAGATCGCCCGTCGCAAGCTGCGCATGCTCCATGCGGCGCATGAGCTGGCAGATTTATGCATCCCGCCAGCGAACAGGCTTGAGCTGTTGAAGGGTGACCGCGCCGGACAGTACAGCATCCGCATCAACGATCAATGGCGCGTGTGCTTTCGTTGGCGCAACGGAAACGCATACGACGTCGAAATCGTCGACTACCACTAACCGAGGCGCAGACTATGAAAAAACTCGCGAACGTTCATCCTGGCGTCGTCCTCCAGGAGGAGTTTCTGACGCCCATGGGAATGAGCCAGAACGCATTGGCCCGCGCCATGAGCGTTCCGCCGCGCCGCATTAACGAGATCGTGCATGGCGAGCGCAGCGTCACCGCCGACACGGCGCTGCGGCTGTCCTTCGTTTTTGGCACAACGCCGCAGTTCTGGATGAGCTTGCAGACAGACTACGATCTCGAAGAGGCCGCGAAGCACGTCAAACTAACCGATCTGCAGCGTCTGGCCGCCTGAGCAGCCGTGTCCGCACGAGGGCGGCTCAACGGCCAGGCGCAACAAAGCGCACAAAAAAAACGCCGGCGGATGCCGGCGTTTTTCATGATGCTGCTTGCCTTTGCGGGCGAACTTACGCGACCGCTGCAGCCACGCCCGCTTCTTCTTCCTGCTCCACCGACGAGCGGATCAGGTAGTCGAACGCGCCGAGCGAGGCCTTCGCGCCTTCGCCCACGGCAATCACGATCTGCTTGAACGGCACGGTGGTGGCGTCGCCCGCGGCGAACACGCCCGGCACCGAGGTCTGGCCCTTCGCGTCCACTTCGATCTCGCCGTGCTTCGAGAGCGCCACCGTGCCCTTGAGGAATTCGGTGTTCGGCACGAGGCCGATCTGCACGAACACGCCTTCGAGCTCGACGCGATGCTTCTCGCCCGAGGTGCGATCGAGATACGCGAGGCCCGTGACCTTCTGGCCGTCGCCGGAAATTTCCGTGGTCTGCGCGTTCACGTGCACCGTGACGTTCGGCAGGCTGCGCAGCTTGCGTTGCAGCACTTCGTCCGCGCGCAGTTGCGCGCCGAATTCGAGCAGCGTCACATGGCTCACGATGCCGGCGAGGTCGATGGCCGCTTCCACGCCCGAGTTGCCGCCGCCGATCACGGCCACGCGCTTGCCCTTGAAGAGCGGGCCATCGCAGTGCGGGCAGTACGCCACGCCCTTGTTCTTGTACTCCTGCTCGCCCGGCACATCCACATTGCGCCAGCGCGCGCCCGTGGCGAGCACCACGCTCTTCGCGCGCAGCGTCGCGCCGCTCTGCGTGCGCACTTCGAAGCTGTTGCCCACCGCGGTGAGCGCTTCGGCGCGTTGCAGGTTCATGATGTCGACGTCGTAGGCGCGCACGTGCTGCTCGAGCGCCACAGCGAACTTCGGCCCGTCGGTTTCCTGCACCGAGACGAAGTTCTCGATGGACATCGTGTCGAGCACCTGGCCGCCGAAGCGCTCGGCGAGCACGCCGGTGCGAATGCCCTTGCGCGCCGCGTAGATCGCGGCCGCGGCGCCTGCGGGGCCGCCGCCGACGATGAGCATGTCGAAAGCATCCTTCTGGTTGAGCTTTTCGGCGGCACGCGCCGAGGCGCCGGTGTCGAGCTTCGCGAGAATCTCCTCGACGCCCATGCGGCCCTGGCCGAACACTTCGCCGTTCAGGAAGATGGTCGGCACGGCCATGATCTTGCGCTGCTCGACTTCGTCCTGGAACAGCGCGCCGTCGATCGTGACGATCTGCACGTTCGGATTGAGCGCGGCCATCGCGTTGATCGACTGCACGACTTCCGGGCAGTTCTGGCACGACAGCGACATATAGACTTCGAACGAGAACGCGCCGTCGAGCGCCTTCACCTGTTCGATCGTGTCGTTCTCGAGCTTGACGGGGTGCCCGCCCACTTGCAGCAGCGCGAGCACGAGCGACGTGAATTCATGGCCCATCGGAATGCCGGCGAACGTCACCTTGACGTCGGAGTTCGCGCGCTTGATCTCGAACGAAGGGGTACGCGCGTCGCCAATAGCGGCGCCACGGCGTTCTTCGAGCGTGATGCGATCCGAAAGCGATGCGATGTCCTGCAGCAGTTGCTGCAGTTCTTGCGACTTCTCGCCGTCGTCCAGGTACGCAACGATCTCGATCGACTGCGTGACTTTTTCGAGGTAGCTTTTCAGTTGGGTCTTGAGATTTGCGTCGAGCATGGCGTGTTCCGGCTGGAGAAGAAGCGTTGGAATACTAATTGATTCTTGCTGTTGCGAAAGCCTTATGGGCCCTGGCAAGCAAGGGGGCCGGGCCGCAAGCCGCTAGCGCGCGGCCCGGAGGTACAACTCAGTGTGATTTCAGCGTCATGCGATCAGGGCGATCGCATTGAGTGCGCGTGAATACGCGACGCTTAGATCTTGCCGACGAGGTCGAGCGACGGCTTGAGCGTTTCAGCGCCCGGCGTCCACTTGGCGGGGCAAACTTCGCCCGGGTGAGCAGCCACGTACTGAGCGGCTTGCACCTTGCGCAGCAGTTCCTTGGCGTCACGGCCAATGCCGTTGTCGTGGATTTCGCACAGCTTGATCTCGCCTTCCGGGTTGATCACGAACGTGCCGCGCAGCGCGAGGCCTTCTTCTTCGATCATCACGTCGAAGTTGCGCGTGATTGCGCCGGTCGGGTCGCCAACGAGCGGGTACTGGATCTTGGCGATCGTATCCGACGTGTCGTGCCATGCCTTGTGCGTGAAGTGCGTATCGGTCGACACGCCGTAGATCTCAACGCCCAGCTTCTGGAATTCAGCGTACTGGTCGGCCAGGTCGCCGAGTTCGGTCGGGCACACGAAAGTGAAGTCGGCCGGGTAGAACACGACCACAGACCACTTGCCCTTGAAGTTTTCTTCAGAGACCGGAACGAACTTGCCATTGTGGAATGCGGTGGCCTTGAACGGCTTGACTTGCGTGTTGATGAGAGACATCAGTTGTTTCCTCGCTCTGGGTTGGAAAGGGATGGACACAGGTTACGGGAACCGCGACCATTTGAAAAATTGATTACGTTGATCGGCGAAATAAAGACAGCCTATCAAGCCTCATAGAACATCCTGAACGGACCTTCGAGGCCCGCCAGCACGGCGTTCCGCGCCCGTGCCAGGCGGCCCGGACAACCCCCGGGGCGGTGAGCATACAACGAAATTGCGACATCGCACCTCACGGGTCCGATATACCCGATGTGCCCGAAGTACCTACTACCCGGACGCCCGTCAGGTCAATGCCGTGCCGCTGCGGCGGCAGTCTGCCAGATGCGGGCGCAATCGCAAAATTACAAGGCTCGCGCAACGGATCCGCGAACTGTTTGCGTCAAATCGCTCCGCCACGCGCAGTGGCCGCACGCGCGGCCAGACGCTCGCATAGAAATTGCGTAAACGCGCGGATGGTCACGGACGCCTCGCGGTGCTGCGGATACAGTGCGTGCAGCGCATTGGGCGGCGGCATGAACGATTCGAGCACTTCCACCAGCAGCCCGGCATCCACCGATCCCGCCACGATGAAGTCCGGCAGATAGCAGATGCCGAGGCCCGCCACGGCGGCGTCGCGGATCACCTCGCCATTGTTGGCCCGCAGCGGCCCGTGCACCTCGAACGGCGTGCGCGCCCCGTCGACCATGAACTCCCACGCCGCGCGCCCTTGCTGCCCATAGGGCAGGCAGGCGTGCCGGGCCAGATCGGCGGGCGTTTGCGGCGCGTGGTGGCGGCGCCGGTAGCCGGGGCTGCAGCAGGCGATCATGCGCACGTCGATGAGCTTGCGGGCGATCAGCGTGGAGTCGGCGAGCCGCCCGATGCGCAGCGCCATGTCGAAGCCCTCGCCGATCACGTCGACATTGCGGTCGCTCAGGTCCATGTCAAAGTGCACGTCGGGACACGCGCGCAGGAATTCGGCCACGAGCGGCGAAAGATGGGCCATGCCGAACGACATCGGCGCGCTCACCTTGAGCAGGCCGCGCGGCGCCGAGCGGCCCGCCGACATGGCCTGCTCCGTGTCGGCCACCTCCGCGAGGATGCGCTTGGCGCGCTCGTAGAACTCCTGGCCCAGGTCCGTCACCGCGAGCTTGCGCGTATTGCGCACCAGCAGGCGCGCGCCCAGGTCGGCTTCGAGCGCCGCCACGCGACGGCTCACGAACTGCTTCGAAAGCCGCAGGCGGTTTGCCGCCGCCGTGAAACCGCCCGCGTCCACGGTGCTCACGAAGATGCGCATGTCGTCGAGTTGCATGGCTATTGTCCACTTAAATATGACAGTGAGTCGTATTCTACGATGCTTCATATCACACTGGTTGACCTAAACTGATGTTCATCGCAACCGGATATCGGAACACAAGGAGAAACGAACATGATCGAACTTCGCAAAGCAGACCAACGCGGCCGTGGCGAACATGGCTGGCTCAGCTCGCGCCACACGTTTTCCTTCGCCAACTACTACGATCCGAAGCAGATCGGCTTTTCCGACCTGCTGGTGATCAACGACGACCGCGTGGCCCCGGGGCGCGGCTTCGGCAAGCATCCGCACCGCGACATGGAAATCTTCTCGTACGTGCTGGAAGGCGCCCTCGAGCACAAGGACTCGATGGGCACCGGCTCGGTGATCGTCCCCGGCGACGTGCAGTTGATGAGCGCCGGCACGGGCGTCGCGCACAGCGAGTTCAACCACTCGGCCGACCAGCCGGTGCATTTCCTGCAAATCTGGATTGCGCCGAACGTGAAGGGCGCGCAGCCGCGCTACCAGCAGCAGAACATTGCGGACGAGCAAAAGCGCGGCAAGCTGCGCCTGATCCTCTCGCCGGACGGCGCCGACGGGTCGCTCGAACTGCGCCAGGACGCGCGCGTCTATGCGGGCCGCTTCGACGGCGCGGAAAGCGCGAAGATGGAGATCGGCGCGCAACGCTACGCCTATGTGCATGTGGCGCGCGGCAGTGTGAAGGTCAACGGCGTGGA
>JAITTX010000327.1 GCA_031286755.1 Paraburkholderia sp.
GCCAGCCCCACGCACACGGCCACCACGATCGAGCCGATCAGCAGCGCCGCGCCCACGGTCTTGCGTTTGTTCAGCTCCGTCCACAGCAGCACGCCCGTGAGCGAGAGCAGGATCAGCGCGCCCGCGAAGCTGTCGATGAACAGCACCCAGCCGATGCTCATGCCCACGCCCTTGTGCAGGTTCGCGAGCGTCGCGAGCAACGCGTTGCTGTTGCGCTTGAGTGTGAGGTGGTCGTTGCCGGCCCAGTATTCGACCATCACGCTCTCGTGCGGCGAAGTGAACATCATCTGCCAATGCTCGGGCTGCATCACGGTGCGGTCGCCCCAGGCCACCCCGTGCGCGGGCTCTTTCTGCACGCGACCCATGCGCGCCGGCAGCTTGAGGTCGGCCTGCGATCTCAGCCATTGCACCAGCTCGCGCGGCGTGGCGGGCACGGGGCTGGGCACCGCGAGCTGTAGCGTGGAAACCTGCGGCGCGCCCTGCGAGATATGCAGCGGACCGGCGCGATGGTTGAGCACGAAACCGGTCGTGCCGAACAGCAGGCCGAGCGCGGCGCCCCAGAGTCCCACCCAGCCATGCACTTTGCGCAGCCACTTGATGAAGTTCGCGCGGCGCGAACGCGTGGTGCGCTCCGTGCGCGCTTCGACATCGAGACGCGCGCGCGGCGCGTCGATTTCCGCGGTGCCGGTCAGGCTCATGTTTCGCTCCAGAGTCGCAGCAGATTGTGATAGCAGCCCACGAGGCTGCGGCGCGCGTCGGCGTCGGCGTTGCTGGCGTTCAGGCGCTGGATGGCGGTGTCCATGTCGAACAGCAGCGCGCGCTTCGTGTCGTCGCGCACGAGACTTTGCACCCAGAAGAAGCTCGCGATGCGCGCGCCGCGCGTGACCGGCCTGACCTGGTGCAGGCTCGTGGCCGGGTAGACGATCATGTCGCCGGCCGGCAGCTTCACTTCCTGCACGCCATAGGTGTCTTCCACCACGAGTTCGCCGCCGTCGTATTCGTCGGGCGCGCAGAGGAACAGCGTGGCCGACACATCGGTGCGCAGCTTCTGGCCATTGGGCAGCACGCGCACGGCGCCGTCCACGTGGCTGCCGAACGTCATGCCGCTTTCGTAGCGGTTGAAGAGCGGCGGATACACCTGGTTGGGCAGCGCCGCGCTGATGAAGAGCGGATTGCGCTCGAGCGCCGCGAGCACCACGTCGCCCAGCTCGCGCGCGAGCGGCGTGTGCTCGGCAATCTGCCGGTTGTGCTTGACGGGCGCGCCCGACCACCCGGCCGTGGCGCGGCCGTCCACCCAGGCGTCGCCCGCGTGGTCGAGCCGCTCGCGCAGCGCGCGCACCTGCTCGGGTGTCAGTACATTGGGAACGTGGATCAGCATCGCGTGCTTCCTTGCTGGGTTGCGTATTGCCGTGCCGGAGCCGGTTGTTTAAAAGCGGTAGTCCGCCGTCGCGAGGAACGTGCGGCCGATGCCCGGCACCGAGCGTCCGCCATCGGATTGAATGAGGGCGTCGTAGTAGAACTTGTTCGTGATGTTCAGCAGATTGAGCCGCACGTCCCACTTCTTCTCGTGATACGCGGCCATCGCGTCCCAGCGCGTATAGCCGCCGGTTTCCACATAGTTGGTGTTGGACGCGTAGCGCGAGGACATATAGGTCGGCCCGCCGCCAATTTCCCAATGCGGCGTGAACGCATACGTGGTCCACAGCGTGAAGGTGTTGCGCGGCGTGTTGGCCGGCGTGTGCCCCTGGGTGCCGTCGAGCGCCTTGAGCACCACGCCATCCATATACGTGTAACCCGCGAACACTTGCCACTTGTTCGTGATGTGGCCCGTCGCGCCGGCCTGGAAGCCGCGTACGCGAATGTCGCCGTCGAGCGTGTATTCGCCGCTCGAAGTCTGCGTGCGCGCGTTGTCCATCTCCTGCTGGAAGAACGCGGACGTGACCGAGAGATTGCCGTCGAGCAGGTCCCACTTGCCGCCCACTTCATACGACTTCGTGTGCTCGGGCGCGAGGTTCTGCGTATTGTTGGTGACCGTGAGCGCCTCCAGCGACGGATTGAACGAGGTGCCATACGAGAAGTAATACGACTGCCAGTCCGTGGGCTGGTAGATCGCGCCGGCGCGCACGCTCGTGAACGTGTTGGTCTGGTCCGCGTAGGCCGGCGCGCTCACCGTGTTGGCGATGTGCGCCTGAAAGCGGTCCCAGCGCACGCCGCCGATGAGCTTCCAGTGCTCGCCGATCGACATCGTTTCATTGAAGTACGCGGCCAGCGAAGTCGCGCCCGATTCCGCGTGATTGCCCACGGTCTGCGTGACGTTCGAAGGCGTGGGGATATAGACGGGATCGAGCAGCGAGACAATCGGCAGGTTGTTGCGCGTATAGGCCTGGTTCGTATAGCTGTCGTGGCCCACTTCCACGCCCGCGATCATCTCGTGTTTCAGGAAGCCCGTGGTGAACTTGTACTGCGCCATCGTATCGTTGTAGATCGAGTGGTTCTCGATCACGCGGTCGTGGCTCGCGAGCTTCACGTACAGCGAGGAAAGCGGCAACGTGGTGTAGTTGCCGTTGCTGAGCGCGGTGCTGGTCGCGAGCGGGCCCGTGAGCACGGCGCCCGGCGCGGTCTCGCGCGCGTCGGTGAGCGAGTGCGAGAACTGCGTCTGGTTGCTGATCTTGAACTGGTCGTTGAAGGTGTGGTCGACCCGCGCCGAAACCGTTTGCACGTCCTGGATCGTGCGGTCGTCGGTGAGGCCGTAATAGGTGCTTTTCGACGGCGCGAACGGATGCCCGTTGAGCGACTGCACGCCGTAGTCGGGCATGTCGTAGTTGTGCTGGATGAGCGCCGAAAGCGTGACCACGGTGGGCGTGCCAATGCCGAAGCGCAACTCGGGGGCGAAACCGTAGTCCTTGTTCTTCATTTCGTCGCGCGACGAGCCCATCGACTGGCCGAACGCGTTCAGGCGGAATGCGGCATGGTCGCCGAGCGGGCGGTCCACGTCGAGCGTGGTGCGATAACGGTCGTCGGTGCCGAGCGTGGCCGACACTTCGGTGAGCGGCTTGAGCGTCGCGTGCTTGGTCACCTGGTTGATCACGCCGCCCGTGGAGCCGCGCCCGAACAGCATCGACGAAGGGCCGTACAGCACTTCGATCGACTCGAGATCGAAAGTGTCGCGGTAGTACTGGTTGCGGTCGCGAAAGCCGTCGAGGTAGATGTCGTTTTGCGCCGTGAAGCCGCGCAGGTTGATGTTGTTGCCGATCTGCCCGCCCTCCGCGCCGCCGATCGTGATGCCCGGCGCGTTGCGCAGCGCGTCCTGAAACGAGGTGGCGCCCTGCGACTGCATCACGGCCTTGTTGATGACCGTGACGGTCTGCGGAATGTCGCGCAGCGCCGTGGG
>JAITTX010000411.1 GCA_031286755.1 Paraburkholderia sp.
GCCTCGAAGTCGATCATCTTCTCCACGAGCGGCAAGAGCGCGATGCCGGTTTCGGTGACCGCGAGGCGGCGTCCGCTGCGGTAGAACAACTCGACGCCGTATAGCTGCTCGATCTGCCGGATCTGCGCGGCGATGGTCGGCTGGCTCACGCCGAGATGCCGCGCCGCGCGCGTGATGCTGCCCTGGCGAACCGTCGCGTGGAACGCCTTCAACTGATCGAACAAAATCCCGTCCTCTCTTCCGCCTCACCCGCGCGTCAGCGTAGCGGGCCGATGTGTCCGCCGCATGACGCACACACCGGTCAGCGCGCTTTTTTCTCGCATGCCGTTGCGCGCGCACCTTCCAGGCAGATGCCATCTTCATCAATGCTTCAAACAAAAAAGCTGAGGTACACCGAAAGAAACCTGATGAAACCGGTCACTGCGAGGACATTCGCCGATGCGTTAATGGCTGCATTCGTCATCCACGGACCGATCCTCATGCGTCGAATCGATTCGCGCGCCGTCTGGGCCGCGCTTCTCTTTTCTCTCGCGCTTGCCGCATGTGGCGGCAGCGACAGCGGTGGCTCGTCGGCTTCGCCGAGCGCGAACAGCCAGCAAAACGGCCAGCAAAACAATCAGCCGGGCAGCCAGCAGATGGCGGGCGCCAGCGCGAATGCGAGCGCCGAAGACAACTCGCCGGGCGCGCCCGAGATGCACTGGGCGCCCGGCGCCGGCGCGAGCGGCGCGCATTGATTCGCAGGCCGTATCCACGCTTTCTTTCCAATTTTCCCAATAACAGGACTCCCCCATGTCGTCGAAAAACAGACGCGACTTCCTGCGCATCGCCGCCCAGTCGGCGGGCGCGATGGCTGCTTACGCGAGCTTCCCGCCCGCGATCCGCAAGGCGCTCGCGATGCCCGCAGCAACGCGCACCGGCACGATTCAGGACGTCGAGCACGTCGTGATCTTCATGCAGGAGAACCGCTCGTTCGACCACTACTTCGGCGGCTTGCGCGGTGTGCGCGGCTTCAACGATCCGCGTCCGCATCTGTTGCCCAACGGCGCGCCGGTCTGGCAGCAGCCGCCTGCATCGGTGCAGACGTCGAATTACCACTCGCGCGGTTTGAACCCTTCGGCGCCGTACGTGCTGCCGTTCTATCTCGATCCGAAGCAGACGACCGAGTACCAGCCGGGCACGAACCACGGCTGGAGCAGCGGCCACCTCGCGTGGAACAACGGCCAGTGGGACCAGTGGGTGAACCAGAAGCAGGACGTGCTGACGATGGGCTATCTGAAGCGCGAGGACGTGATGTACCACTACGCGCTCGCCGACGCCTTCACGATCTGCGACGCGTACCACTGCTCCACGCACGCGGATACCGCGCCGAATCGCATCTATCTGTGGACCGGCACGATCGACTCGCGCAACGTCTACGGCAATCCGCCGAACGGCCCCGGCATCGGCGAGCGCGACGACGTGAACGGCTACACGTGGACGACGTATGCCGAGCGTCTCGAGAACGCGAACATCAGCTGGAAGGTGTACCAGGGCGGCACCGGCATTCCGGGCGACCCGACCGACAACTACACCGACAACTCGCTGATGTTCTTCAAGAAGTTCCAGGTGAAGGAAGGCGCGAGTGGTCCGCTCGTCGACAAGGGCGCCTCGGATCGCACGCTCGCGGGGTTCAAGGCCGACGTGCAGGCGAACCAGCTCCCGCAGGTGTCGTGGATCGTCGCGCCGTACAAGTACAGCGAGCACCCGTCCGCGTCTCCCACCGATGGCGCGTTCTACATCAATATGGTGCTCGAGGCGCTGACGTCGAATCCGGACGTGTGGGCCAAGACCGCGTTCATCCTCAACTACGACGAGAACGATGGCCTGTTCGATCACGTCGTGCCGCCGGTGCCGCCGCTCACGAGCGGGTTGAACGGCGAGGGGATGATGTCGTCGAGCCTGCTTTCGAATATCGGCGACGAATACCTCGACCTCGGCCGGTATCCGCAGGAGATGGGCCCGCTGATTCCGGGCGCGGACCCGGGCGGGATCCAGCCGATCGGCCTCGGGCCGCGCGTGCCGCTGATCGTGATCTCGCCGTGGTCCAAGGGCGGCTGGGTGTGCTCGGAGACGTTCGATCACACGTCGGTGCTGCGTTTTCTGGAGGCGCGCTTCGGCGTGCAGGAGCCCAACATCAGCGCATGGCGCCGTTCGGTCTGCGGCGACCTTACGTCGGCGTTCGACTTCTCCGGCAAGCCGGACACGTCGACGGTGAGCTTCGCGGTGCCCAAGCCCCTCCAGACGGCCGGCCAGGCGTACCAGGTGCCCGCGCAGCAGAGCATGCCGGCGCAGGAGCGCGGCGCGCGTCCGGCGCGCGCGCTGCCTTACGAGGTGTTCGTGCATAGCCGGGTGAGCGGCCGCGACGGCAATCTGTGGCTCGATTTCGCGAACACCGGCGCTGCGGGCGCGGCGTTCTACGTCTACGACCGCCTGAACGCGGCCAATCCGCCGCGCCGCTACACGGTTGCTGCGCACGACCAGTTCGCGGATTACTGGAGCACGACGGCCGCGCAGGGTGCGTACCATTTCGCCGTCTACGGCCCGAACGGTTACCTGTGCGAATTCCAGGGCAACGTGCAACTCGCGGCCGATGGCCATCATGCGAGCCCGGACGCGCGCATCGGCTATGACGTGCGCAATCGCCACGTGTATCTGGAGCTGAGCAACAGCGGCGCCGCCGCGTGCAGCGTGACCGTCGACAACGCCTACAGCAACGCCCACTCGCGGCAGTACACGCTGCGAGCCGGCCAGACGGTGCAGGACCACTGGGAGCTCAGTTCGAGCCATGGCTGGTACGACCTGAACATCTCGGCGACGACGGTGGGCGGCGCGTCGGACAAGGTCGTGCGCCGCTTTGCCGGCCACCTGGAGACGGGCCGGCCGAGCCAGAGCGACCCGGGGCCGGTGAAGGGCTGACCGGCGCATTGCGCCAGAAGCGACGCGTGGCCGGTGCGCTGCCGGCCACGCGATTTGTATTGCGGGGGCGATTTGGCGCGGGTGCCCACGAGATCCCTCGTTGCGCCTTGGGCGCATGCGAGCAACGGCGCGATGCGCTGCGGTAGCGCGCGAGCGGGCGTATGCTCAAGGCTTTGCGCCTTTGCGCGCTTTGCATGGGGCAGGAGACATCATGGAACTACGCAGGATCGGCACTTCGGCCTTGCAGGTCGCACCGCTCATGTTCGGCGGCAACGTATTCGGCTGGACCGCCGACGAGGCCACCTCGTTCTCGATTCTCGACGCGTTCACCGACGCCGGCCTGAATTTCATCGATACCGCGGACGTCTATTCGGCCTGGGTGCCCGGCAATCAGGGTGGCGAATCGGAGACGCTCATCGGCAAATGGCTCGCCAAAACCGGCAAGCGCGAAAAGGTGGTGATCGCAACGAAGGTGGCGAAGGATCCGCGCCGCCCCGGCCTCTCGGCCGCGAACATCCAGGCGGCCGTGGAAGATTCGCTGCGCCGCTTGCAGACCGACTATATCGACGTTTACTTCTCGCACGAGGACGACCAGAACGTGCCGCTCGAGGAAACGCTCGGCGCGTACCAGCGCCTGATCGAGGCGGGCAAGGTGCGCGTGGTGGGCGCGTCGAACTATACGGGCGCGCGCATCGAGGAAGCGCTCGCGCTTGCGCGCAAGACCGGGCTGCCCGCCTACCAGATCGTCCAGCCCGAGTACAACCTGTACGATCGCGCCGCCTACGAGGCCGACATCGAGCCCGTGGCGCTCGCGCAGAAGCTTGCAGTCGTGCCCTATTACAGCCTCGCGAGCGGATTTCTGTCGGGCAAGTACCGTTCGCGAGAAGATCTGGCCAAGAGCACACGCGGCTCGCGCGTCGAGCGCTATCTCGACCATCGCGGCGTGCGCATTCTCGCGGCGCTCGATTTCGTGGCCGGGCGCCATGGCAGTTCGCTGGCGGCTGTGGCGCTCGCGTGGCTGATCGCGCGGCCGAGCATCACCGCGCCGATCGCGAGCGCGACGTCGCTCGAGCAACTCGAGAGTCTCGTGGCGGCGGTGCGCCTGAAACTCGACCCGGCGGACATCCAGGCGCTCAACGACGCGAGCGCCTGAGGCCCGGTGTGACGCGCCGGCAACGCTCCTGCCGGCGCGAAAAGCGCTATCCAGGACTCCTGAAGGTACGTGGCGGGTCCGCTGGACGGCGTCGGTCACGCAAGTGCCTGAGTAGAATCAAGAAAGTGTGGCTGCAGGGATCTTTTCCTGATATCATTGAGAGTGAATTGAGATCTTTGCCTGTTTTGTTGCCGTGTTCGTTACTGTTGGCGGCCGCAAACCGGCGGTCAGGTGTGTTGCAGCAAGGTCTACCTGATCGCGTTCCGCTGTGAACCCCCTACTTCTCTTTTCCGGCCTCCGTGGCCGCCTTGCCTATCGTTGCGCCCCATTGTGGCGAACGACCGGAGGGCCGGTGCGTGTATGGCGATTTTTGCCATTCACGCCTTTGAACCGTATCAAGCGATTGAGTTAGGAAATACATGACGACGATTCTTCTGAAGGAAAACGAGCCGTTCGAAGTGGCCATCCGCCGCTTCCGCCGTGCAATCGAAAAGAACGGCCTGATCGCCGAGCTGCGTGAGCGTCAAGCTTACGAAAAGCCGACGGCCGTGCGCAAGCGCAAGAAGGCTGCTGCTGTGAAGCGCCTGCATAAGCGTCTGCGCAGCCAGATGCTGCCGAAGAAGCTCCACTAAGAGCGCGCTTCAGCTTCCGCCAGACGGCGGCGCATGCTTCGCAAGAAGCTGCGCCGCCGTTTGCATTTCTGCCAACGGTTTTGGGCTTCGATGGCGCGAGCGCCCGTGCGCCACATGGGTGCGCAGCGGTGTGCCGCGCTGGCTCAGGCGGCGTCCTGGAGCCGCTGCGGTGAAAGCCCGAACTGGGCGGCGATCGAAAGCAGCCGGTCGTGCCATTCCCAGACGCCGAATACGTCGTGGACGTTTTGCAGGCAGCTCAGCAGATGGATGGTGCTGGGGTCGTATATGTTGATGTGGGCGCGCAGGAGCGCTTTTTTCAGCGCGGCGACACCCACATCCATCGAGGCGGGCACCTCGTTCGCCTCGCGCGCGAGATAGCGCACGGGGACGCCTTCCATCGCGCTCATGTAGTCGCGCATGCGGATGAAGCTGCCGACCGGGCAGCCGCCGTAGTTGCGCGAGCCACCGCTATAGCCGCCCCGATAAGCCCCGCCGCCGCAAGGCAGGAGCGCGGCGCGCCCTTGTCCATGGAGATGCGCCACGGCGCGGTCGAAAATCTCCTGATGAGTCAGGAAGTGCACGTTTTTCATTTCAGCCCCCTGCGCAACGCACAGCGGCAAGGCCTTGCGGATGCGCTGCCGCGCGCCCCGTGTTGCGTCTTTGGCCGGCGCAACCACCGCAAACCTGTCCGTTGTCAGTTATAACGGCGCGCGGGAGGAAAACCGTTAGGCCGCGCACCAAGGCAAGGGGAAATCGCGCCGATCCACACGATCCGCGGTTCGTGCAGCGCCGTATCCGGGCCGTCTTGAGGCCGCTCGCACCGGCTCAAGCGCCGGCCGATGTGCGCGCCTTCGCGGCCGCCGCTTTGCTGCCGGCCCGGGGTTTGGCGCCGCCGAGCGCCGCGCACGCTTTGCGGCGGATGCAGTCGCGCTCATGGTCGTTGACCATGCCCACGGCCTGCATGAACGCATAGCAGATCGTGGTGCCGACGAACTTGCAGCCGTACTTCTTGAGCGCCTTGCTGAGCGCGTCGGAGATTTCGGTGGATGCGGGCGCGTCGCGGTACGAGGCCAGGTCGTTCTGGATGGGCGTGTCGTTGACGAAGGACCACACGAATGCCGCCAGCGAGCCGTGCTCCGCCTGGATTTGCTGCACGACGCGCGCATTGAGAATGGCGGCCTCGATCTTGGCGCGGTTGCGCACGATCGAGGCGTCCTGCATGAGCGTTTCCACGTGCTTTGGCGTGAAGCGCGCGACCTTGTCGATCTCGAAGTTGGCGAATGCGCGGCGGTAGCCTTCGCGCTTGTTGAGGATCGTGGACCATGACAGCCCCGCCTGCGCGCCTTCGAGCACGAGCATTTCGTAGAGATGCCGGTCGTCGCGCGAGGGCACGCCCCATTCCTCGTCGTGGTATTGCACATACTGCGGCGAGGCGCCGGCCGTTACCCAGTTGCAGCGGTGTGTCACGGTGAGTTCTCCTTGCGAGTAGCCCAGCAAGGATAGCGGATTGGCCGTGCGCCGCCACCTGGCCGTCCGGCCAATTGTGCGAAAGGCGCCGAGCCGTTAGTCTCGGTGCTCGATCATCTTCAACTCACCGGTTCGCGCGCGGCGCGGCAAACATCATGCAGAAATATTCCTGGTTGATCGGCGTGGATGGCGGCGGCACGGGCACGCGCGTCGCGCTGGGCGACCGCAATGGCACGGAGCTCGCGCGCGCATCCGCTGGTCCTTCCGGCCTTGGGCTCGGCATTGCGCGCGCCTGGGAGTCGATCGAAGAAGGCGCGCGCGCCGCCTTCGCGCAAGCCGGGCTGGCGTTCGACTGGTCGCGCTGCGTGCTCGGCTGTGGCCTCGCCGGCGTGAACAATCCCGACTGGCTTGCCGCGTTTCGCGCAGCGGCGCCGCCTGTCGCGGGCCTCGCGGTTGAGAGCGACGCCTACACGACACTGCTTGGCGCGCACGGCGGCGAGCCGGGCGTGGTCGTGGCGCTGGGCACAGGCAGCATCGCCGCCGCGCTCGACGCGCAGGGCGTGTGCCGCATCGCGGGCGGTTTCGGCTTTCCATCGGGCGACGAAGCGAGCGGCGCGTGGTTCGGCCTGCGTGCGATCGTGTGGGCGCAGCAGTCGCTCGACGGCCGCGTCGCGCCCGATGCGCTCTCGCGGGCGCTGCTCGCCCATGCCGGTGCGGCCGATCGCGAGAGTTTGATCGTCTGGCAATGCGCGGCCAATCAGACTGCTTACGCCAGCCTCGCGCCCGTGGTGCTCGCGCATCGCGACCATCCGTTCGTGGCGAAACTGCTGGCCGAAGCCGGCGAGGCTGTGGCGCGCCTGATCGTGGCGCTCGATCCCGAAGCGGCGTTGCCCGCGGCGCTCGCCGGCGGGCTCGGCCAGCCGTTGCGCGACTGGGTGCCGCAAGCCGTGCGCGAGCGGCTGCGCGCCCCCCTCGCCGACTCCGCCTGCGGGGCCTTGCGGCTCGCGCGGCACGAAGCTCAGCGGCTCGGTGGTGTGTAGCGGCGGCACGAATGGCACGAGCGGCGGCTCAGGCGGCCGCCGCCACCTTGCGGCCCGAGGCAGCTCGCGCCGAGGCCAACCCGGAGGCCAACGTTGAGGCCGATTCAGCCCGTAATGATCCCAAAAGTGGCCACTGGGACGGCGCTCGCCGCCAGGTGCTAGCATTGAGGGTTTCCCCCAGCCCTGGAATGCCATGTACAAGGTCATCGCAACCGATCTCGACGGAACGCTGCTCAACGCCGACCATCAACTGGATCCGTTCACGGTTGCCACGTTCAACAAGCTCGACGCCCAGGGGCTGCGGTTCATCATCGCGACCGGCCGCCATTATTGCGATGTGGCGAGCATCCGCGGTTTGCTCGGCGTTCCCGCGTACCTGATCACCTCGAACGGCGCGCGCGTGCACGGCCCGGACGACGCACTAATCCACGCGAGCAACCTGCCCGAGCCGATGGTTCGCCGCCTCGTCGCGCCGGACACCGTGGGCGCGCACGGCCGCGTGATCGTGAGCCTCTTTACCGACCGGGAGTGGTTCATCGACCGCGACGCGCCCGAGCTGCTCGCTTACCACCAGGATTCGGGCTTCACGTATCGCGTGGTGGAGGATCTCGGCGCGCTCGGTGGCGCGGGTGTTGCCAAGGCGCTCTATATAAGCGACCCGGCCGACCTCGCGCACGTGCAGCGCAGCCTCGAACGCGAGTTCGGCGATGCGCTCTACATCACCTATTCCCTGCCCGATTGCCTGGAAGTGATGGTCGCCGGCGTTTCCAAGGGGCGTGCGTTGCGCGTCGTGCTCGACCGCCTGAACCTGGATGCCGCGCGTTGCGTGGCATTCGGCGACAACATGAACGACATCGACCTGCTCGAAACGGCGGGCCACCCGTTCATGATGAACAACGCCAACCCCGACCTGATCGCGCGCCTGCCGGCGGTGCCGCGCATCGGCAACAACTTCGAGGCGGGCGTCGCGCATCACCTGCGCAAGCTCTTCGCGCTGGACGACGAACTGGCGCCCTAACCCGCACTCACTCGCACTCACTCGCACTCACTCGCTCGGCTCCACACTACCCCGCTCTAACCGGACTGCGCCGTTGATCGCGCGACGCTCGGGCGCGGGGCCGGCGCGTCTCGTTTATTGCGCCGTGGGAAGCGCCGCGCACGGACATTCGTCCGATCGGCCGTCGAGGCCCTCGCGGTCGTGGCTGAAGCGCGCGCGCGGCGTGGCACCGCTCCAGTCGATGCGCACCACGTAGATGCTGTCGAAGTCGGCGCTCTTCCATTTGGGCACGTCGGCCGCTTGCCCGCCATGTCCGGCCACAAGCTTGCGCACCAGCGTCTCGATCTCGCGGTGCTCCCACCCCACCAGCACCGTGCGGTTGCGCCACGCCGGATCGAGCAGCGCTTTTTCGAGCGCGTCGGTCTGGGCATAGCCATAGGGCGTCTGAATCGGCAAGCCGAACTGGATGGCTGTGGGCTCGACGGTCGCGAGCGGGCGCACATAGTAATAAGCCTGTCCGCGGTCGTCTTTCTGCTGGCCCGGGTCCGGCGCGTAGATCGCATCGGGCTTGCCGTACTTCGCGGCAATCACCGCGGGCAGCGCGAGCGCCCGGTTCAATCCCTTGCAATTGAGCTGGCCGAGCCCGTCGGCGGGCTTCTCGCCATGGCGCACGAAAACCAGTGTTTCGATGTCCTGTGTGCCTTCGGCGAACGCCGTGCCCGCACCCATGAGCGAGCTGCCGCCGATTGCCCCGAACAGCGTCACCAGAGTTGCCGTCTTGCGCCAGATGGAGCGAGGCGCCCAAGCGGCGCGTTTCGTCGACACGGCGAGGCGGCCCGGCGAATGTCGTGAACGCTTCATGCGGTGCGCCTTGATTTCGAGAGGAAGAGGTCGCTCGATTCTAGCAGCGCCTCCCCGGCCGCTTTGCGCGGCCACGCATCTTGCCCGGCCTGAAACGGACGAGACGCGCGCAAGCAAAAACGGGCGCCGAAGCGCCCGTGCACCGAACCGCGCGAAGCGGGTTATGCCTGCACGCGAGCCGGAACTTCAGCCATGGCTTCGCGGCGGCCCGCGATCAGCGGATAGACCACGCCGGCGATGGCCGCGCCGATGACCGGCGCGACCCAGAACAGCCAGAGTTGCGAGATGGCCTCGCCGCCCACGAAGAGCGCCGGGCCGGTCGAGCGCGCCGGGTTCACGGAGGTATTGGTGACCGGGATCGAGATCAGGTGGATGAGCGTGAGGCACAGGCCGATGGCGATCGGCGCGAAACCCGCGGGCGCGCGCTTGTCGGTCGCGCCGAGGATCACGAAGAGGAAGAACGCCGTCATCACGACTTCGCAGACGAATGCCGCGGCCAGCGTGTAGTGGCCCGGCGAGTGATCGCCATAGCCGTTGGTGGCGAAACCGCTCGCGACGAGATCGAAGCCCGGCTTGCCGGTGGCGATGCATGCGAGAGCGGCTGCGCCGAGCGTGGCGCCGACTACCTGCGCCACCACGTACGGCACGAGATCACGTGCCGGAAAGCGGCCGGCGACCATGAGGCCGACGCTCACCGCGGGGTTCAGATGGCAGCCCGAAATATGGCCGATGGCGAACGCCATGGTGAGCACCGTCAGGCCGAACGCGAGCGCGACGCCCACGAAGCCGATGCCGAGCCCCTGCACTGGGCCGTCGAAATGAGCGGCGAGCACGGCGCTGCCGCAGCCGCCGAGCACGAGCCAGAAGGTGCCGAATAGTTCGGCAAGAAGTCGTTTGGATAAGTGCATTTCGTGATGCCTCAAAAAGGTATTTGACTGGAGCCAGTAAAAAATTCCGGCGCCGGGAGAGGCCAGATTCTATGGATTCACGAAAAGCGAGGGTGTCAAGGATTGTCAATTCCGCAGTAATTGCTCTTATTATTGCGGCAGATGCATATCGAATGCGGCTTCGGTTGGGCAATCGTTAAATGCGGCAATATCCTGATAAAGCAGTATTCGCATCGATTGCTAATTCTCTTATTTACGTCTAATCTCGGTTCGAGTCAGTTAGATCGACAATGAAGGGGAGAGGGAAATGTCGCAATATTCAGAGCTCAAGGCCCAGATCGCCAAGCTTCAGGCGCAGGCCGACGAAGCGCGGCGTACCGAAGTCGCCGACGTTATTACGATGATCCGCGAGAAGATTGTCGAGTATGGCCTGTCGGCGCAAGACCTGGGCTTTGTGGCGGCCGCGAAGCGCGGACGCCCGCCCAAGAAGGCTCCGTTGCCCCCGCGCTATCAGGATCCGAAAACGGGCGCGACCTGGAGCGGGCGCGGAAAGCCGCCCAAATGGATAGCCGGCAAGAATCGCGAGCGCTATTTGATCACCTGATTGCTGTCAGGTGACAGTCAGGCTGAGCGATGCCGGGCCGGCCGCGCGAGACTGCCCCCACTCATTCCGCTTATCCAGATAAAAAGAGCCGCATGAAACATGCGGCTCTTTTTTTAGCTGCGGGCAATCACGCTATTGCGGTGCGCGCAAACGATTTGCGTTGCCCTTTTTTCTCAAAGTGAGGCATTCCGTGCATTCAGCCCGCGGCTGCGACACGGCGAAGCACCGGGCGTCGGTTGGCTTCGATCAGCGCCGAATAGCTCTCGACATAATTGCTGGCCATGGTGTGCGACGTGAAGCGGCGTTCGAACTGCGCGCGAATGGCTTCGCGTGAAAGAGAATCAATATTTTGTAGCGCGGCCACGGCGCCTTGCACGTCCTCGCAGATATAGCCAGTCACGCCCGGATCGATCACTTCGGGCACCGAGCCGCGGTTGAACGCGACCACCGGCGTGCCGCACGCCATGGCCTCGATCATGACGAGGCCGAACGGCTCGGACCAGTCAATCGGGAACAGCAGCGCCTTGGCGCCCGAGAGGAACTCGGGCTTCTGCGCTTCGTTGATCTCGCCCACGAATTCCACATGCGCCTGCGAAAGCAGCGGCTCGATCTCGGTCTTGAAGTAGTCCTGGTCGACCTTGTCCACCTTCGCGGCGATCTTCAGCGGCAGGCCCGAGAGCGCGGCGATCTTGATGGCGGTGTCCACGCGCTTTTCCGGGCAGATGCGGCCGAGGAACGCGAGGTATTCGGGCTTGCGGTTGGTTTGCGGCGTGAGCAGATTCTTCGGCAGGCCGTGATAGATCGTGTTCAGCCAGTTGGCCTGGCCCAGCGGCAGGCGCTGCGAATCCGAAATCGAAACGACGGGCGCCTCGGAGAACGAGTCGAACACCGGCTGCAGCTCGGGCAGGTCGAGACGGCCGTGCAGCGTCGTCACGAACGGCGTGTCGAGCGTCGAGAACAGCGGGAACGGCAGATAGTCGAGGTGGAAGTGCAGCACGTCGAACTCATGCGCCATGCGGCGCACGCGTTCGAGCAGGACAATGTGCGGGGCGAGCGCGTCGCGGATCGTCGGGTCCAGACGCAGCGCGCGCGGCCAGGCGGCTTCGAGCTTTGCCGAGGTGACCGAATCGCCGCTGGCGAACAGCGTCACGTCATGGCCGAGGTCGACGAGCGCTTCGGTCAGATAGGACACGACGCGTTCGGTGCCGCCGTAGAGCTTCGGCGGGACGGCTTCGTAAAGTGGCGCGATTTGTGCGATTCGCATTGGCTAGATCTCCTTGGCAAATGCCACATGGCGTATGACTGACATGGCAATGTGCCCGGTCAGGCGTTTCGGTATCGGGTTATCCCTGAGTTCGATTATGGACATCTGAATGGGTAATACGAGTTGTTTTGCAATCACTTAATGTTGTTACAGCGGGAAACACCCGCTGTAAGCACGTATTGCAAAGCGTGACGCTCGGGAGCGGGGCGAAGCGCAATTCGCGTGCCTGATTCGCCAATATGGTCAGACCCTGTGCGTATATTTGTGACGTATCAATGAAAAGGCTTTTATAATCGGCAGAAGGTGGGTGAAAATATCTGAAAAGCATCATTCAAGCAGTACTTCCTTTCGGCTTCTCTCCTGCTTTTCTGTTGATTGTCAGAAAAATTCCTACACAAAAAGGAAAGTTTTTCTCGCACCACGTCGCGGCATCCGTCCGATTTCCATTTGCAACCACCCTCGCCACAATGCGTGGACGACCACTAAACGGGCCGTTCGGCTTGTTGCGCCTCCTTGTGCCCTTTTGCGCGCCTTGTGAGCACCAATACGAACGAGCAAACGTTTCCGCCACACCGGCCTGACCAGCCGCTACGTTTCGAATTCGGGGGAATCCATGAGCGCGACGACGCCAGGCGACATGCTCAGCGAGATCAATGAAGTGAATCTGTCTTATCTGTTGCTCGCGCAACGGCTGCTGCGCGAAGACCGGCCAGCCGGCGTGCGCCGCATGGGTATTTCGGAGCAACTGGCCGACGTGCTGGCCCGGCTCACCGCTGCGCAGGCTGCGCGCCTGGCCGCGTCCAGTCAGCTTCTTTGCCGCTTCCGCTTCGACGAGCACGCCATCCTGAGCGCGCTCGCGGAGAAGGGCAAAGCCGCGCAAATCCATTCGGCCATGTTCATGGCCGCCCGGAGCGTCGAGCAGGCCGGCTGAGCCGGCTCCCGCGCCATTCCCGCCGCGCGCCGCTTCGCGCACGCATTCCTGCGCCGGGTCGCCCTTCGAGACCCGCCTCCGCCGTTCCGCTCGCTGTCGCCCCCACTGCCGCATTCCATCTCGCGCTCGTGACGGCGTTGGCCGCACGTTCGCCCCGCTTTGGCCGCGAACCGGCCCTCAAACGTTTGCCCCTGCGCGAAACGCGCGTCTGCGCGCTCTCAAAGTTTTTCGCGCCGGTGCCGTAAACCCAATCAAGGACGCGGGCCGATGGCGGTTCGCGGCGCAATTTTCCAGTGAGGACCCGGCAGTGCTGATTATCGTGGGAACACTCGTGACGATCGTCTGCGTCTTCGGCGGCTACGCGCTGGAGGGCGGCCATCTGGCCGCGCTCATGCAGCCGATGGAGCTGTTGATGATCGGCGGCGCGGGCGTCGGCGCGTTCATCCTCGGCAACGGCATGAAGACGATCAAGGCGACGCTGCGCGTCCTGCCGACGCTCTTCAAGGGCTCGAAGTACAACAAGGACGTGTACATGGAGCTGCTCGCGCTGCTCTATGTCCTGCTCGCAAAGGCGCGCAAGGAAGGCACGCTCACGCTCGAAGCCGATATCGACGATCCGCAGAAGAGCCCGATCTTCACGCAATACCCGAAGATCCTGGCCGACCATCACATCGTCGAATTTCTCACCGACTACCTGCGGCTCATGGTGGGCGGCAACATGAACGCCTTCGAGATCGAAAGCCTCATGGACGAGGAGATCGAGACGCACCACGCCGAGGGCGAGGCGCCCGCGCACGCGCTCTCGAAGGTGGGCGACGCCATGCCGGCGTTCGGCATCGTCGCGGCGGTGATGGGCGTGGTGCACACCATGGCCTCCGCCGACAAGCCGCCCGCGGTGCTCGGCGAGATGATCGCCCAGGCGCTGGTGGGCACCTTCCTCGGCATTCTGCTTTCGTACGGTCTGATCGGTCCGCTGGCGAGCCTCGCGGAGCAGCGCGTGACCGAGTCCACCAAGATGTTCCAGTGCATCAAGGTGACGATCCTCGCGAGCCTGAACGGCTACGCGCCCGCGATTGCCGTCGAGTTCGGCCGCAAGGTGCTGTTCTCGACCGAGCGTCCGTCGTTCACGGAGCTCGAAGAGCACGTGCGCCGCGTGAAGGCGAAATAAGCGCGAATCGAGGCGCGAACGAGCGCGAACTAAAGCGAGGACGGGCGACGACCATGAAGCACGGGATGCAGGCGATGAAGAAGGGGAGCGACCGATGAGCGGCAATAAAGACCGCGCCATCGTGGTGAAGCGCGCTGCGCCGAAGAAGGGCGGCCATCACGGCGGCGCATGGAAGCTCGCGTACGCGGACTTCATGACCGCGATGATGGCGTTCTTCCTGCTGATGTGGCTGCTTTCGTCGGCGTCCACCGTGCAGTTGCGCGGCATTGCCGATTACTTCAACCAGCCGCTCAAGATCACGCTCTGGGGCGGCGAGCGCAGCGCCGAGGACTCGAGCATCGTGAAGGGCGGCGGACGCGACATCTCCTCGCAGGAGCAGGGCGTCACGCGCCGCAGCGACGGCATGAGAGCGCACGCGGACCGCGCCGTCGCGCACGCCGACGACCAGTCGCAGAACCTGCAGCAGGGCTCGCTCGAACGCCAGGAGCAGGTGCGCCTGCACGACCTGCAAGTCAAGCTGATGGCCGCGATCGAGGCGAATCCGATGCTGCGCCAGTTCCGGCAGCAGATCCGCATCGACTCCACGCTGCAGGGCCTGCGCATCGAGATCGTCGACTCGCAGAAGCG
>JAITTX010000418.1 GCA_031286755.1 Paraburkholderia sp.
GAAACCGACACGATGGACACTTTCGTCGACTCGTCGTGGTACTTCTACCGCTACGCGGCGCCCGATGCGAAGGCCATGGTCGACGAGCGCACCGACTACTGGATGCCGATGGACCAGTACATCGGCGGCATCGAGCACGCGATTCTGCACCTCTTGTACTCGCGCTTCTGGGCGAAGGTCTCGCGCGACCTCGGCCTCGTGAAGTTCGGTGAGCCCGCGAAGAACCTGCTCACGCAGGGCATGGTGCTCAACGAGACGTTCTACCGCGAGGACGCTTCGGGCAAGAAGACCTGGTACAACCCGGCCGACGTGACCGTCACGCATGACGACAAGGGCCGTCCGGTCGGCGCGACGCTCAATGGCGACGGCCAGCCCGTGGTGCTGGGCGGCGTTGAGAAAATGTCGAAGTCGAAGAACAACGGCGTCGACCCGCAGGTGCTGATCGACCAGTACGGCGCGGACACCGCGCGTCTGTTCACGATGTTCGCGGCTCCCCCGGAGCAGCAGCTCGAATGGTCGGGCGCGGGCGTGGAGGGCGCGAGCCGCTTCCTGCGCCGCGTGTGGACGTTCGGCTATGCGAACGCCGAGGCCATCCAGTCGCGCGCCTCGTTCGACGCCGCAGCGCTCAGCGACGTCGAAAAGACGCTGCGCCGCGAAGTCTACAGCGTGCTCAAGCAGGCCGACTTCGACTATCAGCGTTTGCAGTACAACACCGTTGTTTCGGCGGCGATGAAGATGCTCAACGCGATCGAAGGCGCCAAGGGCGCTGGCGCGGGCGTGCAGCGCGAGACCTTCGGCGTGCTGCTGCGCGTGCTGTATCCGGTCGTGCCGCACCTTACGTTCGAGCTCTGGAAGGCGCTCGGCTACGCCGGCGAATACGGCACGCTGCTCGACGCGCCCTGGCCCAAGGTCGACGAAAAAGCGCTGGAGCAGGCCGAAATCGAACTCGTGCTGCAGGTGAACGGCAAGGTGCGTGGCGCTGTCACCGTGGCGAAGGATGCGAGCAAGGACGTGATCGAAGCGGCCGCGCTCGCCCACGAGATGTTCGCGAAGTTCGCGGAAGGGCGCGTGCCGAAGAAGATCATCGTCGTGCCGGGCCGCCTCGTGAACGTCGTGGTCTGACATGACGTGCTGGCGGCGGCACACGATCGATGCATCGTGCGCCGCCGCCGTTCTGAACCAGGGAGTCCAGGTGATTCGCAGATCGTTTCTGTTGCTGGCGGGCAGCGCGCTGATGCTTTCGGCGTGCGGGTTCCAACTGCGTGGTGAGCAGAACTACGCGTTCAAGCGCCTCGCCGTCGTGGGCGCGTCGCCGCCCGTGACAGCGCGTCTTACACGCATGATCGAAGGCGGCAGTGATTCCGTCGTGGTCGATTCGCCGACCAACGCCGACGCCGTGCTGCGCGTGAGCGAGGCGCGCAGCTTCAGCACGCTCACGCTGAATTCGCTCGGCGTGGTCGAGGAATATCAGGTCAACTATTCGCTGAACTACACGCTCACGGCGCCGGACGGCTCACCGCTGATCCAGCCGAGCTCGATCGCGCTGAACCGCGCGATGACCTATAGCGATCAGTACTCGACCGCGAAGGTCTCCGAATCCGATTTGCTCTACGCCGACATGCAGAACGATGCCGTCGACCAGCTCACGCGCCGTCTCGCGGTTCTGAAGACGCTGCATCCCACGCCGGGCCAGGTCGTGCCGGGCGTCGCGCCCCGCGCGCCGCTGCCGCCGCCGCCGCTGTGACGCGCGCCTCGTCCTCCTTCTAAAGCGCTCTCCATGCAACTGCGACCGGACGCACTCGAGCCGCACCTCGCCAAAGCCATGGCGGGGCTGTACGTCGTCTATGGCGACGAGCATCTGCTCGCCCAGGAAGCTTGCGACCGCATTCGCGCGAGCGCGCGTGCCGCAGGCTTCACCGACCGCTCGGTGTTCACCGTCGAGCGCGGCTTCGACTGGAGCGCGCTGCTTGGCGCGAGCCAGTCGATGTCGCTGTTCGGCGACCGCCAACTGGTGGAGTTGCGCATTCCGTCGGGCAAGCCCGGCAAGGAAGGCGCGGATGCGCTCAAGACGCTTGCCACGTCGGCAAAGTCGTCGGCGAACCCCGATGTGCTCACGCTCGTCACGCTGCCGCGTCTCGACGCGGCCACGCAAAAGTCCGCGTGGTTCACGGCGCTGTCCGACAGTGGCGTGGCGATCAAGATCGATCCGGTCGAGCGCGCGGCGCTGCCGAACTGGATCGGGCAGCGTCTGACGCTTCAAGGCCAACGTGTCGCGCCAGGCGAGGACGGGCGGCGTGCGCTGCAATTCGTTGCGGAGCGCGTGGAGGGCAACCTGCTCGCCGCGCATCAGGAAATTCAGAAGCTCGGCCTGCTGTATCCCGAAGGCGTGCTGAGCTTCGAGCAGATTCACGACGCCGTGCTCAATGTCGCGCGCTACGACGTTTTCAAGCTCAACGAAGCGATGCTCACCGGCGACGTCGGGCGCCTCGCGCGCATGCTCGACGGCCTGCAGGGCGAAGGCGAGGCTTCCGTGCTGGTGCTATGGGCCGTCGTCGAAGAAGTCCGCACGCTGCTGCGCATCAAGCGCGGCGTGGCGGCGGGCAAGCCGCTCGCGATGCTGTTGCGCGAGAACCGCGTCTGGGGGCCGCGCGAGCGGCTCATCGGGCCCGCACTCTCGCGCTTGACCGAGGCGACGCTCGAGCGCGGTCTCGCGCTCGCCGCGCGGCTCGACCGCCAGGTCAAGGGGCTTTCGGGGCAATCGCGCGCGCACTGGCGCGATGCATTGCCGCCCGATGCCTGGGACGGCCTGTTTGAATTGGCGATGACGGTTGCCGCGCCGCGCGACAGCGGTTCGCCGGCGCGTGGCGCCGCGGCAGGCCGAGCCCAACCACGCGGGATGGCCGCGAGCCCGGCTGCAGCAGCCGCTGCGGCCGCCGCTTCCCGACCGCGCACCGCAGGGCCGGGGCGCAGGCCAGGCTAGTCGTGCTGGCCGGGCCCGCACTGGCACCTGCTTTCGGCATCGGTCAGCATCATTCCGGGCGCCTCACGCTGCCTGCTTCAGCCCGCTCGAGTGGCGCTATCCGTACCCGACGCCAGGGCAGGCGCAGCACAGCCCGCCCTCTGGCCTTAAAATCGACCTAACCTGAACCGCGCAGCCACGGACCGCATCGACCGGGCGCGCCGCATCACGACAGAAACCATGGATATCGACCAGTACATGACCGACCTCGGCCGCCGCGCCCGCAAGGCTTCGCGCGCGATGGCCCGGGCCTCGACGGCCGCAAGAAACGCCGCGCTGGAAGCCGTCGCGCAGGCGATCGAGCGCGAGACGCAGCAACTGAAGGACGCCAACGCCCGCGATCTGGCGCGCGCGAAGGAGAAGGGCCACGACGCGGCGTTCATCGACCGTCTCACGCTTTCGGACAAGGCGCTCAAGACCATGATAGAAGGCCTGCGCCAGGTGGCGGGGCTGTCCGATCCGATCGGCGAGATCAGCAACCTCAAGTTCCGCCCGAGCGGCATTCAGGTTGGCCAGATGCGCGTGCCGCTGGGCGTGATCGGCATCATCTACGAATCGCGTCCGAACGTGACTATCGACGCCGCGGCGCTGTGCCTGAAGTCGGGCAACGCCACCATTTTGCGCGGCGGCTCCGAGGCGCTCGAGTGCAACACGGCGCTCGCGAAGCTGATCGGCGAGGGACTCACGGCGGCCGGTCTGCCGCAGGACGCGGTGCAGGTGGTGGAAACCGCCGACCGCGCGGCGGTGGGCAAGCTCATCACCATGACGGAATTCGTGGACGTGATCGTGCCGCGCGGCGGCAAGAGCCTGATCGAGCGCCTGATGGCCGAGGCGCGCGTGCCGATGATCAAGCACCTCGACGGTATCTGCCACGTCTACGTGGACGACCGCGCCGATCTCGCGAAGGCGCTCACCGTCTGCGACAACGCCAAGACGCACCGCTACGGCACCTGCAACACCATGGAGACGCTGCTCGTCGCGCGCGGTATCGCGCACGAGGTGCTGCCGCCGCTGGGCCGGCTCTATCGCGGCAAGGACGTGGAGTTGCGCGTGGACGCCGCCGCGCGCGCGATTCTCGCGGAGGCGAACGTTACTCCGCTCGTGGACGCCACCGAGGAAGACTGGCGCACCGAGTACCTCGCGCCGGTGCTGGCCGTGAAGATCGTCGACAACCTCGATCAGGCCGTCGAGCACATCAACCACTATGGTTCGCATCACACCGACGCCATCGTCACCGAAGACCACGACCGCGCGATGCGCTTCCTGCGCGAAGTGGATTCGGCGAGCGTGATGGTGAACGCCTCGACGCGTTTCGCCGATGGCTTCGAGTTCGGTCTTGGCGCGGAGATCGGCATCTCCAACGACAAGCTGCACGCGCGCGGCCCGGTTGGCCTGGAAGGGCTGACTTCGCTCAAATACGTCGTGCTGGGCCATGGCGAAGGGCGGCAGTAATCGAGTCGAGCGGTGCGCGTGCCGCTCGAAGCGCACGCATCTCCGTCACGCAGTTCCTGCAATTCGATACGTCGATAACAACAAGGATCTCCGATGCTTTGGGTCAAGACGTTTCACATCGTTCTGATTGCCTCGTGGTTCGCGGGCCTGTTCTACCTGCCGCGCATCTTCGTGAATCTCGCGATGGAAACCGAGCCCGCGGCCATCCAGCGCCTGCTCATCATGGCGCGCAAGCTCTACCGTTTCATGACGATGATCGCCGTGCCCGCGCTGCTGTGCGGGCTCTGGTTGTGGCTCGTGGTGGGAATCGGGCGCGGACAAGGATGGATCCACGCGAAAGTGGGCGTAGTGGTGCTGCTCATCGTCTATCACGCGTATTGCGGGCGTTTGCTCAAGACCTTCGAGCGTGGCGAGAACCGCCGCTCCCACAAGTGGTATCGCATGTTCAACGAGCTGCCGGTGCTCGGCATGCTGGCTGCGGTGGCGCTCGTCGTCATCAAGCCTTTCTGACGCCCGCGTCGCCCCATCCTCCCTTCCCCTTCCTTGACGGGCAGCGTCAGATGCTGCCCGATTCCTTGCGGCGCATGCGTGCGCCGACGACGCGCCAGCCGTCATCCCGCTTTATGAAGACATCGGCAAAGCGGTATTCGACCGGCTTGAAGCCCTGCGCGGGCGTATAGCGGTTGATGCCAGTCACGACAGCCAGATCGCCGAGAACCTGAACGCGCACGTCTTCCGGCACCTGTGAACCGCCTGGCGGAAGCGCTGCAGCGGCAAGCAAGTCACGCTTCGAGCGATGCATGCCATTGGGCAAGACCTCGAGGAATTTATCGTCCAGCAGATCGTTGAGCATGGAGCGGTCGCCGGTGGTGGCGGCCTGGGTCCACTGCTGTTCGAGCCATTCAATTTGAAGATGATCGGAAATTGGGGGCGCCGCAACTGGCTTGGGGGAAGCAAGGGCGATCGAAGTCAATGCGCCGGCGGCGGCGAGAATCAAGATGCGTTGCATGGCGTTTCCTTTGTAATGGCAGCGATGCCGGGAGCTTGTTTGGCAAGGGAAACGGATGAGGCACGGCCGGCGCATAGGTCGGTGTAGGAGCCCGCGTACAAGGCGAGTCTGGTTCTGCTTGCACGGCGGCGTCGGTGGGGTCGGTTACGGCCAACTTCCAGGGTTACCAGGCAGTGGCACTGGGCGCATCGGCTCGCATCACCCAGAACCTCAAGGTGAAGCTGGGCGGTGGTTATGCCTCGGGTGGCGGCGCGACCTACGGCGGCGGCATGTCGTACCAGTGGTAAGCGCCTGATGGCAATCCAGGAGCGGTGCGACCGCTTCTGGAGAGCCCCAATTCAGGCCATTATCCGGCCGCGCAGCTCAGGCCGAAACGCAAAGCGGACTCCTTCGGGAGTCCGCATTTTTTCATTTGAGGTGAGGCTTTCGTCGCGTCTTGCAGCTTGACGTGCTTAGCTGTTCGCGTTCAGCCTTCGTCGAGCGATGATGTCCTTCGCGCCGGCGAGCTTTTCCGCCAGTTCCGGGCCGCGCCGCAGCGCCACGCCCACCGCAAGGATGTCGCCTATCGCGAGATGCGAGGTGCGTGAGGTCATCGGCGAGAAAACGTCGGTGTCCTCGTCGACGTTCGCGTGCAGGCCCACGCTCGCGAGGCGCGCGAGCGGCGAGGTGCCGTGCGTGATGGCGATGACCTTCGCGCCGCGGTCGAGCGCCGTTTGTGCCGCATCCACCACGTCGCGCGTACGCCCGGTATTCGAGATGGCAACGACCACGTCGCCCGGCCCAAGCAGCGCCGCTGACATCAGAAACGTGTGTGGATCCGAATAGGCGATGCTCGGCATGCCGAGCCGAAAGAACTTGTGCTGCATGTCCTGCGCCGCGATTCCCGAGCCTCCCGCGCCATAGAACTCGATGCGCGATGCCCTGGCGAGCAGGTCGATGGCGGCGCCGAGCGCGTCCGTGGACAAATTGTTGCGTACCTGCAGGAGTGCTCCGATCGTCCGGTCGAGCACCTTGGCGGCGACGCCGGGTACCGGTTCGTCCGGGCGCACGTCGCGGTAGACAGCGGGCATCTCCGTGGGCAGATCGCCCGCAACGGCCTGCGCGAGGCGGATCTTGAACTCCCGGAACCCCGAGAACCCGAGTGCGTGGCAGAAGCGCGCGATGGTTGGCTGGCTTACGCCGGCGCGCTGGGCAACCTCGGTCATCGAAAGGTCGAGCAGTTCGCGCGGCGCCTCGACAATGTAATCGGCGAGTTTGCGCTCGGACGGGCGCAATTGCTCGCGTATGGCCTTCACCTGGGACAGCAGCATCGGAAAACTCGCACTATGCTGGAAGATCCGTGGAATATAGCGGATCGATGGATATGTACAAAAACTACAATAATTGACGAAAAGGTGCAAGACGAGTTTTGCCGAGGTGAGTGATGATCCGGTAAACGTGGAGTTTTTCAGCATTTGCATGGTTTGGCCTTCAGGCAAAACTGGGATTGCGAGCTTGTAGTTTTTCTACTAACATCGCCGCATCGCTGACCGGATCGTGTGATGTGTCCCCGAGCGTCCCGCGAGATAAAAAGGAAGGAGATTCGATGGTTTCCCCGCATTCGCAGTTGATGAAGGTCACGCGGCGCGTGATCGAGCGCAGCAAGCCCACACGCGAGGCCTATCTCGCGCGCATCGCGGCGGCGCAGGACCGTTTCCCGGTGCGCGGCGCGCTGTCGTGCGCGAATCTCGCTCACGGTTTCGCTGGTCTCGAGGGGCGCGACAAGATCGCCATCAAGGCGATTCGCGAACCGAACATCGGCATCGTCTCGGCATATAACGAGATGCTTTCGGCGCACGCGCCCTACAAAGATTTCCCCGACATCATCAAGAAGGCCGCCCGCGAAGTCGGCGGCGTCGCGCAGTTCGCCGGCGGCGTGCCCGCGATGTGCGATGGCGTCACGCAAGGCAATGCCGGCATGGAGCTGTCGCTGTTCTCGCGTGAAGTGATTGCGATGAGCACGGCCGTCGCGCTCACGCACAACATGTTCGACGCCGCGCTGTGCCTTGGCGTGTGCGACAAGATCGTGCCGGGCCTCTTGATTGGCGCGCTGCAATTCGGCCATCTGCCCACGATTTTCGTGCCCGCCGGTCCGATGACGAGCGGCATCTCGAACGACGACAAAGCCAAGGTGCGTCAGCAGTTCGCGACCGGCCAGTGCGACCGCGAGGCGCTGCTCGAATCGGAGGCCGCCGCGTATCACGGCCACGGCACCTGCACGTTTTACGGCACGGCTAACAGCAACCAGATGCTCATGGAAATCATGGGCCTGCACCTGCCGGGCTCGGCTTTCATTCACCCGCATACGCCGCTGCGCGACGAGCTCACGGCCGCGGCTGCGCGCCGCGTGCTCGAACTCACCGTCGAGCGCGGCAACTACACGCCGATCGGCCATGTGGTCGACGAGAAGGCGGTCATCAACGGCATCATCGCGCTAATGGCGACGGGCGGCTCGACCAACCACACGCTGCACCTCGTGGCGATGGCGCGCGCGGCGGGCATTCTCCTCGACTGGAACGATTTCGACGAGCTTTCGGCCACAGTGCCGCTGCTCGCGCGCGTCTATCCGAACGGCAAAGCCGACGTGAATCATTTCCACGCGGCGGGCGGCATTGCTTTCCTCGTGCGCGAACTGCTCGACGGCGGCCTGCTTCACGAAGACGTGAAGACGGTGGCGGGCGAGGGCCTGCGCCACTACACCGAGGAGCCGAAACTGCTCGACGGCAAGCTCACGTGGGTGCCGGCGGTCGAGAAGAGCGCCGACACGGCCGTGCTGCGCCCGCTTCCCGAGCCGTTCCAGCCGGACGGCGGCTTGCGCCTGATGCAAGGCCGCATTGGCCGTGGCGTCATCAAGATCTCGGCGGTGGCGCCCGATCATCGGCTGGTGCGCGCGCCGGCCGTGGTGTTCGATTCGCAGGAAGCCGTGCAGGAAGCGTTCGATCGCGGCGAACTCGAGCGCGATTTCGTGGCCGTCGTGCGCTTCCAGGGCGCGCGTGCCAACGGCATGCCGGAATTGCACCGTCTCACGCCGCTGCTCGGCGTGCTGCAGGACAAGGGCTTTCATGTGGCGCTCGTGACCGACGGGCGCATGTCGGGCGCATCGGGCAAGGTGCCGGCGGTGATCCACGTCTCGCCGGAAACATTGCTGCACGGGCCGATCGGCAAGGTGCGCGACGGCGACATCGTCGTGATCGATGCGGTCGCGGGCGTGCTGGATGTCGAGGTGGACGAGGCGGAGTGGAATGTGCGTCCGGTCGCGCAGCCCGCGCATCAGGCCAGCAACGAAGTGGGCTTCGGCCGCGAGCTGTTCGGCGTATTCCGCGCTGCCGCCGCGCCGGCGGAGCTGGGCGCTTCGGTGTTCGGTCCGCTTGTCGGCGAAATGCCGACACCAGCGACTGCCGCGACGGCACGCGCGACGCACTAAGCGACGCAAGCAACCCGACAAACTGAATTCATCATCAAGGAGCCTGATCATGGCAACAAGCACGGTGGCGGACATTGTCCGCCTCGGCCCGGTGATTCCGGTACTAGCATTCGATACGCCGGAGCAGGGCGAGCACGTTTCGCGCGCGCTGCACACGGGCGGCGTGAAGGTGCTGGAGATCACGCTGCGCACGGCGGCCGGTCTCGAGGCGATCGAACGCGCTGCGCAGATCGCACCGGATATCGTGGTTGGCGTGGGCACGATCACTAAGCCCGAACATTGCGCACTCGCCAAAAAGGCTGGCGCGCAGTTCGGCGTCTCGCCGGGTCTCACGCGCGAGATGCATCAGGCGTCGCTCGATGCGGGCCTGCCATTGCTGCCTGGCGTCATGACGCCGACGGACATCATCGTGGCGATGGAGCTCGGCTACGAGATCGTCAAGTTCTTCCCGGCAGTGCCGGCGGGCGGCCTCAACATGCTGCAGGCTTTCCACGGTCCGTTCCCGACGCTCAAGTTCTGTCCCACTGGCGGCATTACTGCCGAGTCCGCGATCAACTTCCTCGCGCTGCCCAACGTGGTCTGCGTGGGCGGTTCGTGGCTCACGCCGAAGGCGGCGCTCGCCGCTCAGGACTGGGCCGAAGTGACGCGTCTCGCGCGTGCCGCTAGCGAGCTGTCGCGCCCGGTGCGCTGAGATCGCAGGTGGCGGGTGGCATGCGAGCTGTTCGCGCCCTGATTTCATCATGGTGCATTTACGAGCCGCGCCGGCGGCGCCCTTTGGGCGCATGGCCTGCGCGGCTCGCTCGTCTTCGCTCGTTTTTCAGGCAGGCGGCAAAGAAAGCCGCTATAACCTCTACAATCTCGGCCCCTCGACAGCCGAGCCCTTTCAGGTGGCGTGTCCGTGACGTTCTCGCGCCGCCGCGGAAGGACAACGATAACTAACTGGAGAAGAGCCTCATGGGAGTGGCCCACGGCAGCATGCTGCTGATTTACGCGCTCGTCGCGATCGCTGCGCTGATCTTCATGATCACGCGCTGGAAGGTCTATCCGTTCCTCGTCCTGATCATCGTTTCGCTGCTGCTCGGCCTGGCCGCCGGCATGCCGATGGATACGATCGTCAAATCGTTCGAAACCGGCAACGGCAACACGCTTGGCCATATCGCCATCGTGGTGGGCCTGGGCACCATGCTCGGCAAGATGATGGCGGAATCGGGCGGTGCCGAGCGCATCGCCACCACGCTCATCCGCTGGTTCGGCGAGAAGAACATCCACTGGGCGATGATGTTCGTCGCCATCATCGTGGGCTTGCCGGTGTTCTTCGAAGTCGGCTTCGTGCTGCTGATTCCGATCGCGTTCAACGTCGCCAAGCGCACCGGCAAATCGCTGCTGCTCGTGGGCTTGCCGATGGTCGCGGGCCTGTCCGTCGTGCACGGCCTGATCCCGCCGCACCCGGCCGCGCTGCTTGCGGTGCAGGCGTATCACGCCGATATCGGCAAGACCATCGCGTACGGCCTGATCGTCGGGATTCCGACTGCGATCGTTGCCGGCCCGCTGTTCGCGCTGCTCATTCACCGCACGGTCAAGCTGCCTGAGAACAATCCGCTCGCGGACCAGTTCATCGGCGACATGAAGATCAAGGCCGATCACGAGCTGCCGAGCTTCGGCATCACGCTCTTCACGATTCTACTGCCCGTGATCCTGATGCTGATCGGCAGCTGGGCCGACCTCGTGTTCACGCCCAAGACGCTGCCGAACAATCTGCTGCACTTTGTCGGCACCTCGGACGTCGCGCTGCTGATTGCCGTGCTGGTGAGCTTCTGGACCTTCGGCGCGCAACGCGGCTTCAATCGCGCGCAGATCCAGAAGTTCTGCGGCGACTGCCTCGCGCCGATCGCGGGCATCACGCTCATCGTGGGCGCGGGCGGCGGTTTCGGCCGCGTGCTGATGGACGGCGGCATTTCGAAGGAGATTGTCGCGGTAGCGCATTCAGCGCACCTTTCGCCGCTGCTGTTCGGCTGGTTCGTCGCGGCGCTGATCCGTCTCGCGACCGGCTCGGCCACCGTTGCCATGACGACGGCCTGCGGCATCGTCGCGCCGGTTGCGGCCGCGAGCGGCGCGGCGGTGAGCCCGGAGCTGCTGGTACTCGCCACCGGCTCGGGCTCGCTGATCTTTTCGCACGTCAACGATGGCGGCTTCTGGCTGATCAAGGAATACTTCGGCATGACCGTCGGCCAGACGTTCAAGACCTGGTCGCTCTGCGAAACCATCATTTCGCTGATGGGCCTCGGGCTGACGTTTGCTCTCGCGAGCGTGGTGTAACGGCCAGGCAAAGCGCACACTCTGGCCGACAAAGGAGCGGTGAATGATTCTGATCGCAATGGGGGTGTCGGGTGCGGGCAAGACGCGCATCGGCGAGTTGCTGGCCGAGCGCCTGCATTGCAGCTTCACCGACGGCGACGCTTTTCACAGCGAAGCCAACAAGAAGAAGATGCACGACGGCATCCCGCTCACCGACGACGACCGCTGGCCGTGGCTGCGCACGATTCGCGCGGCCATCGAGGAAAAGCAGCGCGCGCACGAGACGGCGGTGTTCACGTGCTCGTCGCTCAAGCGCTCGTATCGCGACATCCTGCGCGGCAGCGACCGCGACGTGCTGTTCGTGTACCTGAAGGGCACCTTCGAGGTATTGCACGAGCGTCTCGCGTCGCGCACGGGTCACTTCTTCGACCCGTCGCTGCTGCAAAGCCAGCTCGACACGCTCGAAGTACCGGGCGCGGACGAGGCGATCGAGGTGAGCATCGAACTCACGCCCGAGCAGATCGTCGACGAGGTGATGAAGCAGATGGAGACGCGTCGCGCGAGCTGAGCGCTCGTTGTGGATCTGAATGGATGTGAAAAAGGCGCTTCGTTCATTGCGAACGAAGCGCCTTTTTATTGGCTGCGCCGTGGCGGGTCAACCCGCCGGCGCAATGCACGAAGTGCCTGCGGAATTCTTACGAAATGCGCTTGGCCAGTTCCGCCGCCTTGCCGACATACGACGCGGGCGTCATCTCGAGCAGACGCTTTTTCGCGTCGTCGGGAATCGCGAGACCGCTCACGAACGTCTGCAGCGCTTCGCGCGTGATGCCCTTGCCGCGCGTGAGCTCCTTCAACTGCTCGTACGGGTTTTCGATGCCATAGCGGCGCATGACCGTCTGCACCGGCTCGGCGAGCACTTCCCACGTGGCGTCGAGGTCGTCGTTCAGGCGCTGCGGGTTCACTTCGAGCTTGTCCAGACCGCGGATCAGCGCGTCGTACGCGAGCAGCGAGTAGCCGAACGCCACGCCGATGTTGCGCAGCACCGTCGAGTCGGTGAGGTCGCGCTGCCAGCGTGAGACCGGCAGCTTGTCGGCGAGGTGGCGCAGCGTGGCGTTCGCGAGGCCGAGATTGCCTTCCGAGTTCTCGAAGTCGATCGGGTTGACCTTGTGCGGCATCGTCGACGAGCCGATCTCGCCGGCCTTGGTCTTCTGCTTGAAGTAGCCGAGCGAGATGTAGCCCCAGACGTCGCGGTCGAGGTCGAGCAGGATCGTGTTGGCGCGTGCGACGGCGTCGAACAGCTCCGCCATGTAGTCGTGCGGCTCGATCTGGATCGTGTACGGGTTGAAGGTGAGCTTCAGGCGCTTTTCGACGACGTTCTTCGAGAACGCTTCCCAGTCGAATTCCGGATACGCCGAGAGGTGCGCATTGAAGTTGCCCACCGCGCCGTTCATCTTGCCGAGCAGTTCGACCTTCTCGATGCGCTGGATCGCGCGTGCGAGACGCGCCGCAACGTTGGCGATTTCCTTGCCGAGCGTAGTCGGGCTCGCGGGCTGGCCGTGCGTGCGCGAGAGCATCGGCTGGTCGGCCTGCGCGTGCGCGAGCGCGACGAGGCGCTGGTGCACCGAGCGCAGCGCCGGCAGGACCACGTGCTCGCGGGCGCCCGCGAGCCTCAGGCCGTGCGAGGGGTTGTTGATGTCTTCCGAGGTGCAGGCGAAGTGGATGAATTCGCTCGCACGCTCCAGTTCCGGCTGGCCTTTCACCGATTCCTTGAGCCAGTACTCGACGGCCTTCACGTCATGGTTCGTCACGCGCTCGATGTCCTTGATGCGCGCGGCGTCGTGCGCCGTGAAGTTCTCGGCGAGCTTGAGCAGGAACTGCTCGGAGGCCTCCGAGAAGCGCGGCACTTCCGCGAAGCCGGCTTGCGAGAGCGCGATGAGCCAGTGGATTTCCACGGTCACGCGGTTGCGCATGAACGCGGCTTCCGAGAGCCAGTCGCGCAGGGCTTCGGTTTTCGACGCATAGCGGCCGTCGAGCGGGGAGAGCGCGTTGAGCGCGAAGAGGGTATCGGGACGAGTGTCGGACATGATGGGGACGTAACGTATGGCGTTACGATCAGAAAGGAACCGGAGGGAGCCGCATATTTTATCACCACGCTGACAGCGGCCAGGCGGGAAAGCTGGCGGGTGGGGAAGCCGTGTGCGCGGTCCGCCGGTGCATGCCGGGCGACGCCCGTTGGATGACACGCGATCGGGCGCTTTCGAACTCCTCCGACGGACTTTCGATATGAGACGGAGATATCGTAATGAGGTCAGCGGCGTTCGCTGCCTTGTGACTTCCGATCGGTATGAACCACGAATCCGTTTTTCCTTCGCCCGATGTGCCGGGCACGCCGGGTAATCAAACAGCCGCCGCGCTCCTCGAAGCAGGTCTCGTGTATCACCGCGCAGGCAGGCTCGACGATGCACAGGCGCTCTACCGGCGCATCGTTGAACTGAGGCCCGACCATGCCGGAGCGTTGCACTATCTTGGCGTGCTGGCGCTCAGCCGCGACGACCTCGCGAACGCGGCGCAACTGATGGATCGTGCGCTGATCCAGACGCCCGACGATGCCGAAATCTTGGCCAACCGCGGCGTAGTGGCGGCCAGGCAGGGTGATCACGCCGTTGCTGCAGCGTTTCAGCGCAAGGCGATCGAGCGCTCACCTGACTTCGCCAACGCGCACAACAATCTTGGCAATGCGCTGATGGAGCTTGGCGATCTCGCTTGCGCGGAACAGCACTACCGGCGCGCATGCGCGCTCGAGCCACGCTCGGCACACTTCGCGTTCAATCTAGGCCGCGCGCTCGAAAAGGCCGGCCGCGCGCCCGAGGCCATCGTGCAATACCAGGACGCGCGCACCCTCGCGCCGGACGACACCCAAACGCTCATGCATCTCGGCAAGCTCCTGCGCGCGGCTTCAGAGCACGCGCAAGCGGCGGCCTGCGTCGAGCGGATCGTCCAGCGCGAGCCTGAGAACGCCGCCGCGCACTTCGAGCTCGGCTACGTCTACGACGCGATGCACCGCTATGAGGAAGCGATTCCTCACTACCAGCGCGCCGCGCACTCGAGCTCAGCCCCGGCTTGCCGGAATCGTTGTTCCAGCTTGGCATGCTGTTACTGCGTCGCGGCGAGTACGACGAGGGCTGGCCGCTCTTCGAGAATCGCAAGACCACCACCATCGGCAAGCCCAACTACCGCAAGCTGCCGTGCGCCGAATGGCAGGGCGAGCCGCTTGCGGGCAAGCGCTTTCTGATCGTGCGCGAGCAGGGCGTGGGCGACCAGATGCAGTTCGTGCGCTATGCGGGCCTGCTGGCCGGGATGGGCGCGCAGGTCGATGCCTGGGTCGCGCCCGAACTGGCCTCGCTCGCCGCGACAGTGCCGGGCGTCGCGCGCGTGCTCGACACCGCGCCCAGCGATGTATGACTACTGGTGTGACGTGATGAGCCTGCCGCTGAAGTTTCCCGGCCGGCCGATCCATGCGCCCGTGCCTTACATGCGCACCGATCGCGCACAGGCCGCCGCCTGGCGCACCCGCGTGGACGCGCTCGCGGGCGATGCATCGCAGCGCATCGGGCTCGTCTGGGCCGGCAATCCGCGGCACCTTTTCGACGCATTCCGCTCGGTGCCGCTCACGGCCTTGCTGCCGCTCGCCGCGCTCGCGGGCAATGCGTGGTTCGCGATCCAGAAGGGGCAAGGCGCCGCGCAACTCGCTGACGTGGCGGGCCGCTGGCCCCTGCATGCGCTCGGCGACGACCTCCGCGATTTCGCCAGCACGGCCGCGCTCATCGAGGGCCTCGATCTCGTGATCACCGTCGACACCTCGGTCGCGCATCTTGCGGGCGCGCTCGGCAAGCCGGTGTGGGTGCTGCTCGCCGCGCAGCCCGACTGGCGCTGGGGCCTGGGGTGCACCGATTCGGTCTGGTACCCGTCGGCGCGGGTGTTCCGGCAGTCCACGCTCGGCGATTGGAGCGGCGTGGTGGCCGAGCTGGAAGTCGCGCTGGCGACCGCGCGGGCCTAGAATGCGGACTTCTCATCCGCACTCTGGCTACGCATGGAACTCAAATGGCTCGAAGACTTCGTGTCGCTAGCGGAAACGCATAGCTTCAGCCGCTCGGCCGAGTTGCGGCACGTAACGCAGCCGGCGTTCTCGCGCCGCATCCAGGCGCTCGAAGCGTGGCTCGGCACCGAACTGATCGACCGTTCGGTCTATCCCACGCGGCTCACCTCGGCGGGCCAGGTGTTTTACGAGCAGGCGCTCGCGATGCTTTCGCAGTTTCACGAGGCGCGCACGCTGCTGCGCGGTCACACGGCCACGCCCGCGGCGACGATTGAATTCGCGGTGCCGCACACGCTTTCGCTCACGTATTTCCCGCGCTGGCTCCAGCGCATCGAAGCAAAGCTCGGCCGCATTCACACGCGCCTGCGCGCGCTGAACGTGCACGATGCGGTGCTCTCGCTCGTGGAAGGCGGCTGCGACCTCGTGATGGGCTATCACCATCCGAGCCACCCGGTGACACTTGATCCGGCGCGCTACGACACGCTCACGCTCGGCATCGAGCCGATCAGCCCGTATTCCGCGCCGCAGCGCGCGGGCCGCGCGCGCTATACGCTGCCCGGCACGGCCGAGGCACCCTCGCCGTATCTCTCGTACACGCCGAACGCCTATCTGGGCCGCATGACCGAGGTGATCGTCGGCAACGCGCCGGCGCGGCTGTACCTGGACCGCGTCTACGAAACCGACATGGCCGAAGGCCTCAAAGCCATGGCGCTTGCGGGCCACGGCATCGCGTTCCTGCCGCATAGCGCGGTAGAGGACTCGGTCGCGCAAGGCAAGCTGATCCGGCTCGACCGCGGCACGCGCGGCGTGCCCGAGGGCCAGTTCACGCTCGACATGGAGATTCGTCTCTACCGCGACAAGCTCGCCTCGCAGGGCGACGATGCGCGCGAAGCGCTCGTGCGCGCGCTGTGGGACGTCGTGAGCGACGAGGTCGCGCGCGGTTAGTGCGGTTAGTGCGGTTAGTGCGGCCCGGCCGCGATGCGCTGCCGACTTGTGAGGCCGACTGCGCGAAGCTTACTGCGTTGTAACCTGAGCGCCCTATAAAAGACAGACGAAACGATCGAT
>JAITTX010000488.1 GCA_031286755.1 Paraburkholderia sp.
TGCCACGGGCGCCAACAATAACGCGGGAGAGGCGCAATGACGCAAACCGTTCAGGCGCAGATCGCCTACTTCGGCAAGATCCCGTCGCGCGGCGACTTCGTGAAGAGCGCGCACAATCCGCAGCTTCTGCAAACGCTCGACCGCTGGATTGCCGAAGCCATGGACATGCTGACCGACGATCCGCGCTGGAAGATCGTCTACGAAGAAGCGCAGCCGATGCACTTCGCGTTCCTCGGCTCGCAAAGCAAGCTCGCGATCGCGGGCCATATGGTGGCGAGCCACGATCAGTCGTCGCGGCGCTTTCCGTTTCTCGCGGCCACGGCGCTCGAAGTCGAGCAGCCGCTCGCGTTTCTCGCGCGCAGCCCGCTCGCGCTCGCGCGGTTGTGGTCGCGTGTTGCGGCGCAAATGCAGCCGCTGCTGGGCACGAGCGAGCCCGCTGGCGCGCTGCAGGCGCTCGGCGAAACGCTCGTGCCGGTGGACGTGGGCGGCACGGGCAATCCGCACGACGGCACGTTCGCCGATTTCATCGAGCATCAATCGCTCTCGGGACTCGAGCAGATGCTGCTCGCAAGCGGCCATCCGGTGCGCGTGCGCGGCGCGATGCTCGCGCTCGGCTCGCTGCTGCGCCCCGTGATGACGAGCGGCGCGGCGCATCTCGAGCGCGGCCTCACGCTGCCGCTGCCGACCGACCCGTTCTACCGCAGCCTCGTGGCGGCGTTCTGGCTCGAGCTGATCGCGCCGTTCGTCTCGAAGGCCGACTTCGAGCTGGCCATTTTCATGGGCACCATCGCGCAGCGCGAGCGGCTCATCATCGGCTTTAACGGCGCCTCCGCGAAGACCTTGCACAGCGTGGTCGATCCGCAAACCTACGCAGCCCATAACATCGATATCGACGACCCCGAGTGGGTCGACGAACATGCACAGAACGACCATGGCATCAGCAAACTCGTCAGCTACCTCGATCAGCCGCAACTGTCGCTGCGCGTCTCGATCGACACGTTCCGCGAGGCGTTCATCGGAGAGCCGGTCAATGGCCGCCGTGCTTGAATTGCATAAGCGCCGCGCGCTCGCCGCGGCGGCCGCGCTGACGCTGGGCGCCTTCGGCGCGTTCAGCATTCCCGCGTTCGCCGACGATGCCAGCCCCGCGCGCGTCACGCCCGTGGATACGAGCGCCGGGCAAATCCGCACCACGGCGCTGCCCGGCGCTGCGTCGTCGGGCGGGATGACCGGCACGGCCACGACTGCCGCGCCCATTGCCTCGGGCACGCGCGGCACCGCGAGCACGACGCCCGCGCCGGCGAACACGGTGCCGGGCCAGGTCGTGGTGGGCGGCAAGGTGCCCGACGAGGCCACGCACGCCGCCGTGCTGCAACGCCTGCGCGACACCTATGGCGCGGCGAACGTGGTGGATCAGATCGAAGTGGGCGAGGTGGCCACGCCGCCCAACTGGTCGGCGAACGTGCAAAAGCTGATCAACCCGCAGCTCAAGCAGGTCCACAAAGGACAACTGAAGATCGACGGCACGCAGATCGACGTGCGCGGCGAAGTGGGCAACGAAGCGCAGCGCCAGCAGATCGCCAGCGACATGGCCAACGCGCTCAATCCCACCTACACCATTCGCAACGGCCTGCGCGTGAGCGCGTCCGAACAGGGGCTGCTCGACCAGACGCTCGCGAACCGCACCATCGAATTCGAAACGGGCAGCGCCACGCTCGCCCCCGAAGGCCGCGCGATTCTCGACCAGATGGCGGCCGTGCTGGCGAAGATGAACACGCGCACAGTGGAAATCATCGGCCACACCGACAACTCGGGCAATCGCGCGTCGAATATCGTGCTGAGCCAGGCGCGCGCGGACGCGGTGAAGGGCTATCTCGTCGGCAAGGGAATTTCGCCGCAGCAACTGACGACCGACGGTGTCGGGCCCGACCAACCGGTGGCCTCGAACGATACGGCCGAAGGGCGCGCGCGCAATCGCCGTATCGAGTTCCGCGCGGGTCTCTGAGCGCGGGTCTCCGAGACTTCGCGCCCCTTCCCCACACCCTTTCTTGCAGCGGCCGGACCGGGGCTCCTCCCCGGTCGCCGCCACGTCACTCCTCGTTCTTCACGCCCAGCATCTCGCGAATATGCGAGAGCGTGCTGTCGTCCTTCACCACCGTCGCCAGCCACTGATGCAGCGGCATGCCGGCCCATTCGGCCGCCTTGTCGGCGAGATAGGCCACCGGGCTGTGCGGCTCCGTGGCGCGGAAATAATCGGCCACGGCACGCAGTTGCGCGACCGCGTCGGCACGGCTCTGAATGCCGCCATGCGCGCGGCCATGAACGCGATTCTGGGTCTGCACGCTTTCCTCATGGGGCAAGGATGTCTTGAAGCTCGGCTCCGCGCGCTCCGGCATCGCGCGCGCATCGTTCTGGACTGCTTGCGATGCATCGGCATGCGGGGCTTCCGCCTGCTTCGCCACCGCGTCCGGATCGACGCCCACGTCGCGCGCAAAGCGCGTCACCAGGCCGTAGACGTTCTCGAAGGCATCGCGGGTTTGCCGGAAGCTCGGCGCGGCATCGCCGGCACGGCTCTCCAGCTCGTAGTCGAGCGCCGCGAGCGCTGTCTGGAAAGCCCTGAATTGCGCGAGCAATGTTTCGTAGAACGCGGGCGCGGTGGCGCGCCGCGAGGCGTCGATCTGCTCGATCGAGGGCTTGCCGCGCGCAATGTCGGCCGCGTTGTCGGGATCGCGCTTGATGGCCTGCGCGACATGCTGCGCGACCTCCCAGTCGAGCGCGCTGAATGGCGTGCCCGACTGCGTGAGCGGCACGGCGCGCAGCAGTTCGGCGGAGCGCCCCGCGAGCCAGGCGACGTTGCCAAGGCGCGATTCGATGTCGTCGCCCTCGGGTAGCGGATGCAGGTGGTCCCAGAAGCGCTCCACGAGCCCGGTGAGGATCGCATAGCCTTGCGTGAGGCCGGGCATGCCGTCCTGAATCGCCAGCGCCTCGGTGAGCCACACGGCCACGCGCAGGTCCTTGGTCTGCTCGCTGAGCAGCGCGCTGCAGCGCTCGGCCACGAAGGCCCAGTCCGCTTCCTTGATTTCCGTGACCCACTCGCCCTGATCGAGCGAGGGATCGTCGAAGCGGCGCGCGTGCGCGATGGCGTCGAAGTCCGCGGAAAACAGCAGATCCTCGCCGCACGGCGAGCTTTCGTTGATGGGCGCGAGAATGGGCGCCAGCAGCGCGGTGGTATCGGTCGACATGGTCAATTCACGGTGTATTCGAACTCGCCGGCGTCATTCGCGCGCACTGCCACGCTCGCGAGCGCGGTGCCCTGCGCGATGCGCTCGAGCACCTGCTGCGCCAGCTCGGGCAGCAGCGTGCCGTTCAGGATGTGATCGACATTGCGCGCGCCCGAGTCCACTTCGGTGCAGCGGGCCAGCACGGCCTCCACGAGCGAGTCGTCCCACTCGAAGGCGGCGCCGTGATTCGCCTCGATACGCCGGCGAATGCGTTCGAGCTTGAGTTCGATGATCTCGGCGAGCACGTCGTCGGAGATCGGATAGTACGGAACGACCTTCATGCGCCCGAGGAACGCGGGCTTGAAGGTCTTGTAAAGTTGCGGGCGCAACAGTTCGGCCAGCGCGTCGGCGTCCGGGAGTTCTTCGGCGGGCTTGTTCAGGCACGCCTGCATCACCGCGGACGAACCCACGTTCGAAGTCAGGATGATGAGCGTGTTGCGGAAGTCGATGGCGCGCCCCTCGGCGTCGTCCATCGTGCCCTTGTCGAAGATCTGGAAGAACATTTCCAGCACATCGGGGTGCGCCTTTTCCACCTCGTCGAGCAGCACGACCGAATACGGGTTGCGGCGCACGGCCTCGGTGAGCACGCCGCCTTCGCCATAGCCCACGTAGCCCGGCGGCGAGCCCTTGAGGCCCGAGACGCTATGCGCCTCCTGATACTCGCTCATGTTGATGGTCACGAGCTTGCGCTCGCCGCCATAGAGGATGTCCGCGAGCGCCAGCGCCGTTTCGGTCTTGCCCACGCCCGAGGGGCCCACGAACATGAACACGCCGCGCGGCTTGTTCGGGTCTTCGAGATTCGCGTTCGCCGTGCGTACGCGCTGCGCGATGGCCTCCAGCGCGTGATCCTGACCGATCACGCGCTCGCCGAGCAGCGGGCTCAGGTTGAGCACGGTCTTGATCTCGTCCTTCACCATGCGGCCGAGCGGAATGCCGGTCCACGACGCGACCACTTCGGCCACCACGTGCGCGTCCACTTGCAGCGGCACCATCGGGCCGTCGCCCTGCAACGCATGCAGTTGTTCGACGAGCGCGGGCAGCGCCGCGCGCGCGGCTTCGGCATCGCGGGCGAGATCGGGCGACGCGCCCTCTTCCCGCGCTGCGTCGATGCGCACTCGCAACGCCGCGATCTGCTCGACGAGTTCGCGCTCCTTCACGTAACGCGCTTCATTTTCGGCAACGGCGGCGGCCGCCTCGTCGCGCTGCGCGCGCAATTCGGCCAGCCGTTCGTCGTGCGCGGCGCCGTTGGCCGCTTCGCGCTCGAGCGCCGCGATTTCGGCCTCGATGCGCTCGATGCGGCGCTTGCCGTCGTCGATCGCGCCCGGCGTCGAGCTATGCGCGAGCGCGACCTTCGCGCACGCGGTGTCGAGCACGCTCACCGCCTTGTCGGGCAATTGCCGCGCGCTGATGTAGCGGTGCGAGAGGCGCACGGCCTCGGTGATCGCCTCGTCGAGAATGCGCACGTTGAAGTGGCGCTCCATCAAGCCCGTCATGCCGCGCAGCATCGCTGCCGCGAGCGCTTCGCCGGGCTCCTCGATCTTCACCACCTGGAAGCGCCGCGCGAGCGCCGCATCCTTCTCAAAGTACTTCTTGTACTCGCTCCACGTGGTGGCCGCGATGGTGCGCAGCTCGCCGCGCGCGAGCGCCGGCTTGAGCAGGTTGGCCGCGTCGTTCTGGCCCGCCTGACCGCCCGCGCCGATGATCGTGTGCGCCTCGTCGATGAACAGCACGATGGGCTGCGGGCTCTTCTTTACCTCGTCGATCACGCTTTTCAGGCGGTTCTCGAACTCGCCCTTCACGCTCGCGCCCGCCTGCAGGAGGCCCATGTCGAGCACGCGCAGCGCGACGTTGCGCAACGGCTCGGGCACGTCGCCCTCGGCGATGCGCAGCGCGAGCCCCTCCACCACCGCCGTCTTGCCGACGCCCGGCTCGCCCGTGAGGATGGGATTGTTCTGGCGGCGCCGCATCAGGATGTCGATGGTCTGGCGGATCTCGCCTTCGCGGCCGATCACCGGATCCACCTGGCCGTCCCGCGCGCGCTGCGTGAGATCGGTCGTATAGGTGTCGAGCGCCGGCGTCTTCGAAGGGCCCTTGCTCGCGCCCGCCTCCGTCGCGGCCTCGCCCGGCGCGGATGCCTGTTGCGCCGCGCTGCGCTCGGCGTCGCGCGGCACGCCTTCCACCGAGCCCGCAGTGAGTTCGTCGAAGCGGTGCTTGAGCTCGGCCACCGGCACGTCCACGAGACGCGCCGACATGCGTTGCGCGAATTGCGCGAGATCGGGCGCGCTCAAGAGCGCGAGCAGCAAATGGCCCGAGCGGATGCGGCCGATCTGCGTGTCGAGCGAGGCAATCAGCCACGCCTGCTCGAACAGCGCGATGAGATGCGGCGAGAACACCGGCGTGCGCGTGTTGCCCGTCTTGACGTGCTGCAATTCACGCTCGAGATCGGCACGCACCGCATGCGGGTCGATGCGCGAGGCGCGCAGCGCGCACACGAGATCGGACGCCGGCTCTTCGAGCAGCGCGAGAAACAGATGCTCGAGATCGACTTCGTAATGCCCGCGCGACAGGCACGAGCTGGCCGCCCGTTCCGCTGCGAGACGGCTGGTCGTGTTGAGCTTGGTGATGAGGGTCTTGAGAGGCGTGCTCATGTCGTGAGATCGGTCCGGGCGAGGTTCCAGTCAGTCGTCAGTGGGTGACGTGCAATTCGTAGTGCGCGTCGCTACGGTCGCTATCGGCTTCGTGCGTGCAGAGGAACGCGTCCCAGCCGAGCCGCGAGCCGGCGCCGAGCTGGCTCGGCCCCACGTCCGCGCGGCGCAGCACGAGCCGCACCTCGTATTCGAGGGTCACGCGCCCGAGCAGCGTGAGCATGCGCTCGAGCGCCACCGCGCGCTCGCCGCCGGGCAAGAATGCTTCGTAAGCCTCTTTGGAAAGCGGCCCGATCACGAGGCGCGCGCGCATGTCGCGCTGCCAGACGCGCTCGCCCGCGAGTGCGGTCTCGCCCAGCACGACGTTGCTGGCGCCGAGCGAGGAAAGCTGTTCGGGCGGCACGTCGTACCATTTGCCGACGAATTGCTCGACGCGCACGGGCGCGTTGAAATACTCGGAAAGCGTGTTCTGCAGATATGCCGCCGAAACGGGCCGATGGCGCGCCGCAATGGCGTGCCCGGCGATGGACTCGTCGAACAGCGCGCCGGGGCCATCGTTCAGGCTGTCGCGCGAGTCCTCGCCGGCCACGCCCGCGAGCGCGAGCAGCAAGGGCAAATAGCGCTCGTCGCGGTCGAGCTCGTAATGAAACGGCAGACGGTACTTCTTCCACGCAGCGTAAAAGAGCGCCGTCGCGCGATTGGAAAAGACGTCGAAGAACTCGCGCGCGGCGCGGTCGCGCTTGAGTTGCTCGCGCGCGATGATCTGCTCCGTGTAGTGCAGCGGCAGCGCGCCCTGCGCGCCCAGCAGGCCGAAGAACGCGGGCGTGATGGCCACCTGCCCCACGTTGCCTTCCTCGAGCGCCGCCGTGCGCGCGGCCTTTTCCGCGAGCGGATGCCCCGCTTCGTCGTACGACACGGCCCGCTCGATCTCGCTGGGCGGAAAGCCGAGCGAGAGCGTGTTGCGAAACGTCACGCGCTGCGCGAGCACGTCGCGCTGGCGCTCCTGCGCCTTGTCGACGAACCAGCGCTCGAGCAGGCGCACCGCCTGAAAGAACTCGAAGCGGTGCGGCTCGTCGAGCAGGCGCTCGATTACACCAGGATCGATTCGCCGCTGCGGGGCTTGCATCGCAGGATCTCCTCGCCGGTGAGTTCCGAAATCACCACCAGTTGAATGAAGCTGTTGATATGCACATAGAGGCCGAAGAACACGTCGAGCACGCGCGCGAAAGTGCCGAGGCTCGTGCCGACGAAATGGTCCTCTTCCACGGTCACGCGAATTTCCACGCCGCGCACGAAGGTGGCGAACGGCTTGCCGGGCAGCCATTGCACGGCGGCGCGCTGCTCCACGTTCACGATGCCGTCGATATGCCGCGACGAGACCGCCGAGCGGCGCATGTCGTAGAGCGCGAGCATTTCCTTGAGCGTGGTGGCGCCGCCGCTCGCGAGCGAAACGTGGCTGAGCGCCAGATGCGAGATCAGGCGCCAGTGCGCGGCCTGGCGGCGCTCGAAGCGCACGCACGGCGTGGGCCGCGCGAGCAGCGTGATCTGGTTCGTGAGCGAGCCGCCCTCGTGGAACAGGTCGCCGCCTTCGAGCCCCACCGCGAGCCCCGCGGGCAAATCGCGATTCGTGCAGGTGAGTTCGAGGCTCAGCGTGTCGGTTTGCTCCGCCGCGGGATCGAAGTCGATGTCGACGATCGATATTTCGGTTTCGTAGCCGGGGCTCTTTTGCGCCACCCAGTCGTCGCGGCGCGCGAACCAGTAATGACCCGCGCGCGCGGCCTCGCCGTGGCGCAGCGAATAGAACGGCCGGAATTCCACGACCGATTCCTCATTGGCGCGCTGCTGCACGAGCTTCACGGAATCGATCGAATAGACTTCGTAGGCGAACGCGCGGCGCGCCTCGGCAATCACCGGATACGCCACGGCCTGATGGCTCAGGCGGATGGGCTCGCCGGGCTGCTTGAAGAGATTCACGACCGGCGTGCAGAAGAGCCGCAGATGATGTGCCGCGAGCGTGTCGAGCAGGCGCGCCTCGTGCGAGTCGCCACGCACGTCCTTGAGCACGATATGCAACGTGAGGCGCTGGCAGCGGCCCGTGGCGGCGCTCATGGCGGCAAGGTCGAAATCGACGAAATCGAATTTGGCCGGAAACGCGAAATATTCGGTGAGCAGACGGTAGGCGGGGTGCGATTTCGCGGGAAAGTCGATGAGCGCATCGTCTTCCGCGAAACCCGCCTGCGCAAACGGCATCTCGCGCAAGGCGCTCCAGCGCCCACTGCGCTCGGGCTCGACCCACGCGCCAAGCGCGTTCACGAAGAAGCAGTCGCCGAGCGCCGCGATGAACGATTGCTCGCCATGCAAATGAGTGCGCAATTGCGGTACTTTCAGCGCGGCCAGATCGAGCTGTGGCGAAATCGATTCGAACGTGATCGAAATGACACCGGTGGCGTCGGCAGGCAGCACGATCGAGGCTGGCGCCATCGCCACCGGCATGTAGCGCGCCTCGGCGATACGCACCGGCGCGAGCGTGACGTCATAGGCCGTGCGAAAGCGGCACTGCACGCCGCGCAAGGGCCGCGACTTGAACTCCGTGCCGCGCTCCACCACCGCGGGCGCGGTGAGATTGACGAACGACGCGGCGGTGCCGAGCTGTGCGATCGAGCACGAGGGAAAGGGCCGCAGATAATGCGGATACAGGACTTCGAGCAGCGCCTCGGTGAATTCGGGGTAATCGTCGTCGAGACGCTTGTTGATGCGCGCGCCCAGCAGCGCGAACGACTCGATCATGCGTTCGACGTGCGGGTCCTCGCAGTGCTCGCCCGTCATAGCGAGCCGGGCCGCGATCTTCGGATAGCGCTGGGCGAATTCGCTCGAATAGCGTCGCAGGAACGACAACTCGCGCTCGTAATACGGCAACAACTCTTCCATCGCGGCTCCCCGCCCCCCAAAAACCTGCCTGCACGCCGCGTGGCCACGCGGCGCCGGGCATTGCGGCCTTATGTCTTCGCGCGTGCGCGCGTGACTGAATACTGCAGCGTGGAAGGCTGCAGCAATGCGTCGAAGTTTACCGGCTCTTCGGCCGGATGGACGACCAGCAACGCCTGAATCACGAAATTCAGCACGCTGGTCGAGCGGGTATTCATCTCGAGTGTCACGTTCACACGCTGCAAGCGCGGCTCGTGCCGCTCGATGGCCTGCTGAATCGACTTGCAGATGAAGGTGCGATCGTAGTGGCTTGCCAGACTCAGCCCGGCGAAGTCGCTCAGGCCATAGGTCAGCAAGGACTTGCGGCACTCCGGCAACTGCGCGAGGTCCTCTTCCGTGAACGCGATGCGCGTGTTCAGGATCGACTCCAGATCGCGCGCGACGGTCGCCTTGAGCTCGTCCAGCGACAATTGCCGCATGGCGGCGGGTGCCGGCACATGCGGTTCGTCGTCGAACAGCTTGTCGAAGAAACTGGGTTCGAAGCGCTTCATCAAACCATGTGACGCCGTGCGGGCGTCATATAAGGCAACGCCCGAACGGCGCGCGTCACGCACCGTCCGGGCAAATCGCACATCAGATCAACGCATCAGACCGCGTAGGTCTTGTCGTTCTTCGTCAGGCTCCATGCACCCTGAGCGTTACCGCCCTGGTTGCCGCCGGTCTTCTGCTGCGTGTACTTCCACTGCACAGCGGCGTACTTGAGCGTGAACGCTTCGGTGGGCAGGCCTTCGCCAACCACCGAAGGCGTGACGCTCGAAATGATCACGTACTTGAGCTTGATCTCGAGGTACTTGATGCGATTGCCTTCGCCGTCCGAGCGCATGAAGTCGATCGTCACTTCGTCGAACGTCGTGCCGCCCGAAGCGTGCTGGTACAGCAGCGGGCTGACCACGTCGATGTCCTTCGTGAAGCACATGTCGCCGTGCTCGCAGCGCTCGGCCGTGAGGCCGCCCGCCGTCGATGCCGTAGCCGAGCGCGGCTGCACGATCGAGTGATTCCACGAGTCGATTTCGACCCAGCTCGCGTGGTCCTTGTCCTGCGATTCGCCCTTGATCGCCGGATTGCCGAACTTTAGATAGATGTCCTTCATAACGAATAGCTCCCCATAGAGGTGGTTTGTACGACGGCGGCAGACGCGCTGCCGGTCCGCCTGTTGTACCGCAGTCTCTGGTGCGGCGCCCCGATTCCGCCGGGGCCCTCACCGGATGCTTCATGCTGCCCGCCCAGTCTTATGTCGCAACGACGCGGGATTCACGCGCACTTACGAATTGGCCGGCTTCGGCAGGTCCGCCACGAGCCGCAGCGAAATCGAAAGCTCGTCGAGCTGGAAGTGCGGACGCAGGAACGCGACCGAACGATACGAGCCCGGACGGCCCGGGATCTCCGCGACCTGGATAGACGCTTCGCGCAACGGGAATTGCGCCTTCTGTTCCTGAGTGGCGTTGTCGTCCAGCAGCACGTACTGCGAAATCCAGCGGTTCAGGAACACCTCGACGTTTTGCGCCGAAGCGAAGCTGCCGATCTTGTCGCGCATCATCGCCTTCAGGTAGTGCGCCACGCGCGACACCGAGAAGATGTACTGAAGCTGCGCGGAAAGCACGGCATTCGCATTCGCGCTGTCGGTGCTGTATTTTTTTGCCTTCTGCACCGATTGCGCGGCGAAGAACGCGGCGTAGTCGGAGTTCTTGCAGTGCACGAGCGGAATGAAGCCGAGGTCGCTCAGCTCCTTTTCGCGCCGGTCGGTGATCGCGATCTCGGTCGGGCACTTGAGCGCGATCTCGCCATCGTCGGTCTTGAACGTATGGGTGGGCAGGTCCTGCACGAGGCCGCCGCCTTCCACGCCGCGAATGGCCGCGCACCAGCCGAAGTCGTCGAACGCGGACGTCAGTCGCGCCGCGAAGGCCCACGCGGCGTTGCACCAGAGGTACTTGCTGTGGTCGGTGCCGTCGACTTCCTCGACGAAGTTGAAGCCCTCCGCCGTGGCGCCGTCCTTCGGATTGAACGGCAGGCGGCCGAGAAAGCGCGGCAGCGTGAGACCCACGTAGCGCGAATCCTCGGAGTCGCGGAACGACTTCCACTTGGTGTACTCGACGGTGTCGAACACCTTGCCGAGATCGCGTGGCTTGCCGAGATCGGCGAACGATTCGATGCCCATCAGTTCGGGCGAAGCCGAAGCGATGAACGGCGCGTGCGCGGCCGCCGCGACATGCGACATCTGCTCGACGAAATACATGTCCTCGGGCTGGCGCGTGATTTCGTAGTCGCCGATCAGCGCGCCGAACGGCGCGCCGCCGAAGGTGCCGAACTCCTCTTCATAAACCTTCTTGAAGAGCGCGCTCTGGTCGAATTCGACGGCCGTCTTGAAGTCGCGCACGACGTCGCGCTTGGGCGCGTGCAGCGCCTTGATCTTGATGGTCTGGCCGGTGTTGCTTTCCTTGCACAGATAATCGAGGCCGCGCCACGTGCTTTCGAGACGCTGAAATTCCGGTGCGTGCATCACGGCGCTCAACTGCGACGAAATCAGGCGGTCGAGCTCGGCCACGCGGGCGTCGATGGTTGCGGAAAGATTGTCGGAGACGATCACGGTGCCGTCGAGCACCTGGTGCACGAGCTCGCCGATCAGGTCTTTCGCGCGTGCATGCTCCGAATCGGACTTCGCGACCTTGCTCTTCTCGACGATCTCGTCGAGCAGCGACGGCGAGGATTCGCCCTGGGCCTCGCCTTGAGCCGCCTGTTGTGCGGATGCGCTTTGCTGGTTCATGTCGTCCTCCGCCTCATTCGCCCTTGGGCTCGTCTTCGGAAGAACGCTTGCCCGCGTTCCCGGCCAGCGCCTGCAACTGCTGCGTATTGGAGAGCACTTCGCTCAGCAGGTCTTCGAGCTTGTCGTTGCCGGCGAGCTTGTTGCGCAGGTCCGCGAGCTTCGAGCGCGCCTCGAGCAGGCGGCGCAGCGGCTCGACCTGGGCAACGACGTCGTCCGGGCTGAAATCGGCCATCGACTTGAAGCGCAGGTCGACCGCGAACTTGCCGCCGTCCTCGCTCAGGCGGTTTTCCACCTGATACACGGCGCGCGGCTCGATGCCCTTCATCACGTCGTCGAAATTATCGCGATCGATATTGATGAACTTGCGCTCGCGCAGCTTGGGCTGCTCGACTTCCGATTGGCCAGCCAGATCGCCCATCACCCCGACGACGAACGGCAGTTCCTTCACTTCGATCGCATCGCCCCGCTCGACCTCGTAGGTCAACTGGACGCGCGGCGGCCGCACTTTCTGCAAGCGCTTCTGAATGCTTTCTTTCTTTGCCATCGACGGCTCCCTGCTTCCGTTATGACCTTGTTAGCGAGTGGTACTGCGATTCACGCGACGATTGACAACGCGCGCCGGCTCAGCGCAGCGCGCTGAACGGGTCCGCGCCGTTGCCGCTCGTCTTGGCGGGCGCCGGTACTGCGGGCACGGCGGGCGCCGAAGGCACCGCGGGCGCCGTCACCGCCGGAGCGGTGGTCTCGGCCGCTTCGGTGGTCTTGGGCGCCGCCTTCGCGACGTGGCGGACATAGCGCTTCTTCTTCACCGCCTTGCTCTGGTCGGGCGGGAACAGCGCGTCTTCGCCAAGCGTGTCGCGCAGTTCCTTGGCGAGCGCCTGGGCGTCGGTCTTCGCATCGCCTTGCAGCGACGCGTCCTGGCGCAGCTCGCCCAGCGACTGGGTCGCCACGCGCAGGCCCGCGACGGCGAGCACGCTCTTCGCGGCGCGGTCGGTCTGGTCGCGCTGCAGGGCTTCCTGCGCGGCGACGATGGCCTGGCCATAATGCTGCTGCTGGAACTGGATCTGCGCGATGCGCGACCACGGCTCCTCACGCGTGGGATCCGCGGCGGCGAGCTTTTGATAGGCCTCCATGGCCTGATCCTGGTTACCGCCCTTCGAAAGCGTGTCCGCATCCGCGAGCGCCTTGTTAAAGGCCTCGGGCGACGCCGAAAGAGAATTGCTCTGGGAAGCGCAGCCGGCCATTACACCGCAAGCGATCACAACCCCCGTTAGCCTGGAAAAGACCCGCTGTTTCATCGTTCTTTCACCGCCGTTTGATTTTTAATTTCAAGGAGAGAAGCCAGAGTTTTACTTATCCCCCAGCGCGCCGTATAGTACAGGCCAATTTTCTTAATTTCAAGATGGCTTAACCTTGTTTTAAAAGCGCCAGAAATGGCGCGCGGGCTGAAGTGGTGATGCGCGTCGATAAACAGCGAGCGAAGCGAGGAAGAAATACCGACGGGATCATTGGGCGCGGGCACGCGGGAAGGAAAATTTTCCCGCCTTTTAATAAATGAAGGCATCACGGGGTTAATGCCGCGCAATGCGCCGCGCATTACCTGCGCCAAGGCATATTAACGCAGCAGGAGAGTACGGGCCGGGCGCCCGCGATAAAAATGACTTCGCGCATTATTCAATTCGCATCGAACGGGGTTGCGCTGTGTGCCGCCGCGGCCTTGCTGGGCGGCTGCGCGGCGGCCGTGCCCGCAATCGGCGGCGCGGCCTCCGCCGCCCTGCAGCTCGCGGGCATCGGCAAGCCCGACGTGCCGGACAGCCAGAAACCGCCACGCGATCTGGGCCTCACGCTTTATGCGGCGCGCAACCTCAATGCGGCCAACGACAACAGGCCGCTCGCATTAGTGGTTCGCCTCTACACATTGAAAGACCCGACCTCGTTCGAGCAGGCGCCGTTCGACACTTTCACCGATCCCGCGAAGGAAAAAAGCACGCTGGGCGCGGACTTGCTGAGCGTGCGCGAAATCACGCTGATCCCTGGCCAGCGCTACACCGCGACCGAGAAGGTCTCGCGCGAAGCGCAGGCATTCGGGATCGTCGCCCTCTTTCGCGACCCCGCAATGGAGCGTTGGAAGTTCGCATTTGACCCGGCGAAATCGGAGAAATCCGGCATAATGGTCGGCCTGCACAACTGTGCCATGACCGTTACGAGCGGCACGGTAATTCCGTCCGGCGCGGGGCAGTCGGGGCAAGCGCTCAATCTGCTTTCTTCGGTGACTTGTGGATAATTCATCGCGCGCGGCCGCTTTAAAGCGGGCCAGAAGCAACGCAAACGCGAATCTAATAGCGGGCATTTGGAACGCGATAGAAACGAGCCACTTTAATCAATCCTGTCCGCCGGCACGCGCGCACGGCGAGACCCGATCGACGCATAACGCTGAATCAACATGAGCTATTCCTCGAAAGTGCTATGGGGGGAAGGCCTCTTTCTCAGGCCTCAGCACTTCCAGCGGCAAGACGCCTATCACGAAGCCCGGCTCTTCGAGTCGATCCAGGCCATCCAGCCATATAACTGGGGCGTGCGCTCGATCCGCATCGATCACGACTCGCTCGGCAGCAACATCCTGCGCCTGAACGAGCTCTCGCTCGTGTTTCCGGACGGCACGCTGTACTCCGCGCCGCAGGCCGACAGCCTGCCGCCGCCCGTCGCGCTCGACGCGCTGCCCGAAGGCATCAACGAATTCACGTTCTATCTCGCCCTGCATCAGGTGCGCGAGAACGGCTCGAACTACTCGGGCGACCGCGACGCCGGCTTCGTCGCGCGCTACGTGAGCGAGCAGGCGAGCGTGTCTGACCACTATACGGATGCCGCGCTTGCCGACGTCACGTTCCTCAAGAGCAACGTGAAGCTCGTCGCGCACACCGAGCCGCGCGACCAGCTGCTGGCGGTGCCGGTCTTGCGCGTGCGGCGCACGGCGTCCTCGGGCTTCGAGGCGGACGAGAGCTTCGTGCCGCCGAGCCTCGCGATCGAGGCGTCGCCGCTGCTGCATCAGCGTCTGCGCCGCCTGATCGACGCCTTGCAGGCCAAGGTCAATGCGCTCTACGGCTTCCATCGCGAGCCCACCAAGAACATCATCGAATTCCGCTCGGGCGACATCGCCTCGTTCTGGCTGCTGCACACGGCAAGCGGCGCGTTCGCCACGCTCGCGCATCTGTACCAGCACGCGGCACTGCATCCGGAGCGGCTGTTCCAGGAGCAGTTGCGCCTCGCCGGCCAGTTGCTCACGTTCTCGAAGAACCACACGCTCGCCGACCTGCCCGGCTATCGCCACGACGACCCGGGCCCCGGGTTCGCGCGCCTCGACACCATCCTGCGCGACCTGCTGGAGACGGTGATCTCCACGCAGTACTTCGCGATCGCGCTCGAGGAAGTGCGGGCGTCGTTTCATATCGGCCGCCTCGACTCCGGCAAGATCGACGAGAAGACCACGTTCTATCTGGCCGTTTCCGCCGACATGCCCGCGGTCGATCTCGTCGAGGCCGTGCCCGCGCGCTTCAAGGTGGGCGCCCCCGACGACGTCGACAAGCTCGTGCTCTCCGCCATGCCCGGCGTGCGCCTCGTCTATACGCCGCAAGTGCCGCCGGCCATTCCGGTGCGTCCGGGCGCGTGCTACTTCGCGCTGGAATCGCGCGGCGCGCTCTATGAGCGCATGATCCAGGCGCAATCGGCCATGGTCTACACGCCCTCGGGCCTCAACGATCTCAAACTCGAACTCATCGCGGTGACGTCATGACGAACGCGCCTTCCCTGTTCGGCGGCGCGACGCCGCCTTCCTCTTCGTCAGTGCCGCCCACGCCATCCATGCCCGCGAGCGAGCCCGCGTACCAGGTGCGCTCGCTGCTGGACCTGCTGTACGACGGCTTCTTCATGCTGTTCCTGCTGAAGAACGGCCGCGAGCCGGGCGAAGCGGACGAATTCAGCGCGCGCGTGCAGCAGTTTCTCGGCGACTTCGAGCGCGGCGCGAAGAAGCTCAACATCGCGGCCGAGGACGTCTATGCGGCCAAGTTCGCGTTCTGCGCGGCCGTGGACGAGTCGGTGCTCTCCTCGCGCTTCAAGATCCGCTCGGACTGGGAGCGCAGGCCGCTGCAGCTTGCGCTGTTCGGCGAGCAGCTCGCGGGCGAGAAGTTCTTCCAGTATCTCGAGGAATGCCGCGCCCAGGGCGCGGCGCGGCTGCAGTCTCTCGAAGTCTTTCACATGTGCCTGCTGCTGGGCTTCCAGGGCAAGTACATGCTCGAAGGGCCCGAGAAGCTCGCGTACCTCACAGCGCGCATCGGCGACGAGATCGCCCACATGAAAGGCAAGCGCGCCGCGTTCGCACCGCACTGGCCGCTGCCCGATCTCGTCGTGCACCGCCTCAAGCGCGAAGTGCCGCTCTGGTCCATCGGCGCCGTGTTCGCGCTCGTCGGCATTCTCGCGTGGATGGGCCTCAACACCTGGCTGCGCGACAGCACGGTGCGCGCGCTCGCGCCTTATACGAACATCGTCAAGCTCGGGCCGCAGTCGGCCAATCTCACGATCTCGCTGCCTTGATGATTTGAAGCGACGCCGGATGCGCCAGGCCTGCAAGGCTGGCGCATTTTGCATTTCTGCAGCTTCGCCTGCTCGCCTCCAGGATTGAACGCGCAGGTCCGGGAACGGGCACTCCGTGTTCAATCCACATTGCCGCGCGCCGCCACCATTCGATTGCGGCCTCCTCCATTTTCGTGCCATGAAGTCTCGCGTGCGCAGGCTTGAGCCACGCGCCGCGATCTATGCATATGCACTATTGATTCGCGCATCCGGCAAGCGTGCATATGCATAGATAACCTCGTGCCCTGCACGATGCATATGACATAGCCATGAATCGCGGGCTGCCCCCACGCGAATCCCAGCGTTCTTACCAACCGTTACAGAAGCGGCGCGATCGTTGCACCTGTGTTTCACCTGTACGCGCCAAGCCTTTCTAGAATTCATCAGACCGTTGCGCAACACACTCGCACAGCGGTCGCAAACGAAGCCTCGCGCACCCCATGCAAAGCGCATTTCGCAAGGCCTCGTTTGTGCAATCGATAAATCACGAAAGGAGTTCGTATGTCTCGCCTCTCGCTTGCTTCGCTCGCCACTGCCTCCGCTGCCGGCCTTCTCGTTCTTTCGCTGGGCGCTCACGCCCAGACCCCGGCGCCGGCCGGCACCAACGCCGCCTCGGCCTCGGCCACCACCACGACTGCGGCCGCCACGGGTGCCGCGGACAAGCTGCATGAAGCCGACAAGACCTTCATTGCGGATGGCACGCAAACTGTCGCCACGCAGCGCGACGCCGCGCGCATTGCCGACTCGCGCTCGAGCGACCGCGACGTCAAGGCCTTCGCCGAGAAAATCGTTGCCGACTACACGAAGCTCTCGAACTCCATGCGCGCCGCCAGCCCGCGCGGCGTGGACGTGCCGCGCGACGACCCGGACACGGCCGTGCTCGATAGCATCAAGAATCTGCGCGGCGCCGACTTCGACAAGGCCTATATCGAGCAGGTGGCGCTGGCCGGCCAGCAAAAGGCGCTCTCGGCATTCCAGGCGGAAATCGCCTCGGGCCGCGATGCGGGTCTGAAGAAGGCCGCCACCGAAGGTCTGCCGGTGATTCAGGCGGATATCGCCAAGGCGAAGGAGCTGGCACAGCGCAAGCATATGGCCAGCTAATCCGTCGAGCCTGTAGCGCAAACGAAGCGGGCGCGGTCTTCACCGCGCCCGTTTTTTATTCCTGCGGCGGCTCGTGCGCGGCCATCACGAGCCGCTCCATGCGGCGGTCCGGCACGAGCCACAACAGCGCCACCGCCACGAAGAACAACGCGCCGATATGCGGCCAGCCCAGCGCCGCCAGCACCATCCCCAGCACATAGCCCACCACCGAAGCCTTGCCCTTCGCGTCGTGCTCCAACGCCCGCGCGAGCGAGCTTTGCGCGCCGTGATGGCGCACGAGCGTGCCCTGCAGCACGACATAGGCGAGCGCGCAGAGCAGCAGGTTCAGGCCGTAAAGCATGGTGGGCCAGCGCCCGAAATGGTTCTCGCCCATCCATCCGGTGGTGAACGGCAGCAGCGAAAGCCAGAACAGCAGATGCAGGTTCGCCCACAGCACGGTGCCGTTCACGCTGCTCGAAGCGTGCAGCATGTGATGGTGGTTGTTCCAGTAAATGCCGACATACATGAAGCTCAGGATGTAGCTGAGCACCGTGGGCCACGCCGGGATGAGCGCCGCGAGATCTTCGCCGTGCGGCACCTTGAGTTCCAGCACCATGATGGTGATGATGATGGCGAGCACGCCATCGCTGAACGCTTCGAGTCGGTTCTTGTTCATCGGCTTGCTTCTTCGCGGGTCGGGTCAGGCTGGCGCAAGTATGGCCGAAAGCGCCCACGGACGCCATGCCACGCCGGGCCGGATACGAGCGCACCAGGCACATCGGGCGCGGCAGCGCTACAGTGCATACGTGCATCAGTCGTGCGATAAGCGCCGCGCCAACACGCCCACCCTCGCACGCTCGCCACGAGACAAAGGAAAACGCCATGGATACCAATGCGCGCGTCACGCCTGGCGCCTCGTCCACGCGCCGCGTGCGCGTCTGGGATCTGCCCGTGCGGCTCTTTCACTGGCTCGCCGTTCTGCTCGTGGCGCTCGCCTATGTCTCGCAGCGCATGAACTGGATGCAATTGCACGTGCGCGCGGGCGAGACGCTGCTCGCGCTCGTGCTGTTCCGGCTGCTCTGGGGCTGCTTCGGCAGCGAAACCGCGCGCTTTGGCCACTTCGTCGCGACACCCGCGGCGGCGTGGCGGCATTTGCGCCATCTGGCGCGCCGCGAGCCCGACGTGCAGGTCGGCCACAACGCGGCGGGCGGCTGGATGGTGCTGGTGCTGCTCGCGCTGCTGCTGGTCGAGACGCTCTCCGGCCTCTACGACAACAACGATATCGCCGACGAAGGCCCGCTCTCCGAAATCGTTCCCGCCGCCGTCGCGAACGCGATCGCGGCAATCCACGCCTGGGGATGGGACCTGCTCGCGGCAGCCGTCGTGCTGCACGTTTGCGCGATCGCGGTCTATGCGCTCGTCAAGCGCCACAATCTGCTCGGCCCGATGGTGACGGGCGCGAAGCGCCTGCCCGCAGCGGTGCGCGCGCCACAGCGCGCTTCGCTCTGGCTCGCGGCCTTGCTGCTGGCATGTTCCGCGCTCGCGACGGTGCTGCTCGCCACGTATCTTTGAGTGCCCTCTCCTGCTCGCCCCGATAACAAGTCCTAGCCTGCCGGCACGGTGAGTATGGGCGCCTTCTGATCCTGATTGGCCTGCGAAAGCGCGATGACGTTCTGCAACACCGTCAACGCGTACTTCGAATCGAAGTCGTCGTTGTCGATCCAGTACGTGGCGTCGTGATAGACGACCGTGGCGTACGCATCGGGCGGCGGCTTCTTGCCCACGTGCACGACGATGGTGGGCCGCGTCTCGCCGCCCACGAGATGCACGGTCGGCACGGTCGAGCCGCGCTTGACGTCGTCCTCGGGCACCGAGATCTGCGCGCCGAGGTTGGTCAGGATGCCCATCACCGATCTCGTCACCATGTTGATGGCGCGGCCGTTGCCCGATGCCGCGCCGTACGTCACCGGATATTCGCGCACCGCTGGCGAAAGCCGCAGCAGGCGGCGCACCTCGGCGAGATCGGCGGCGCTGCCGGGCGGCGCGCCGTCGCTGCCGAGCGTCATCGTCACGCGCGCCGTGCGGTCGTGCTCGGCCGGCTTGTAGTTCACGGTGAGCTGCCCCGCGAGTTGCAGGCGGCGCAGCGCGCGCAGCAGCGCGAAAAAGTCGGGGCTTCCGTCGCTCAGCGGGCCGCCGAGCGGCGCGGCGTTCTGCAGCCCGCCGATCGATTGCACCGAAAGGCGCAGCAGCAGGTCGATGGGCACGCCGCTGTCGGCGAGCGGCAGCAGCAGCTCGGGCTGCAAGGGACGGATATAGCCGGTGGCGAGCGCCTCGCCCGTGGTGGGCACGAACGTGAAGGTCGGGTGATTCGAATACGAGGCGCCCGCGCTCGCCTGGCCGAAGCTCGTGCCGGCCGCGCTCGACCCGCCTTCGGCGATCACGCCCGCATTGGCCTCGAAGGTGTACGACGCGATGATCTGGCTCACCGCCACGAACGAAGGCGAATCGCCGAAGCGCAAGCCAACGATGGTCGCGAGCATCTCGCGTTTTTTCGCGTCGCCGAGCGCGCGTTCATAGTCGACCTGGTCGGTGCGCAACAAATGCGGGCCGAACCAGGCGCAGCCGGATGTCATGAGGAGCGGGCACAATGCAGCGGCAACGAGCCGCCGCCGGGGCAGCAAGCGGTAAAAAGTCATGCGGGAAGCCGGATGGAGTGGACGCAGGAGGCGATGCGTGCAGCAAGCTCCATGCCTCGCACGGCGCGTGGCGCATGACGTAAAATCTACCGTCCCCTTCACTCCATTCGAAAAGACCGCAGATGGCTACCTACCTCGAACTGCTCGCCGAAAAACGCGCACTGGACGCGCGCATCGAAGCGGTGCGCGCGCAGGCGGCTCAAGAGGCGCTTGCGGCCGCCCGTGCCGCCATCGCCGAATTCGGCTTCACGCCCGAGGACCTGTTCGGCAAGCCGCGCCAGCAGAAAGGCGCGCGGCGCAAGCGCAAGGAGGCGCCAGCGGGCACCGATGCGCAAGCCACCAGCCAGACCAGCTTCGATCTGTTCGGCGACTCCACCGGGCATTGAAACGCTGATGCACGGCAGCGCGGCAGCGGATCACAACACCGCATGACCGCGCAACCCATGCGCGGAATTACTGCGCGCCCAGCTTCTTGATGAGCGCGTCGAGCTGCGCCACCTCCTCTTCGGTGAGGTCGGTGAGCGGCGCGCGCACCGGGCCGGCGTCGCGGCCCACGAGCTTCGCGCCCGCCTTCACGATGCTCACCGCGTAGCCGGCGCGGCGATTGCGGATCTTCAGGTACGGCAGGAAAAACTCGTCGAGCAGCTTGCCCGTTGTGGCGTGATCGTCGGCGGCAATCGCGCGATAAAACGCCAGCGCCGTCTTCGGAATGAAGTTGAACACCGCCGACGAATACACGGGCACGCCCAGCGCCTTGTAGGCCGCCGCATAGACTTCCGCCGTGGGCAAACCGCCGAGGTACGAGAAGCGCTCGCCCATGCGCCGGCGAATCGTCACCATCGCCTCGATGTCGCCCACGCCGTCCTTGAAGCCGATGAGATTCTCGCAGCGGTCCGCCAGTGGTTCGAGCGCGTCCGCGCCGAGCTTCGAGTTCGCGCGGTTGTAGACGATCACGCCCAGCTTCGGCACCGCCTTGCAGACCTGCTCGACGTGCGCGGCAATGCCCTCCTGCGAGGCTTCCGTGAGGTAATGCGGCATCAGCAGAATGCCTTGCGCGCCGTTGCGCTCCGCTTCCTGCGCGTACTCGATGGCCACGCGCGTCGCCCCGCCCGCGCCCGCGAGAATCGGCACCTTGCCCTTGCAGGTTTCGGTGGCGGTCTTGATGACCTGCGCGTACTCCTGCCTCGTGAGCGAGAAGAATTCGCCCGTGCCGCCCGCCGCGAACAGCGCGCTCGCGCCGTAAGGGGCGAGCCATTCGAGACGCTCGGCGTAGGTCTTCGCGCGGAAGTTGCCCTGCGCGTCGAAGTCGGTGACGGGGAACGACAGCAGGCCCTCGGAAACGATCTGCTTGAGTTCTTGCGGCGTGGTCATGGTCTTTTGATCCTGTGACGAAGTCGGTAAAAATATTCAGTCGAATGAAGCAACGTTCGGATGGGACTCAAGCGAGGCTAAAGCGGCGCTCGAGCAGCGTTCAGCGCACGAGGCACGGACGCTTGTGATCGAATTTCCAGCCAGGAATGAGGTACTGCATGGCGATGGCGTCGTCGCGCGCGCCCAGCCCGTGCTGCTGATAGAGCGCATGCGCCCGCTCCAGCGCATCCATGTCGATCTCGATGCCGAGGCCGGGCTTTTGCGGCACCCGCACCTTGCCGCCCACGATTTGCAGCGGCTCGCGCGTGAGGTGCTGGCCGTCCTGCCAGATCCAGTGCGTGTCGATCGCGGTGATCTTGCCGGGCGCGGCGGCCGCCACGTGCGTGAACATCGCGAGCGAAATGTCGAAGTGATTGTTCGAGTGCGAGCCCCACGTGAGGCCCCAGTCGTTGCACATCTGCGCGACGCGCACGGAGCCCTGCAGAGTCCAGAAGTGCGGGTCGGCGAGCGGAATGTCCACCGCCTGCAGTTGAATCGCGTGGCCCATCTGGCGCCAGTCCGTGGCGATCATGTTGGTGGCCGTGGGCAAGCCCGTCGCGCGGCGGAACTCGGCCATCACTTCGCGGCCCGAATAGCCGTTTTCCGCGCCGCAGGGATCCTCCGCATAAGCGAGCACGCCGCGCTTGTCGCGGCACAGGCGAACCGCTTCGGCGAGCGACCACGCGCCGTTCGGATCGAGCGTCACGCGCGCCTGTGGAAAGCGCCCGGCCAGCGCCGTGACCGCCTCCATTTCCGCGTCGCCCGCCAGCACCCCGCCCTTGAGTTTGAAGTCATTGAAGCCGTAGCGCTGTTGCGCGGCCTCGGCCAGACGCACGACGGCCTCGGGCGTCATGGCCTCCTCGGTGCGCAAGCGCTCCCAGTCGTCGCGGCCGTCCGCGCCGCAGGCATAAGGCAAACCGGTTTTGTTGCGATCGCCGATGAAGAACAGATAGCCGAGCATCTCCACCTCGCTGCGCTGCTGCCCTTCGCCCAGCAACGCGGCCACGGGCACCTGCAAATGCTGGCCGAGCAGGTCGAGCAGCGCGGCTTCGAGCGCGGCCACGGCGTGGATCGTCGTGCGCAGGTCGAAGGTCTGCAGGCCGCGGCCGCCTGCGTCGCGCCCGGCGAACTGCTTGCGCACGGTGTTGAGCACCGCCTGCAAATTGCCGATCGACTGGCCGACCACGAACGCGCGCGCGTCGTCGAGCGTCTTGCGGATCGACTCGCCGCCCGGCACTTCGCCCACGCCCGTGTTGCCCGCGCTGTCGCGCAGCAGCACCACGTTGCGCGTGAAGAACGGGCCATGCGCGCCGGAGAGATTCATCAGCATGCTATCGCGGCCCGCCACCGGCACGACGCGCAATTCGGTCACGACGGGCGTGGCGCCCGGCGCGCCGTTCGGCACATCGCTCGACTGGACATTCTGTGTAGACATGAAAGCATTACCTTGAAAAATGCGGCGCATCGCGCCTGACGAACTGGACGAACACCGGACGATCAGGAAACCCCGTGAAAAGGCCCCTCACGCGTGAATTCACGCGCGCTCATTGCGCGCTGCCCTGCACGGACGCCTCGGCAAACGCGTGGCGCGAAGGCTTGTTGCGTGCGAGAAACGCGACAGCGGCGGCGATCAGCGAAGTCACGCCGAGACCGTAGAGCCCGCCCGCGATCGAGCCCGTGTGCTGCTGCAAATAGCCGAACGTGGCCGGGGCGAAGAAGCCGCCCAGATTGCCGAGCGAATTGATGAGCGCGATCACCGCGGCGGCCACTCGGGTGTCGAGATAGCCTTGCGGGATCGGCCAGAACAGCGACGAGGCCGCCTTGAAGCCGATAGCCGAGAAACAGATCGCCACGAACGAAAACACCGGGTTCGCCGAGGTGGAAGCGAACAGGCCGCACGCGGCGATCACGAGCGCGACGGCGAGCCACGCCTGCTGGAAACGGAACTTCGCCGAGAGCAGCGCGAAGCAGTACATCGCGACGATGGCGATCATCCACGGAATGGTGTTGTACAGGCCCACCTGGAAGTCGGTGAGGCCGCCCATCTTGCGGATGATGGTGGGCAGCCAGAAGGTGGCCGCGTAGATCGTCAGTTGAATCGCGAAATAGAGAAAGCAGAACAGCACGATCTGCGGGTCGCGCAGCAGCCGCATGACCGGCACGTGCGCCCCCGTCGCGGCCTCGCGCTCGGCCTGCTCGCTCGCCATGCAGGTTTCGAGCGCGCTTTGCTCGGCGCCGGAAAGCCAGTGCGCGTCGCGAATGCGCGACTTCAGCAGGAGCCAGCTCGCGCCGCACAGCATGACGGAGAACGCGCCTTCGATCAGGAACATCCACTGCCAGCCCGCGAGGCCGAAGCCGTGCACCGAAAGCAGCGCGCCCGTGATGGGTCCGGAGAGCACCGATGCGAACGCCGACCCCGCGAGGAAGATTGCCACGGCCTTGCCGCGCTCCTTTTGCGGCAGCCACTGCGCGAAGTAATAGACGACGCCCGGGAAAAAACCCGCCTCCGCGATGCCGAGCAGAAAGCGCAGCGCGTAGAACGAGGTGTCGTTGTGCACGAACGCCATGCATGCCGCCACGATGCCCCACGTGCCCATGATGCGCGTGAGCCAGGCGCGCGCGCCGTACTTCTGCATCAGGATGTTGGACGGCACTTCGAAGAGCGCGTAGCCGACGAAAAACAGCCCCGCGCCAAGCCCGTATGCCGCCGCCGAAAGACCGATGTCGGCCTTCATGTGCGCGCCGGCGAAGCCGACGTTCACGCGATCGATGTAGTTCGCGATGAACATGATGAGAAACAGCGGCAAGACATGGCGCTTGACCTTGGCGCTGGCGGAATCCAGCAGGTCGTCGGAGTGGTCGGACAAAGTGGACATCGGGGCTGCCTCCAGTTTGACGCTCTCGCCGGCCGTGCGGCATCGGCGAGGCGCATCATGGTACGTTGTCTGACGACATTTTAACGATGTTGTACGATCACTCCAATGTGGTGTTTACCCTTTTATCGCCCCGGACAGCAGTATTTCATATGAGCCTCGGGAGGTGTAACGCTATAAGCCTCCCCTCAATCGATACTGGACCAGACCATGTTATACGATGACATATATCGAATGATAATCCCGGATGATGACAGGCAAATTGTCGGAGCATCGATCAGGGATCATGCAGCGTGTGGCTCGAGCCAGCCTCTGGAATGACGGATTGTGCAGGTGGCAATCGGTTGGTACGCCGACGGGCTATCGGGCTCTGCGCCTCATCGGTACGGCGAGCGAAACGACTTCCCCCTTTGTTATCAACCAGAAGTGGTTGATAACCGTACCAAATTTGGTACAATAGTGCGATGTTCAAATCTTCTTCATTCCCTCAATGGTCGCCCCCTTTGTGGTCGTGCTGTCCGTTTACTTTTTTCAGGCGGAAAGCGGCAATGAGCCGGTTCGCGAGTGGCTGAAGGAGCTCGACGCGCAGGATCGAAAAACGATCGGCGAAGACATCAAGACGGTACAGATCGGTTGGCCATTGGGCATGCCGCTCGTGCGCAAGATGGACAGGAATCTATGGGAAGTTCGAGTTCACTTGCCGCGCCGCATCGCCCGAATCATCTTCACGGTAATGGGCAACGAGATGATCTTGCTTCATGGCTTCATCAAGAAGTCACAGGCAACGCCGCAGGAGGATCTGAATCTGGCAAAGGAAAGGCTACGCCAGTTGAGGAAGGGTTAAACGAGGAAGGAGAGCATCATGGCAAACAAACATATTGGCGGAAACTTCGACGACTTCCTCGCTGAAGAAGCGATGCTCGACGAAGTCACCGCCACCGCCGTAAAACGCGTGATCGCATGGCAGATCGAGCAGGAAATGAAAGCCCAGCAACTGACCAAAACCCAACTGGCCGCGAAGATGAAAACGAGTCGCGCAGCACTCAATCGACTGCTCGACGAAAACGATACCAGCCTGACGTTGACAACATTGGCGAGCGCGGCAGCGGCGCTCGGGAAGAAGCTAAAGTTTGAGCTTGCTGCCTAGTCTGGCGGCGTCCGTGGACACTGCCGGAACGCCCCTACGCACTTCGAATCACGGGAGCTTTGCTTCTTTGCAACAGCCCTATGACGCGTCTGCCCTCCCTCAAGCACTCTGCGCCGCCCGCCTCAAGCGCTCCCTGCTGCTCGACAGATGCATGCGCATCGCGGCGCGCGCGCTTTCCGAATCGTGTCTGGCGATGGCGTCATAAATGCTCTCGTGCTCGCGGTTCACGAGCTCGGCATAGGCCTCGGGATCACTGCGCGCGATGCCAGCCGAATCGATGCGATGGCGCGGAATAAGCGCGGCGCCCATCTGCGTGAGGATGTCGACGAAATAACGGTTGCCGGTGGCCTGCGCCACCGCGACGTGAAATTGCAGATCGGCGCCCGCGCCGTCGCCGCCCGCGCGCGTGCCGGCCGCAATCGCATCGAGCGCCGCGCGGATATTCGCGAGGTCGCGCTCGCTCGCGCGCTGCGCGGCGAGCCCCGCGCATTCCGTTTCCAGGCTGATGCGCAGCTCCAGCACCGAGAGCAGGTCGTTGAGCGTGCTCGCGGGTACGACTTCGAGATCGAGCGGCGCGCGGCGCGGCTCCAGCACGAAGCTGCCGATGCCATGGCGCGTCTCGATCACCGACATGGCCTGCAGCCGCGAGATGGCCTCGCGCACCACGGTACGGCTCACGCCCAGCGTGCTCATGAGGCTGCTTTCGGTCGGCAGCTTGTCGCCGGGCTTCAGCGCGCGCGACGCAATCTGCTCGTTGATGTAGTTGACGGCCTGCCCGGCCAGATTGCGGCTGCGTGCGGGTATGGGCGCGGCGTTCGATTCGGCCATCGTCCCCTCCTTGAAATGCGAATTTCGTTTCATTATACGTCGTCGGACAACCAGTTGGCGGCTGCCTGCATCGCGCGCGAATCTTGAGTTTGCGCCGTACGCCGGCAGCCCCGAAGAGATCGGACAACCGGGTTTCCCGGCGCCATCGGCGGCGCCTCCGGCTGCCTCGCAATCCAACGCCAGGCAAAGCTCGTCTGCGCTCATCAGTTATTTCGGATTCCATATCGATCGATGAGATCCATGTTGCACGCGCCTGCACCCGCGAGATCGATGCGTTAGCAAACATTTTTATTTGAAGGTCGGATAAAAAAATCGGCTCGGATAATTTGTACACGTTCAACTCGACAGATCGCGTTTTTCCACGATAATGTGTTCCAGAAGATGCGCGCCGGAACGCGGTCGCCACGCAGTTGCCTCACAGTCTGTCGCAGTCGGGTTTGAGGCCCTGCACATGAGCGAGCCCATCACCGCGCCGGACGACGCCTCAACTGATATCGAATCGCATCGCGCTTGTGCCGTATATGCCGTCCACAATCCGCAACGAGGGAATCATTGAGAAACCGCATCGTCCGCGTTGTCCTCTGCGCCGTGGCACTCGCGCTGCCGTGCGCCGCGTCCTTCGCGGCCCCGCCCGCGGAACCCGCGCCTGACACGATGCAAGCCCGTGTGATGGGCTGCGCCGCATGTCACGGCGCGCACGGCGAAGGCACCGACAACGACTACTTTCCGCGCCTCGCCGGCAAACCCGCAGGCTATCTCTACAACCAGCTCATCGCGTTTCGCGACGGCGGCCGCAGCTATCCGCCGATGAACTATCTGCTCGCGTATCTGCCCGATGCGTATCTCAAGCAGATGGCCGAGTTCTTCGCGCACGAGCGCCCGCCCTACCCGCCGCCCGCCACGCCGAAGGTGGATGCGGCCATGCTCGCGCTCGGCAAGTCGCTCGTCATGAACGGCGCGCCCGATCGCAAGGTGCCCGCGTGCGCGGCCTGTCACGGCGCTTCGCTCACCGGCATGCAACCCGCCATTCCCGGCCTCGTGGGCCTGCATGCCGACTACATCAGCGCGCAACTGGGCGCGTTCCGCTACGGCACGCGCCGCGCCGCCAGCCCGGACTGCATGCACGACATCGCCTCGCATCTCGCCGAACGCGACATCACGGCCATTGCCGCGTGGCTCGCCTCGCAGCCCGCGCCTGCCGACCCGACGCCCGCCGCGCCCGCGCACTTGCCGCTCGCATGCGGCAGCGCCCACAACTAGCCGAGGCCTCGACGTGCGCAAACTTCGATCCCTCACCCCGACGATGCCGGCCCCGGCGTCCACGCCCATCGCGGCCTGGCGCATCACCCGCACGCTGGCGCTGAGCGCCGCGCTCCTGTGCGCGAGCGCGCTCGCGCACGCGCAGAGCGGCGCGCCCTCGGCCAATTCAGCGGATGCGGCCAGCGCTGCCGCCGCCACGGCAACGGCCAACGCCAAGCCCGTGGCGAGCAATGCCGAGCTGCTCGTGCGCGGCGAGTATCTTGCGCGCGCGGGAGACTGCATCGCCTGCCATACCGTGCCGTCGCAGAAGATGTTCGGCGGCGGCCGTCCAATGGAAACGCCGTTCGGCACGCTCTATACGCCGAACATCTCGTCGGACAAGGAGTTCGGCATTGGCGCGTGGAGCGCCGACGATTTCTACCGCATGCTGCACGAGGGCAAGTCGCGCGACGGCACGCTGCTCTACCCGGCAATGCCGTTCGCGTCGTACACCAAGGTCACGCGCGCCGACTCCGACGCAATCTACGCCTACCTGCTTTCCACGCCCGCGGTGCATCAGCCCAATCGCGCGCATACGCTGCGCTTTCCGTATAACCAGCGCAAGCTCCTGCTCGGCTGGCGGGCGCTGTTCTTCCGCGCGGGCGAGTTCAAGCCCGATCCGAAGCAATCGGTGGAATGGAATCGCGGCGCGTATCTGGTGGAGGGCCTCGGGCATTGCACGATGTGCCACACGGAGATCAACGCGCTCGGCGGCAACACCGCCTCCAAGGAATTCCAGGGCGGCCTGATCCCGCTGCAGAACTGGTACGCGCCCTCGCTCACCTCGAACAAGGAGGCGGGCCTTGGCGACTGGAGCATCGAGGACATCGTCGATCTGCTGCATGCGGGCGTCTCGAATCGAGGCGCCGTGTACGGGCCGATGGCCGAGGTCGTCTACGACAGCTTCCAGTACCTCACCGAAGACGACGTGCGTGCCGTGGCCGTCTATCTGAAGTCGCTGCCGGGCCACTCGAACGAAGTCGACAAGTCGCCCAAGAGCCAGTTCGTGACCGAGGAGGCCAACCGCCTCTCGCCGCTCGGCAAGAAGATCTACGACGCGCAGTGCGCCGAGTGCCACGCCGCCGAAGGCCAGGGGAAGCTGCCGCATTTCCCGCCGCTCGCGAACAACCAGTCGATCCAGATGAATTCGGCGGTGAACCCCATCCGCATGGTGCTCAACGGCGGCTATGCGCCGGGCACGAAGAAGAACCCGATGCCGTACGGCATGCCGCCGTTCGCGCAATTGCTTTCCGATGAAGAAGTGGCCGCCGTGGTCACCTATATCCGCACGGCATGGGGCAACCACGGCACGCCGATTTCCGGGCGCGAGGTGAACGCGCTGCGCTCGGCGCCGCTTTTCTGAAGTTGTGGTTGCAACTATTTTCATTGAGACCGCGATGATCGAAACACCCGTTCCTCAGCAGCCAGGCGAGCGCCCGCAGGACGAGCAAGTCGACGAGATCGTGCGCCGCGGGCCGTGCGGCGCGCTCGCGCTCGCCAGCATTGCCACGGCCATCGTCATCGCGATCTGGTTCGCGTTCTACTTTCTGGTGTTTCTGCCGCGCGGCGTCATTCAATAGATGAGCCGCTACTGAGTCACTACGGAGCCAGCGCCGCGCAACCCGCTCGCAACCCCTTCACTCAATCTCGCGCCAACCGCCTACATGTCCACGCATCCAACCGATCCCCATGGCAGCGCCGAAGTGGCCGCGCGCGTGGAGCGCCGCTGGGCCACGCTCATGGTGGCGCTCGTTCTCGTGCTGGTGGCGATGACCGTCTACACCGGCCTGCACTGGGCCATGATGCCGCCTTCGCGCGTCGAGACTATCGACCCGGAAACGCTGCACGTCTCCGGCGAATTCGTCGAAACCAACCTGGGCAGCGCGCTCGAGCCGGACGGATCCGTCACGGTGCGCGTGATCGCGCAGCAGTATTCGTTCACGCCGCAATGCATCGTGGTGCCCACGGACACGCCCATCACCTTCCGCGCCACCAGCGCCGACGTCGTGCACGGTTTTCTCGTGACCGACACGAACCTCAATTCGATGGTCGAGCCGGGCTACGTCTCCACCTTCCGCACGACCTTCGAGAAGCCCGGCGACCATCTCATGCCGTGCCACGAATATTGCGGCACGGGCCACCAGGGCATGTGGGCGCACGTGAAAGTCGTCGAGCGCGACACCTTCATGCAAATGGCCGCCCTTCCGGAGAACCATTCGCGGAGACTGAGCTGTGTTAAATAACAAGCGACTCGTGCTCGCCCACTTCTGGCTCGCGTTCATCCTCTTCGGGGTCGCGCTGCTGCTCGGCGCGTGGCAGATGCTCGTGCGCAGCCCGCTGCATCCCTGGCTGCACGACCCCGAGCTCTACTACCGCTCGGTCACCGAGCACGGCACCGTAATGGGCTACGCGTTCCCCACGCTCATCGCCATGGGTTTCGGCTACGCCGTGACCGAGCTCTCGCTCAAGCGTCCGCTCATCGGCGCGCGCTGGGCGTGGCTCGGCTTCATCCTGCTCGCGCTCGGCGCCGTCACCGCCTCCGCGCCGGTCGCGCTCGGCCGCGCTTCGGTGCTCTACACGTTCTATCCGCCGATGATCGCCAACGCGTTCTATTACATCGGCGTGGTGCTCGTGGTGGTGGGCTCGTGGGTCGGGGTCGCGCTGATGGGCGTGAACTTCACCGCGTGGAAGCGCGCGAACCCCGGCAAACCGGTGCCGCTCGCGATGTTCGCGACCACCGCGGGCGCGTTTCTGTGGGGCTGGACCGCCGTGGGCGCGGCCATCGAAGTGCTGTTCATGATCCTGCCCGTCGCGCTCGGCTGGCGCAGCACCATCGACGCGGGCCTCGCGCGCGTGTTCTTCTCGTGGACGCTGCACGCCATCGTCTACTTCTGGCTCATGCCGGCGTACATCTGCTACTACACGATCATTCCGCGCGCGATCGGCGGCCGGCTCTATAGCGACTCGATGGCGCGCATCTCGTTCATCCTGTTCCTCGTGGTGGCCATGCCCATCGGCCTGCACCACCTCTTCACCGACCCGCAGGTGGGCTCGGGCTTCAAGTTCCTGCAGTCGGTGTTCACGGCGCTCGTGTCGGTGCCCACGCTGCTCACGGTCTTCACGATCTGCGCCTCGGTGGAGATCGCGGGGCGGCTGCGCGGCGGCAAGGGCGTGTTCGGCTGGATCGCGAAGCTGCCGTGGCAAAACCCGCAGATGCTGGCCGTGGCGTTCTCGTTCGTGATGCTCGGCTTCGGCGGCGCGGGCGGGCTCATCAACATGAGCTACCAGCTCGATCAGCCCATTCACAACACGCAATGGGTCACGGGCCACTTCCACCTGATCTTCGGCGGCGCGATCGTCATCATGTACTTCGCCATTGCCTACGATCTGTGGCCGCAGATCACGGGCCGCGCGCTCAACAACTGGCGGCTCATGCGCTGGCAGCTGTGGCTGTGGTTCATCGGCATGATCGTGACCACCTTTCCGTGGCACCTGGTGGGCATTCTCGGCATGCCGCGCCGCATGGCCTACTTCGACTACAGCGACCCCGCGCTGGCCGCGCAGGCGAGCCTCGTGACCGCATCGGCGGTGGGTGGCCTGATTCTCGTGATCTCCGCAATCCTGTTCTTCGTGGTGCTGCTGCAAGGCCATCGCAGCCCGCTCCAGACGCCCGAGGAATACCGCTTCAGCGCGCCGGTGCATGAATCGCCCGTGCTGCCCCGCGCGCTCAACGGTTTCGCGCTGTGGGTCGTGCTGATGATCGCGCTCACGATCACCAACTACGGCTACCCCATCGCCCAACTGCTCGCGACACCCAACACGGCCGTGCCCGCGATTCCGATCGGAGCGCCGCGATGAGCGAAGAACGCCTGTTCACGTTACGCAATGTGTGGTTCCGCGCGAGCGTGGGCGCGACGATACTCGCGCTCGTCGGCGCCGCGCTGATCGGCTTCGTCTGGCTGCCTTCCGTGCAACGCGACGCGCAATTCCAGGGCATCTGGAACGCCATCTGCAGCGCAGCCGGCGTGCCGCGCCAGTGGTATCAGGCGGGCACCCCGGTCACGCCGGGCTACAAGGTCAGCACGGCCGAGCTCACGCCGCAGATGTTCGACAACGCCAGCACCCTCTCGATCGGGCGCGGCGCCACGCTCTCGCTGCGCTGCACGATGTGCCACGGCCCGCAAGGCATGAGCGAGGCCAATTCGCCGAATCTCGCGGGGCAGTTCGCGAGCGTGGTGTACAAGGAGCTGCTCGACTTCCAGAGCGGCGCGCGCAAGAACGCGGTCATGACGCCAATGGCGCAGAATCTCTCGGACCAGGACATGCGCGACCTCGCGGCCTACTATGCCTCGCTGCCGCCCGCGGCGCGCGTGCGCGGCCAGCCGCCCGGCATCGTCGCGCTCGGCGCGCCGATGCGCAATATCCCGGCGTGCGCCTCGTGCCACGGCGGCGTGGACCACAAGGTGGGCACCCCCTGGCTCGACGGCATGCCCGCGGCCTACACCAGGGCCCAGCTCGCGGCCTTCGCGGACGGCACGCGCCACAACGACATTTCCGAGCAGATGCGCAACATCGCGCGCAACATGACTGCCGGGGAAATCGACGCGGCGGCGGCCTGGTATGCGGGCGGCGCCCATCCGTAACGAGTGACACTTCATGCTCTGGACGCGACACCCGTGTCCTGAGCCGGAGGAACCATCATGGCCATTGCTCACGCCAGGCCAGGCGAAGTCTTCGATGTGCATGCGCTAGGCGGCGCGCTCAAGGATGCGAAATCGACCACGCTGATCCGCTCCGCGCAACTCGAGGTGATACGCCTCGTGCTGCCGGCCGGCAAACAGTTGCCCGAACATAGCGTGCCCGGCGAGATCACGGTGCAATGCGTGGTGGGCGTGATCCGCTTTTTCGTGAAAGGCGAGCCGCGCACGATGCAGGCGGGCCAGATGCTGCTGCTCGGCGCGGGCGAGCCGCACGCGCTCGAAGCGCTCGACGACGCCTCGGTCATCGTCACGATTCATCTCGCGCGCGACGGCAAGTAGGCACCCTTCCCCTTACTCCCACCCTATGGCGTCCATGCCGTTGCACCTCCGGTTCATGAGCGCCGTGCGCAGCGCTTTCGCCGCGCAGTTCCGCTGGCTTGCGCGCCATCCGCTCGTGCCGGGGTGCGCGGGCACGCTCGTGGCCATGGCGATCGTCGCGCTGGCGTTCACGGGCTTCGCGCAGCAGCGCGAACAGGCGCTTGCGCACGCGAGGCAAACGTCCGAGACCCTCGTCTCGCTGATGTCCGCGCACCTCGAAAACAATTTCAGCCTCTACGACCTGATCCTGACCGACGCGCTCGATGCGATTCGCGACCCGCGCACGGCTGCGCTGCCGCGCGACCTGCGCCGCAAGCTCATTTTCAGCAGGGTGGCCGGCGCGGCGTATCTCGACGGCGCGCTCTATATCGATGCCAGCGGCAAGATCGTCGAATCGCTGGACGGCCGCGACTACCCGAGCGTGAATCTCGCGGACCGCGACTATTTCCGCGCCCAGGAGCGCAACCACTCGGTGGGCATGTACGTCTCCGATCCGTTCCGCTCGCGCGTGAACGAAGGCCAGTACGCGATCGGCCTCTCGCGCCGCGTGAACGGCTACGATGGCGCGTTCGGCGGCGTGGTGCTGCTCACGCTGCGGCTCGCGTATTTCCAGCAGTTGTTCTCCCTCATCGACGTGGGCAGCCACGGCACCGTCTTCATCCTGCTCGACGACGGCACGCTGCTCGCGCGCAAGCCGTACTCCGACTACGACGTGGGCACGAATCTCGCCTCGCAGCAGCAGATCGCGCCGATGCTCAAGGCGAGCGCGGGCTCGCTCGTCGCACGCGACGACGAGGACGGCATGACGCGCATCTACACGTGGCGGCGCGTGCCGCACAACTCGCTGATCGTGGCGGTGGCGCCCGCGCTCGACGACGCGCTCGCGCGCTGGCACGAGCGCGTGGCGATCTACGGGCCGATGTCGCTCGTGTTCGGCGCGGTGGTCGCGCTCTCCTCGTGGCTGCTCGCGTTCGGGCTGCGCGCGCGCCTGCGCGTGGAGTCCGAGCTCGAACGGCTTTCGGTCACCGACGCGCTCACGAACCTCGCGAACCGCCGCGCGCTCGATCTGCGTCTCGTGACCGAATGGAACCGCGCGCGCCGCGCCCGGGAGCCGCTCTCGGTGCTGTTCATCGACATCGACCGCTTCAAGCTCTTCAACGACTTCTATGGGCACGCGGTGGGCGACGAGGTGCTCGCCGCCGTGGCGCACGCGATCCAGACCACGGTGCATCGCACCACGGACATGGTGGCGCGCTACGGCGGCGAGGAATTCGCGGTGGTGCTCTCGAACACGCCGCCCGACGGCGCACTGCAAATCGCGGAGCAAATCCGCGCGAACGTGCAGCGCCTTGGCATCGTGCACGGGCACAGCGAGCACGGCTCGGTCACCGTGAGCGTGGGCTGCGCGACCTGCACGCCGCGCGAGAGCACGGGCGCGCATGCGCTCCTGCGCGCCGCGGACGAGGAGCTTTACGCGGCCAAGCAGGCCGGCCGCAACCAGGTCAAGGCTGCGGCATTCGACGGCGCGCCGCCCGATCCGCGCAGCGCGCTGGTCGAGGGCGGCGCGCCCGCGCAATCGCCCGCGCCTGCTTCAGGCTCGGCTTCGGACCCGGCTTCGCCACCTGCTTCGGCTAGTTCGACGAAAGCGGAGCGTCGTTGAGCGTCTTCAGAAACGCGACGATGTCGCGGATCTCGTCGTCGCTCATCGCGGGCCTGTCGCCGAACTTGCGGTCGAACGGCGCGTCCGTCACATCCACGTTCTTCTGATATTGCAGCGGGATGTCGTCGTATTTTTCGATCTTGCCGCGGGCATCGCGCGGGTAGAACTTGCCCGGGTCGGTGTTGCGCTCGTTGTAGAACGCCATCACGTGGTCGAGGTCGTGATAGATGCCGTTATGAAAAAACACCGTGCGCGTGGCCGCATTGCGCAGCGTGGGCGTGAGGAACATGCCGCAATACTGGGTCTGATCCTTCATGTCGGCGCGAAACGGCCCGCACACACCCAGATCGAAAAAGCGCGGGTCGCGGTTCTGCGCGAGCCCGCGGTTGCGCGGCACGCCGAGCGCCTCGTACTGGTAATCGGTGAACATCGGCGGCAGACCGTCCTTGCCCGGTTTCGAGAGGTGGCAGCCCGCGCAGTTCGCCTTGCCGGGATCATTGAAGAGGCGCAGGCCGCGCAGCTCCGCCTGCGTGAGGCGCGCATGCCCTTCCAGCCAGCGGTCGTACTTGCTGTTATATGGATGGAACGACGGATCCTCCACCTGGTAGCGCGAGATCGCGAACATCGCTTCGGAGACCAGCAGCTTGTGGTCGTCGAAAATTCGTGATCCGAACAATTCCGTGAAGCGCTTCGCATAGGACGCGTGTTGCAGCTTTGCGGCCACCTGCTCCACGCTCGTGTTCGCCATCTCCACCGGGTTGAGCAACGGGCCGTAGGCCTGCTGCTGCAAGGTATCGGCGCGGCCGTCCCAGAAGAGCCCGCCTTGCGGCACCATCTCCACCGAGGTCGACGCGCCGCCCGCGGTCTTCTGCGACTTCACCACGCCGGCGGCGGCCGTGGCCTGCTGCGCGAGCGTGGGCGCGTCGTCGTTCTCGCCCGCATCGGGGCCGATGCTGAAATTCGGCTGGCGATACAGATACATGAGCGACGGCGGCGGACGATAGCCCTGCTGCGCCAGTGCGAGCCCGCCCTGCTGCACGTCGAGCCCGTTGGGCGGCCCGTAGGCGTGCGCGGGGCTATGGCACGACGCGCACGACTGCTTGCCCGAAGCCGAGAGCGCCGGGTCGAAGAAAAGCTGCTTGCCGAGCTGGGCCATGGCCGAAAGCGGCGCCACGGGCGGACGCTGCAACACCACCGGATGCGGATTCGCGCCGGTGAGATTCTCGACGACGGCGCCCACGGGTGCGGGCACGCTGGCGGGAAAGGCCACGGCGTAGGCGCAAAATGCCAGCGCGGCGGCTGCGATGACAGCGACGGCGGCGGCCACGCGCGGCTTGAGGCGCGCGTGCTTCGCCTTGACGCTTGCCGAAGGCGAAGCGGAAGAAGCAGAAGAAGAGGAAAGCTCGGACATATTGCGTTATTCCTGGCGGGACCAGAAAGCCAAAAGCCGTGGGCGATCTCGAGGATGCGCGACACGGCGTGGGATTCGGCCAGGGTCACCGAATCGGTATGGACAAGCGATGCAAGAGCCCGGCGCGAGGCCACTGCCGGACGCGCGCTTCGCAGCGTGCGCCCCGGGTCAGCCCCGCGCCGGGCGTCGATCACATCGCCGGCGCGGAACTCAGTTGCGTGCCTTGCGTGCCGTCGAGATACAGGACCGGCAAGCCGCCCTTGCCCGCGAAGTCGAACATGCCGCGCATGTCGCCCGCCGAAGCATCGAACGAACCGCCGCCGAGGCGCGCGCCGCCGAGCCAGTTGTCTTCGATGAAGCGCACCACCGAGGCCTGGTCGATGAAGGTGTGATCCACATAGTTCGCCTTCGCCCACGGCGAGACCACCACGAACGGAATGCGCGTGCCCGGGCCGCAACGGCCGTTGGCCGGCGCGCCCGCGACGCCCACCGGCTGCGTGCCGCTGCCGCACACGCCATTGCCGTTGAGCTGGTCGGCCGCGGCCAGCGACGAATGCACCGGCGCCATGTACTGGTGGTCGTACCAGCCGTCCGAGTCGTCATAGGTCACGACCACGGCCGTGTTCTTCCAGTCGGGCTGCTGCATCAGGAAGTTCACGACCTTCGTGACGAACTGCTGCTCGTCGAGCGGATCCGAGTAGCCCGCGTGCGCATCCTGCGCGGCCGGTGCCTTCAGGAAGCTCACCGACGGGTAGTTGCCAGCCTTCACGGCCGCAAAGAAGTCGTCGGTGTCGTACTGGTGGTTCGCGGGCTCGGCCGTCTTGCCGTCGGTCTCCAGGCTCGAGCCGATCGCGGCGGTCGAGCTCGGGCGCGTGTGCTGCGGGTTGGCGGTCGACTTGAAGTACTGGAACCAGTTGTGGTGCGGAATGTAGTCGGCCGTGGGCGCGTTCACGGCGGTGGCGACCGTGCTGCGCTTGCAGCCCGTCGTGCCGTTCGGGTTGCTCGTCTGCAGGTTGAAGCCGCCCATGAAGCCGCCCCACGTGACCTTCTGCGCGTTGAGCAGATCGCCGATGTTCTTCGCGTTGATCATGCCCGTGTCGGTCGTGCTCGAGCACACGTCGTAGCCAGGATCGACGTCGTTGATCATCGTGAGGCCGCCCGCGCCGTCGTCGATGTAGTACGACGAAGTCGTGGCCGTGGCCGGCTGCTTCGACGAGACCACGAGCTGAAGGCCGTTGGTCTGCCCCGCCACCACTTCGAGCGCGCCCGGCGTGGACGGACCGTAGGTGGTGGTCCACGCGTTGTCGCTCATCGCGAACTTCTGCGCGTAGTTCCACAGCGCCGTGACCGTGTTGCCGTCGAAATAGCCCATCACCTGGCCCTTCGTGCCGAACGCGCCCGCGCCGCCGCTCGTGGCGTTACCCGTGTACTTCGGGAACAGGTCGAGCGCGCCGTTGTTGCCGGCCTGCTGCTCGGCCGTGTAGGCATGGTTCTGGTCGGCGGTGGCCGCCTGGGTGCGGTCGAGGCGGAACGGGTTCGCGGCGTCCGCGCCGTTGGCCGTGTTGGTGAAGTTCGGGTTCGCCGTGAGCAGCGTGCCCGTGAGGCCGTTGACCGTGGGCGTGCCCGCGGCGGCCGTGAAGGCCGGCTCGCCGGGCGGGTTCGTCGCGCCCGGATAAGTCGCGAAGTAGTGATCGAACGAGACATTCTCGCCGTAGATCACCACCAGGTGCTTGATGGGCGTGGCGGTCGCGAGCGAATCCTGCGCGGAGGCGGACGGCGTGTTCGAATTGCTGCTGCCGCACGCGAACAGTGCGGCGGCGAGGCCAGCGCAAGGCACGGCGAGCAGTGCCCGGCGATAGATGCAAGACATGTTGTTGGGCTCCATCGATTCTTCGAGTTGGTTTTAGCGTCCTGCTGGCACGTCAAATGCGTGTGGACTTGGCGCCGCGCAGGCTCATGCGTTCCGATTTGCCAGACATCAGGGCGAGCGCATTACAACATCCGAACATGACTCCACGGCGACCATCTCATTTCCATGAGCTTTCGCTAAATTTCAGCTTCGAAAGAAACGTGCAGCAATTGATGCGCGGGCGCCGTTGCACTCTGGCGCGCGCGAGCTATAACGAAAGTGCAGCGCGGACATTCTCTGCGCGCCCGCTGTCCCTCTTCTTCTTGCGCCGCGCCACGCTGCGCCGCCTCCCGAACCGGCGGAGGCGCGCTTGACATCAGGGTCTGCTCGCACTGGCACCAGGCCCTCTCACCAACACGTCCGGCAGCCCGCCTTTTGCGCGGGCATCCCGGCCTGCCACCCGGGTGCGCAAGGTGCACCGACAGGCCATGCACTGGCCGTGCCTCTACCCTGCGCGCGGGTTGTCTTTGCGTTGTGCTCCGCAAGGAGTGTTGAAATGAAGATCCGATTGGCGTTGATAGCCGGCTGCGTGGCGGCGCTGGCGGCCGGCGCGCCTGCCGCGGCGCAGTCGAAGGACGAGCCTGTTTCGCAGCAGCGCGCGCATCAGATGATGACCGATGACGCGGATGCCTCCGCTCAGGCGGAAACCGACATGTCGTATGGCGGCATGCCCGACACGCGCAGCGCCGCGGGCCACCGCACGGTCAAGACCTGCTGGTCTCGTTCGGAGTGCGATATATTCTTCGGGCATTGAACGATGAGGTGGAGCCGGCGCGACTGGCGAGGCGCCGGCCGCGCCACGGTGGTGGATTTCGCGCGCCGGTCTTGCGGGTGGCGGCGCCGCGTGTCTCACTACACCGCTTGATTCACTGCACCGCGGCTTGCAGAAGCCCCGCCACGCGCTCCAGCGGCGCCAGCAGATCGGGCTCGATGGCGTAGAGCGGCCCGAGCGTCTGCGTCACGTCGCGATAGTCCACGTGCGCGCGCCCGTCGTCGTCCTCCCACACCACGAGCCGCAGCGGCAATTCGAGCGCCGCGTGCGGGTTGGCCACCATGACCGGCGTGCCCGCCTTCGGGTTGCCGAACATGATGAGCCGGGTGCGCCGCAGCGTCAGGCCCGCCAGCGACGCCGCCTCGCGCTGGTCCACGTCCGCGAACACGACGGCGCCCGCGCGCGCGAGCACGGCCTTGAGGCGCGCGATCGTGGTGTCGAAATCGTGTGCGCTCTCGAACGTCAGAACGGATGGGGGATGCTGCCCGTGTTCGGTCATGGCGAGGCTCCTGGGAACGAAAACGCATCGCTGCGCTTGTATCCGCGCTTGTATCCGCGCTTGATACCCGAGTTGATGCCAGAACCCGCACTTTAGTCCATAAAGCGCCAGCCCCGAATCCAGCACGGACGCGGCCCGCCAGGACCGCGCCCGCGGGCTCACAACATCGGCGTGAGCTTCTGGACCTGTTGCGCGAAATGCTCCAGGTCCTTGCCGTCGAGCGCCGTGCGCACCGGCAGTTCGACCGTGAGCGGATCCTCGGGCACGTGGTCGACATGGACTTCGTAGTGCAGATGCGGCCCGGTCGCCCAGCCCGTCCGGCCCACATAGCCAATCACCTGGCCCTGGCTGACCTGATCGCCGATGCGCAGCGCCTTGGCGAAACGCGAGAGGTGCGCGAACGTGGTGGAAAACTCGCCGAAGTTCTTGATCTTGATGACGCGGCCATAGCCGGTCTGCCAGCCCACGAACGTCACGGTGCCCTGCGCGGTCGCGTGCACGGGCGTGCCCACGGGCGCGGCGAAATCGACCCCTTCGTGCGCGGCCCAGCGGTGCGTGACGGGGTTGAGCCGGTTCGGCGAGAAGTCCGAGGAAATGCGCGTGTAGTCGAGGGGATAGCGCAGGAACGACGGCGCGGCCGGCTGGCCGTCGGCGCTGTAATAGAACGCCTTGCCGTCGAGCTTGCGGTAGAGGAACAGGTCGTGCGAGTCCTTGCCCGTGGAAATGCGCATCGCGATGGGCGCGTCGTCGGCCGCGGCGGCTGCCACTGATACAGCGGAAGCGTCGGAGGCCGCGAGCGCTGCCGGCTCGGCGCTCGCGCTCGCCGGCACGCCAGCAGCGGCATTCTGCGCGCCGTTGCGGAACACGAGGCGCACCTCGCTGCCGGGCTGCAGATCGCGCCGGAAGTCGAGCTTGCCCGCGAGCGCACGCACGAGTTTCGCGGTCGAGGCGGCGTCCACGCCCAACTGGTTCGCCGTGGCCGAAAAGCTCTGCGTGACCTGGGCGGTCTCGACGCGATAAATGGGGGCCGGGGCGACGTGGGGGGTGGCATGAGGTCCGGCAGCCGGCGCGTCGACGTCCGGGGAAACTCCCGGCGTGGCGGAAACGCGATCGCGCATGGCTCGGTCGGGGAGATCGTCGGAAGCTTGCAGCGATATCTCGGCGCCGGGTCGCGGCATCTCGTGCGAGAGCCACGTCGTGCAGGCGGTGCTGAGGGCGGCAACGAGCATGGCTCTACCCGCGACTCCCTGAGAGGTCGTCGATACGAATTTGGGCATCTACTGATACAAATCGGGACGGATGGCTGGCGGAAAGCCGCGCGCACGGCACGCTGCTTTCGGTGCGACACCGGCGCCATTGCGACGCCGATGGGCGAAAGGCCGAGCCTATGACAGATTTCTTAAACGAAACTTAAAAATGGTCAATCACGTTAATTCCCTCTTTTTGACACCTCGTTCACGGCAATTCGATGGGGATTGAACGCTGTAATCAGCGCCGTTTTTTGCAGGAGCAATGAACCAGGCCTATATTTAAAAGCACGGGGTGGCTTTTCCATCTAGACGGGGTAACACGCCAGGAGGAGAACGCGGCACTGGGCATTAGAACAATGCGAACAGTCAGGGGTGACTGAAAATAAGGAGTTCGGCATGAGCACACCCTCAAGCCTGACCCTCGAAGGCAAACTCCGGCGCGACGCCGGAATCGTAGGGCTACTGTTTGCCAGCACGACCAGCATGATCGGCTCGGGCTGGCTGTTCGGCGCGTATCACGCCTCCCGCATCGCAGGGCCGTACAGCATCGGCAGCTGGATACTGGGCGCCATCATCATCATGTTGATTGCGCTGTGCTTTGCCGAGCTGGCCGCGCTCTTTCCACGCAGCGGCGCGCTGGTCCACATGAGCCACGCCAGCCACGGCGAAGGGCTCGGCCGCATCTGGTGCTGGCTGCTGTTTCTGGCCTATGTGCCGGTGCCCGCGGTCGAAGCGGAGGCGATCGTCACCTACGCCAACAACTATTTGCCGTGGTTCATCCGCCCCGGGAGCTCCGGGCTGCTCACATTGACGGGGTTTATCGCCTGCGCCGTGCTGCTCGGTGTCATGGCGCTCCTGAACCTGATG
>JAITTX010000490.1 GCA_031286755.1 Paraburkholderia sp.
CGTAAGGGGTCAAGGTCAGCGAATGCGCATCGCTCCGCTCGGGGCGAGCGCGGGCGACGCGGGGTGATCGGCGAAGCGGGGTGTCTGGTGCTGCGAGAAAGGCGATACCTGCGGCGATGAGTGCGGCGATGGGTGCTGTTGATGCGCGCGTTCGTGGCGCTCGTGGCGTTTGCTGCGGCGCGCCGCGAGTGTGCCTGCGCACATGAGGTTGAGCGCGGCGCAGGCCAAAAAGAGCGCGAGGAAGCCCTGGCCGAAGCCCCATGACGTAGTGGCGAGCGCGGCGCCCACGAGCATGCCCGCGTGGTGCGCGACGCCGGGGCAGCTCGCCTGCGCCGCACGGCCGATGCGCAAAAGCGTGGGCAGCGTGAGCGCGTCGAGCACGGCGAACGCGGGTGCGGCGCACACCGTCCACGGTGCGAGCGCATCGAACGTGAGCGCGGCAAGCAACGCGCCGCGCAGCGCGAAGAGCGCGAGCAAGGCGTAGCGATGGTCGATGCGTTCCGCGAGCAGGCCGAAGCCCGCCGTCGCGCCAAGCGAAACGGCCAGCTGCGTGGACGAGAAGGGCCCCGTGCCGCACACCGCGAAGAACTGGAAGCGCGCGAGCATGCCGCTGGACAGTCCGGCCAGCAATGCGGGTATGAGCGGAGACGCGCTGCCGGACAGCGTGGCGGTGAAACCTCGCTGCGCGAGTTTGAACGGAGTCCTATGAATTCCCGGATGTGGAGCAGAAGATGCCTCACGCCGCGCGGGCAAGTGTTGCCATGCCGCCGCGAGCGCGGCAAGACCCGCCAATGCGAGCGCAACCGGCATGCCGGCTGGAATCGAACCCGCGCGCGCCTGCGCGGCTGCGGCCGTCATTGCCGCCATGACGAGGACGAGCGCGGCGGCCACCGGCACGGTGGCCCGCGAGACGAAGCGGCGCGCGAGCGTCACGGGAAGCAACGCCATGACAAAGAGCGTGACGGTGCTTCCCGCGAATGCGGCGGCATTCGCGTCGATTCGCATCGCGCCCAGCATGACGCCCGCCGCGAGCGCCGAGGCGCTGCCCGTCACCGCGCACCAGAACCACGCGGCGGCGAGGGCATTGCAAGCCTCGGGCGTCGTGAGGCGGCGCGCGTGGGGCGTCATCGCGAACTTACTGCTTGCCGTGGCAGCACGAAGGCGCCGCGCCCGCGTCCGGCGAACCGTCCTGCACGCTATGCGGATCGCGCCCGCCCGGCAGGTCCATCGCCGGATTGCCATGGAAGAAGTTGTTCGGCTTGAGCATGAAGCCGGCGTACTCCACGGGCATGACCGGGAAGTCCTCGGGCTTGCACACGTGCGTATGGCCGAAGCTGTGCCACAGCACGATGTCCTCGTTCTCCACGTTGCGGTTCGCTTCGATATAGCGCGGCAGACCGTCGCCGCCCGCGTGCTGGTTCGGGTAGTCGCCGCTCGCGTAGCGCTGCGTCGTGTCGTACGGCGTGACCCAGACGTGGCGCGTCGCGAAGCCGCCGCGCTGGCGCACCTTCGAATGGGAATCGGCGAGCATCAGCGGCGAGTCGTTGATGATGAGCTTGTAGCCCGGGTTCGCGCCCACGCGGTTCTTCACGTTCGGGTTCACCACTTTCCAGAAGCGGCCGGTTTGCCCGTTCGCATTGCGCGCCGCTTCCTGCTCGGTCTTGAGCACGCGCTTCGTGGTGTCGAAGACGTTGCCGTACGGGTTCTCCGGACCCATCGGGCGCGGCACGAACTCGTGCTCGGTCACGGAGTTCTTTTCGCCATCCACCATCATGTGCAGGCGCGCGTTGAAGAAGTGCTGATGCGTGGGGCCGCCGAGATTTTCCGTGACCATGCCGCCCCACGGGTAGGCGTCGCCGTCCGCGACCGCCGAGGTCTGGATGATGCCCGTGAGCTTGCACTCGAGCTGGATCGTGCCGTCCTGATAGAAGTACCAGTAGAAGCCATAGTCGTAATTGCCCACCGTCGCGAAGAACGAGATCACGAGGCGGCGCGAGCGGCGCATCTCGAACACGCCGGTGCGGAATTCATAGTGCTTCCAGAGCGTGCCGTAATCTTCTTCGTGCAGGCACACGGCGTTCTTCATCGTGAAGCTGTTGCCGAAATCGTCGGCGGACGGAATGTCGAAATAGCGGATCGTGCCGAGGCAGTCGCAACCGAGTTCGAGCTGGTTCGCGAGCTTGCCGAGGCCATACTCGCCCGCATCGAACGCGCTCTTCCAGTAGTGGTTCGTGGTGGGATCGGAGTAGGGCACGCACATCTCCGTCACGCTCGCGCGGTAGACGATGGGGCGCGGCGCGCTCTTGCCGTCGTCCCAGGTGATCTGATGCAGCACGAGGCCCTCGCGTGGCGTAAAGCCCACGCGGAATGTCCAGTTCTGCCAACTGACTTGCCAGCCGTCGATCGTGAAGCTCGGGCCTTCGGGCTGGTTGATGGACAGCGGCTTGACCGTGTCGCGCGGCTTGCCGATGCTCGGCGTGTCGTAGTTGTGCTTCGCGCGCGGGATCGGAATGATGCGGCCGTCGTCCACGAGCTCGATCACTTTCTGTTCCAGCAGATCCACGACTGCCACCACGCCTTCGATCGGGTGCGCGTAGCCGTTGTCGGTCACGTTCTCGCGGTAGTAGCTCACGCAGCGCACGAGGCGGCGGCCACCCTCGTTGGAGCGGTCGAAGGCGCCCGCCGAGAACGGATCCACCTGCACGCGCTCGAGATCGTCTTCGGTGAGGCCGCGCTTCCTGATTGCCTCGCGCCATGCGAGGTCGGCTTTCACGATGCGCTCGGCGTTCATGAAGTCCTCGATCATCACCGGCGGCTGGCCGAACGGCGCGCTGTGCAGCGCGAGCGCCTTGCGCGACGCCACTTTCTTTTCGCGCAGATCGACCACCAGTTCGAGCGTCTGGTTGCGCGTGCGATCGATGGCGATCGTGAACGCGTGGCGCGAATAGTAGTCGCCGGGCTGGTACGCAACCACCTCGGCCTTGGGCGGTTCGTGCAACTCGGTGACGGGAAAGCGCGCGTGTTTGTCGAGCTGCTCGGCGGCCTTCACGATGTCACAGGCGAGCTGCATTTCGGAGAGGCTCAGCGGATCGAGCGGATGCGAGTTCGTAGTCGTGTTCATAAGCATTTCGTAAGGATGGCGTTGGACCGCAACAGCGCGCGAACGGTGGTCGGCCGGCCCTGTTTTTGGGGCGCGGCGGACGTGGCCGCGATGGCGATGTCGTGACGTCATCGTAGAAACGCCATATTTTTTTCGCGCTTGCAAAACGCGCCAAAGGGACGATAGAGTGCGCCAGAGACAGGGCGAACGAAGCCGTATGCGATTCGAATGTGAATCGCTGGGCGAATGGAGCGAGACATGAAAAAAGTGCCTGTCAGCAATGGTTTTCCGATGATTCGCGGCGCGGTGATGGGCCCGATCGTGCGCGCGCTGGATGCGGCGGGCGCGGGCTGCGATGCGTTGCTGGCCGAGTTTGGCCTGAGCCGCAAGCAGCTTTCGGATCCCTATGAAATCCTGCCGCTCGGGCGCTATGTGGGCGCTTTCGAGCGCGCCGCGCAAGTGCTGGACGAGCCGTGGCTCGGCCTGCGCCTCGGCAACGAATTGCAGCTCACGGAACTCGGGCCCGCGGGGCTCGTGTTCATGTCGTCACCCACGCTGGGGTCGGCGATCCGCAAGTTCACGGACGCGCTCGGCTCCTGGCAGAGCGGCACGCTCGTCGATCTGGTGCGCGATAACGCGTGGCCCATGTGGAGCTATCGCATTGCGCAGGCGCAGATCTGGCCGCGCCGCCAGGACGCCGAGTACAGCGTGAGCGCGATGTGCCACATGATTCGTCTCGTGCGCGGCGCGGCGTGGACGCCGGTCGAGATCCATTTCGAGCATGCCGCGCCCGCGGATCTCAAGCCCTATATGCGTATTTTCCGCGTGCCGGTGCGCTTCCAGCAGCCGGCGAGCGGCGTGGTGCTGCACCCGCACGATCTCGACGCGCCGCTCAAGAGCGCCGACACGCAGCTCGCGCGCATGATGGAGCGCCACGCCACCGACCTCATTTCGCGCGATACGGTGCCGCACGATCTCGTCGATCAGGTGCGCGATCTGGTGACGCGGCGGCTCGCGCGCGAGAAGCTCGTGGTGGCCGACATCGCGCGGGATCTCGGGCTGTCGAACCGCTCTCTGCAACGCCATCTGACCGAGGCGGGCACCTCCGTGCGCGAGATCATTCGCGAAGAGCGCCAGCGCAGCGTGGCGGTGCTGCGCGAGCAGGAGGGCATGACCAATGCCGCCGTCGCGCGCGCGGTGGGCTATGCGGATGCCACCGTGCTATGGCGCGCGACGCGTAATTGGGGCCGGTCGGATTAGATCCGGCCCCGACATTTTATAAATGTAATTTTATTGATGGCTAATGGAAAGAATTCGGCCCGGTGGGCACATTCGCCAATTCATTCGTCATCCAAATTAAATGCCACGGCGCAAGCGTGTTAAGTAAAAACCCGCAGTCACGTTGGCGCAATTTATCGAAAATTTGGCGCGGTCGGCCAGGTCGCCGGATTTTTTAGCTGCCTACCATGCGCTCGTGTCGAATCTCGCATCGTTGCAATTGCCGCAATCGGCTGCGCGAGATTCGCTTTCACGGGCGCCACGGGGCACGCGGTTCTTCATCGTGTCGTATGGCGCAACCCAAAAAGACACCAGCAGAGGCAACGATGAACGAACCGCAATTACCCGTCACGCCGGCCGGACTCGTCGGCGGCGCCGTGGCAGACGATGCCGCCGCGCCGCAGCGCAACCTGCTCGGCTTGTGGCAGATCGTGTTTCTCGTGATCTCCGCGGCCGCGCCGCTCACCGGCATGCTGGGCGCGGTGCCGCCCGCCATCAGCCTCGGCAACGGCGCGGGCATTCCCGGCGCCTTCGTGATCGCGGGCGTGGTGCTGCTCGTCTTCAGCGTGGGTTTTGCTTCGATGAGCCGGCATATCGTGCGCGCCGGCGCGTTCTACGCCTACATCACGGCGGGTTTCGGCCGGCCACTCGGCATGGCGGGCGCGCTCGTCGCGCTGCTTTCGTACACCTGCATCCAGATCGCGCTGTATGGCCTGTTCGGTTTCTTTTGCACGGTCGTGCTCGGGCCGCTCTTGCATAGCGCGATGCCGTGGTACGCGTATTCGTTCGCGTGCATCGCCATCGTGCAGTTGACGGGGCTGCGCGGCATCGACTTGAACAGCCGCCTGCTCGGCGTGCTGATGAGCCTCGAAATGGGCATCCTGCTCGTGCTCTCGATCGCCATCGTGATCCATCATGGCGGCCCCGACGGCCTCACGCTCGCGCCGTTCGCACCGAAGCACGTGTTCAGCGGCCATATGGGCATTGCCGTGATGTTCGCGCTCGCGTCGTTCATCGGCTTCGAGGCCACGGCGATCTACGGCAAGGAGTGCCGCGACCCGAAGGTCACGGTGCCGCGCGCGACCTATGTGTCGGTCACGCTGATCCTCGTGTTCTTCGCGTTCGTCACGTGGGCCATCGTGTGCGCCTATGGCATGCGGGACGTGGCCGCGGTGGCCACGAAGCAGCCGGGCGACTTCTGGTTCATCCAGTCCACGAAATACCTGGGCGGCGCCATGACCACGGCGATGAGCCTCCTGCTGCTCTCGAGCATCTTCGCGAGCCTGCTCTCGTTTCACAACACGATCGTGCGCTACATTCACGCGCTTTCGGTCGAGGGCATTCTGCCCGCGAAGCTCGACCGCCTGCATGCGAAGTACGGCTCGCCGTATCTCGCGAGCTATCTGCAGACGCTCACGGTGGCGGTGCCGGTGGGGCTCTACGTGCTCGCGGGCGCCGATCCGTTCAACATCGTGTTCAGTTGCACCTCGGCGCTCGGCACCATCGGCATTGTCATGCTGCAAGCGGTGACGAGTTTCTCGGTGGCCGCCTTCTTTCGCGCCACGAAAAAGGACACGCGCGTCTGGCACGCGCTGCTCGCACCGGTGCTGGGCGGCTTCGGTCTCTTGTGGATCGGCTTCGTGCTGATCGGCAACCTGGACGCGCTCTCCGGCTCCAATAGCGCGATCGTGCGGTCCTTCCCGTGGATCGTGCTTGCGGTGGCGTTGTCCGGCATCGCGCTCGGCTTCGTGCTCAAGCGCAGCCGGCCCGGCGTCTACGCGCGCTTCGGCCAGTAGGGCGCGGCGCGCCCGGGCGCTCGCGCTTCATTTCTCCCGGCATTTTCCAGGCAATTTCCAGGCAGTCAAACCGCACGCGGTGCGCGCATTCCAGCCGCGCGCCGCGGCCCGGTCGCGCGCATGCAGGGCGTTCGCGCGAGGCCGGGTAATCGCTCACTTCGAAACGAACGACATCGACATGGCAAATCCACTCGTCAGGCGCATGGCGCCGGCGCTGGCTTCGTGCGCCTTCGCCACCCTCGCTACTTTCACGCAAGCCGCGCACGCTCAGTCCTCGGTCACGCTTTACGGCACGGTGGACACGGGCCTCGTCTATTCGACGAACCAGCAGACCACGCAGGCGGACGGCCGCACCGAAGGCCATTCGAACTGGCAACTGGGCGGCGGCAACCTCGTGCCATCGCGCTGGGGCCTGACTGGCAGCGAGGACATCGGCGGTGGCACCACGGTGAACTTCACGCTGGAAAACAGCATCCTCACGCAGAACGGCGCGCTGCTGCAGAGCGGCACGCTCTTTAACCGCAACGCCTGGGTGGGCGTGGCGAACGCGAGTTACGGCACGCTCACGCTCGGCCGCCAGTACGATCCGTTCTCCGACAACATGGGCGCCTATGCGTCGAGCAACAACTGGGCGACGCTCTACGGCTCGCACTTCGGCGACGTCGACAACCTCAACGAAGCGTTCAACTTCAACAATTCGATCAAGTACGTGAGCCCGAGCTTCGGCGGCCTGACGCTAGGCGGTTTGTTCAGCCTCGGCGGCGTGGCGGGCAACTTCTCGCAGAATCGCGGCTGGTCGCTCGCGGCCAACTACACGCATGGGCCGCTCTCGCTCTCGGCGGGCTATCTGCAACTGCGCAATCCGTTCCAGGCGGCGCTGGGTGGGGAGAGCGGCTATATCGGCGATCTCAGTTGCGCGAACGCCGATGCTTCGTATTGCGAACTGCAGAACGCGCAGAAGATCGACATTTACGGTGCCGGTGGCTCGTATGCATTCGACAAGGTGACGCTCGCGCTCAGCTACACGCATACGCGGTTTTCGCAGAGCCAGTATTTCGCGAGCACGGCGCAGCCGCAAGGCGCCGATATCTCGTTCGATATCGCCGAGCTCAATACGATGTGGCAGTTTTCGCCGGCGCTGCAATTCGGCTTTGCGTATATCTTCAACGATGCGCATCCCGATCAGGGCGCGTCCACGCGCATCCATCAGATCAACCTGGGTGCCGTGTACAACCTTTCGAAGCGCACGGCGCTTTACGCCGTGGCGATCGGGCAGAAGTCGTCGGGCGCCGGGCTCGGCATCGACGCCGCCGGCGGCGGCACGCGCAACCTCGCGCAAATCCCCAATCTCGTGAACTCGGACACCGACAAGCAACTCGCGGTCATCGCGGGCATTCGCCACAACTTCTGAACGGGGGCGATGGGCGATCGGGCGGTGCCAGCGCGGCGCCTGGAGCGGCCTCGCTGCGCTGCGGTAAATGCGTGGCGCGGTAGTCGCGGGGAAGCCGGGTAGGCGGCGGCCCGGCCCGCGTGGCGCGCTCGCCGGGCGGATCGGCGCTAGAATGGTCCGGTCCGCTTTCCCGCGCGAGCCTCGCATGAAAGTCGCCCTTTTTGTTCCGTGCTTTATCGACGCGTTCTATCCAGAAGTGGGGATCGCCACGCTCGAATTGCTCGAGCGGCTCGGCTGCGAAGTCGACTATCCACTCGATCAAACCTGCTGCGGCCAGCCCATGGCCAACAGCGGCGCGCAGGCCGAGGCGGCCGGCGCGGAGCGCGTGTTCGCGCGCGCCTTCGAAGGCTACGACTTTATCGTCGGGCCTTCGGCGAGTTGCGTGAGTCACGTGCGCGACCACTTCACCGCGATCGAGCAGAACGACGCGGTGCGCCGCGTGCGCAGGAACACCTTCGAGCTGGTCGAGTTCCTGCACGACGTGCTGCGCGTGCGCGAATTCCCCTGGGCCGAGTTTCCCTGGCGCGTGGGCCTGCACAATAGCTGCAGCGCGCTGCGCCACTTGCACGAGGCCTCGACCTCCGAGGTGGCCGGCAAGCCCTTTTCGAAGCCGCTTGCGTTGCTGCAGGGCGTGAAGGGCATCGAGTTCGTGCGGCCCCAGCGCCCCGACGAATGCTGCGGTTTCGGTGGCACCTTCGCGGTGACCGAGGAAGCGGTGTCCGTGCGCATGGGGCAGGACAAGATCATCGACCATGTGAGCGCGGGCGCGCAGTACATCGTCTCGGGCGACATGTCGTGCCTCATGCATCAGCAGGGCTGCGCGGAGCGCATGCAGTCGGACGTGCGCTTCATCCATATCGCCCAGGTGCTCAACGGAGCGCACGAATGAGCGCGCCCAACGATCGCCCCAAACGAGTCGAGCACGCGAAGCTCGCGGGCGCATTTCTCGCGCGCCCGGAGCACGTGGACTTTCACGACAAGCGGCTCTGGGACATGCGCACGAGGCGCGATGCCCAGGCGCATGCGATTGCCGAGTGGGAGGCGCTGCGCGAGCTCGCATCGGCCATCAAGGCGCACACGCTCTCGCATCTGGCCGACTATCTCGACCAGTTCTCGCGCACCGCCGAGGCGAACGGCGTGCAGGTGCACTGGGCCGATACGGCGGGCGAGCACAACGAGACGGTCTTTCGCATCCTGAGCGAGCGGGGCATGACGGCGCTCGTGAAGAGCAAGTCGATGCTCACCGACGAGTGCGAGATGCGCCCGTACCTGGAGCAGCGCGGCATCGCGGTGATGGAGACCGACCTCGGCGAGCGCATCCAGCAGCTCGACGGGCAGCCGCCGAGCCATATCGTCGTGCCCGCCGTGCACAAGCTGCGCGACGACGTGGCCGAAGTGTTCGGCCGCACCATCGGCACCGATGCGTCGAACAGCGACATCCACTATCTCGCCGAGAGCCAGCGCATGAACACGCGCCCGTGGTTCGTGCGCGAGAAGACAGCGGGCATGACGGGCTGCAACTTCGCGGTGGCCGAGACCGGCACGGTGGTGGTCTGCACCAACGAAGGCAACGCCGATCTCTCGGCCAACGTGCCGCCCGTGCATATCGTTTCGATGGGCATCGAGAAGCTGATTCCGCGCGTCTCCGATCTCGGCGTGTTCATCCGCATGCTCTCGCGCAGCGCGCTGGGCTCGCCCATCACGCAATACACCTCGCACTTCCGCGCGCCGCGCGAGGGTGCCGAGATGCATTTCATTCTCGTTGACAACGGCCGCAGCGCGCGGCTCGCGATGCCGGACTTCTGGTACTCGCTCAAGTGCATCCGCTGCGGCGCGTGCATGAACACTTGCCCCGTCTACCGGCGCAGCGGCGGCCTCTCGTATGGCAGCACCTATGCGGGGCCGATTGGCGCCATCATCAACCCGACCTTCGACTTGAAGCGCTTCAGCGCCTTGCCGTTCGCGTCCACGCTCAACGGCAGTTGCACGAACGTGTGCCCCGTGAAGATCAACATTCACGAGCAGATCTACCAGTGGCGCGAGGTGATCGCCGCGCAGCACGAAGTGCCGTTCGTGAAGCAGGAGGTGCTCAAGATGGCGGGGCGGCTGCTCGCGAGCCCGAAGCTGTATCGCGCGGCGGTGTCCTCGCTCGACGGCGCGCTGCGGCGTCTGCCCAATTTCGTGCTCTACAACCCGCTCAATATCTGGGGCCGGCAGCGCACGCTGCCGCAGGCGCCGTCCAGGACCTTTCATGCGTGGTATCGCAAGAACCGCAAGGGTGGCACGGGCGGAAAAAGCCATGAAGGCGGCAAGGGAGGCGGCGATGGCGAGTCGTGAAGCGTTTCTCGCGCGCGTGCGCGCCGCGCAGCCCGAGCCCCTGGATTTGCCCGAGGTGCCGTTGTTCGACGCGCCGCCCGGTGAATTGCGCGAGCGCTTTGGCGCGGCGCTCGCGTTGATGGGCGGGAAAGCGGCCCAGGCCGATTCGGGCGAGGCCGTGCTCGCGCTGATCCGCGAGCGCTTCGGCGCGCAGGTGTCGATCGCGTCGGCCGCGCCCGAGGTGCCGGGCACGCATGCGCTCGACGCTGCCATGCCGCCCGCGTCGCTCGAAAACGTGCAGGTGGGCGTCGTGCGCGCGCGCTTCGGCGTGGCGGAAACGGGCTCCGTGTGGCTTTCCGAGCGCGAGTACGTGGTGAACGCGCTGGGCTACCTCGTGCAGCATCTCTACGTGCTGCTCGATCCCGGCGCGCTCGTGGCGGGGCTTCAGGACGCCTACCGGCGCGACGACTTTCGCGGCGCTCGCTACGCGGCGCTGGTGACGGGGCCGTCCGCGACGGCCGATATCGAGGGCGTGCTCATCCAGGGCGCGCAGGGAGTGAGATCGCTGACGCTGGTATGGCTGGCGGCGCGCTGAATGGCGCGCCGGGCGGCTCACGGAGCGGTACACTGCGCGGCGCACCGGACGGCCCATTGAGCCGCACATTGAGCGGCGCGCGCCCGCCGAGCGGCGGCGATCTCTCATGCAGGCGGCGCAGCGCGCGCGCTTGAGTCACACGAGCAACAATGATCATCCACGTTCTACTCCTGAGCGGTTTTCTGCTGGCGAGCATCGCCCTGGTGCAGGCCGTGAGCCTGCGCTTCGCGCTCTCCGAATCGGTGCTGCTGGCCGCGTGGGGTTTCGCGCTGGGCGGCATCTATCTCGTGAGCGGCGAGGCCTGGCCGCAACTGGCCGAGAGCGTCTTCACGCCGGCGCTCGCGCCGCGCCTGCCGCCCGAGGCCTATCTGTGGATCTTCCTGCCGCTGTTGCTGTTCCAGGCTTCGCTGAGCGTGAACGTGCGCGAGATGCTGGGGGACGCCGCGCCCATTCTGCTGCTGGCCGTGGTGGCCGTGTTCGTTGCCACGGCGATGGTGGGCGGCGCGATTCGCCTCACCGGGCTCGGCCCGCTCACCGACGGCCTGCTGCTCGGCGCGATGATCGCGACCACGGACCCGTCCGCGGTGCTCGCCGTGTTTCGCCAGGTGGGCGCGCCGGAGCGCCTCGTGCGGCTCGTGGAAGGCGAGAGCCTGCTCAACGACGCGGCCGCCATTGCCATTGCGACCGTGCTGATCGCCGCCATCACCGGCGACACCGCCGCCGCAACGGGCGGCGCCGCGCTGCGCACGCTCGCCGTCGAGTTGCTTGGCGGCCTTGCCGTGGGCGCGCTGGCCGGGCGGGCGGTCGCGTATCTGCTGCCGGCGCTGGGCGGCGAGGGCAAGGCCGAGATTTCGCTGAGCTTCGCATTGCCGTATCCGCTCTATCTGTTCGCCGATCAAACGCTGCACGTCTCCGGCGTGGTCGCGGTGGTGGCGGCGGGCCTCGTGATCAGCGGGCTCGGGCGCACGCGGCTTTCGCCCGCGAACTGGCAGCACCTGCAACTGATCTGGGAGCAGGTGGCGGCCATGGCGGGCGCGGCCATCTTTTTGCTCGCGGCCATGCAGATTCCCGCCACGCTGCGCGACGCGCGCTGGGTCGATCTGGCCGCGCTCGCCGTGGTGGTGGTGACGGCGCTGGTGGCGCGCCTCGTGGTGACGTTCGGCATGCTGCCGCTCCTGAGCCGCCTGAAGCTCACCGAGCCCGTGAGCGCCGCGTACAAGCTCGTGATCGCATGGGGCGGCCTGCGCGGCGCGGTCACGCTCGTGCTCGCGCTCGGCCTCGCGCACAACGAGGTGCTGCCCGAGACCACGCGCCGCTTCGTGGCCATCCTCGCCACGGGTTTCGTGCTCGTGAGCCTGATCGTGAACGGCTCGTCGCTCAAGTTGCTGATCAAGCGGCTCAAGCTCGATCTGCTCTCGCCGCAGGAGGAAGCGCTTCAGCAGCAGGCGGTGCAACTGTCTTCGATTGGCGTGTCGGAGCAGGTGCACGAGGCGGCGCGCACGTTCCGCATTCCCGCGTCGATCGCCGACGAAGCCTGCAATACCTTCCGCCGCAGCATCGACTTGAGCGCGACGGCCTTCGACATCGAGTCCGCGCTTTCGGAGCGCGAGCGCCTCGCCATCGGGCTCGCCACGCTCGCGACCAAGGAGCGCGACCTGATCCCGCAGTACGGCAGCGGCATCATCACGATCCGCAATCTCGACGCCATGATGCGCAACACCGACGCCATGATCGAGGCGGCGCGCGAGAGCGGGCGCATCGGCTATCAGCGCGCGGCGGCGAAGATCCTCGCCGACACACCGGGCCTGCGTGCCGCGCGCCTGCTCGCGCGCTGGCTGCACATCCACCAGCCCTACGCGGATGCGCTCGCCGATCGCTTCGAACTCCTGATGTGCCGGCGCGTGGTGCTGCACGAGTTGCTGGAATTCGCCGATACGAGTCTCACGCCGCTCTTGGGCGAGCGCCTCGCCACATTGCTCGGCACGATACTGAAGACGCGCATCGAAAAGGCCGAGCGCGGGCTGGACGACGTGCGCCAATGCTTCGGCGGCCACGGCGCGGACGTGCTCGAGCGCCGCATGATGCTGCTCTACGCGCTGCGCGAAGGGCGCGCGCGCGTAATGGCGATGTACGAGGACCGGTCGATTTCGAAGGAGATCTACGACTCGATCCGCCGCGAGCTGGACACGGCATGGAAGCGGGCGGTGCCGCGCGCGCATCCGGACTTGCTGCTCGCGGGCGGGGCGGCTGAGGATGCGGCGGCGAGGGGGGCGGCTTCCGGGGCGGACGCATCCACCGGCACGGACGCAGACGCACAGGCGCACGGGCCCGCAGCGCCGATGCCGGATGGGCGCGACACGGCGGCGAGCCGCGCCGCCACCAACACCACGGATGCCGCAGAAAGCGCTGCAAACGACACGCAGCGAGACGCGGCGCCGTGACCGCAATCGCGTAACGCGTGGCGGGCGTTCGTGCCGCGCGCTGCGCTAGACTCGCTCACCGGTTCGAGCATGAAAAGGAGGTGCCGATGCTGCGCAAGACTCTCAATGCGTCGCGGCTGCAGGACGAAGTGAAGCGCCGGATCCACCGGCTGCAGGAGGTCGTGGACGATGGCGTGAAGATTGGCGTGCCGCGCCCGCAATTGCAGGCGCCGGACCGCACGGGCTGCAACTGGACGATGCGCAATTTCGGCAACGCGGCGGGCTTCGAGGC
>JAITTX010000461.1 GCA_031286755.1 Paraburkholderia sp.
ATTCACCGACGCGCATTTGCAGCGGCTCTATGCCGGTTTGCTCGAACCTGGCGACGTGGCCTTTGCGATCTCGCAGTCGGGCCGCAGCGTGGAGGTGAACGAGAGCATCCAGATCGCGAAGGAGCGCGGCGCCACCACCATCGCGCTCACCAATGCGGGCTCGCGGCTCGCGTGGGTGGTGGACATACCGCTGCTGTTGCGTGTGCCGGAATCCGAAGCGCCTGAAGCCTCTCATGCGGCGCCTCATGCGCCCCCCCACGCGCCCGATGTGTCGCGCATCGCGCATCTCGCGGTGATCGATGCGCTTGCGATGGGCGTGGCGCTCGGGCTTGGCCCGCGGGCGCCCGGAAAGATGCGCGACGCGCGGGCGCGCGGCGGCGAGGAAGGCGCCGAAAGTGCGGGGAGCATCAGCAAGCAGGGCGTGGCGCCACCCGCGGACGACGCCTGAATCCGACGGCCTTGAACGGTGTCTCGGGCGCCGGCCCGAACGCGGCGTCGAGCCGGCGCGCAGGCCGCTTCGGCTTCGCCGTCAAGCGGGGGCCAGCTTCTTCAACGGCACGATCCACGGACTTTTACCGCGCAGCACCGTCAGTTCGCCAGTGGCGGGGTTGCTCAGCAGCTCGCCCAACTGGGCAAGGTTCAGCGTTTTTACGGAGATCTGGTCGACCATCTCGATCTGGTCGCCTGCCTTGACGCCGCTTTGTGCCAGCCTGCCATCGGGTAAAAGAGCAAGGACTTCATAGCGCTCGCCCCGCCGCTCGAGAATCGAGTTCTCCTGTGCGAGCGCGCTGTTCTCCGGCACGGCGGGAAGGTCGAAACAGAACCGGAAGCGGCGGAAATCCAGCTCGAAGCGATCCATCTTCTCCAGCAGCCCCATGCCGAGGCGCTGATCCGGCGAACCGCCGCTCACGGCCAGCGTGGGCAGCCTCTTCTGCCCGATGGTCAGGCCGGAGAGCAGGCCCTCCGGGCGGGCAGCGAGGCGATCCGTCACGCCGGCGCTGAAACTCGCGCCGATTTTGGGGAATCGCTTTGCCTTGACGTAATGCTCGAATACTTCCTGGGATACCAGCAGATCGGCGTCATAGCCGGTGTCCAGAATGAAGAAGCGGTGCTCGTCGCCAAGGCTCAGCTCGATGAGCGGCGTGCGTGTGCGGGTGTCCAGCGTCATGAACGTGCACTGCTGCCACTCGTGCTCAGGCGCTTCGCCCGCGTAGGCGGTGAGCGTGCCGGTGACATAGTCGGCGCGCCACGTGAGATCGCGCATGCTGTCGATCCCGATGATGCCGTCGAACGATGCATCTTCCGCCGCGGCGAGGGCGCCCAATTTTCCCTGCAGCGCCAGCGTGTCCGACGGCATCGACCAGCCCTGAATGCGCAGCGCCGGGTTGAGCCCCAGCTTGATTTGCCGCGGTTCGCCGGGCGTGATGACGCTCGGGGCTCCGTCATCGCCCGGCCCTTTCAGCGTGCCTTGCTTGAGCAAGGCGGCTTGCGCTTCCTGGGTGAGGGGCGCGGCGGCGAGCGCCCCCTCGGCCGGCAGCATATTGAAGCTCGCGCCGGTATCGAGAAGCATCCGGTGAGATTTGTCGCCGCTGGTTTGCACCCCGGTGATCCAGTGTCCGTTGCGCTGGATCGCGATGGAAAGCAGCGGGGCCGCGTTGCTGGCAGAGGGGAGCGGCGGCGTTGCCCGTTTTTCGTTGCAGCCTGCGAGCAGCGCGCAGAGCCCGGCGCCGGCGATGGCGAGCTTGAAGTTCGCGAGTTTGAAGGGTATGGGCATGATGGAAAGCTCAACGGATAATCGTTTTGCAGTCCAACACGATATCTTCAGCGCGCTTCTTGAAGTCGACGAATTCAGCTTTCCTTGTTAGTGCGCAGATTCGTTGGCCCGAACGCGTCACTGTGGGCCACCGGGCACCGCGTGGCCGGCTCAGCCGGCGCGCTGACGCTTCCTGAGCCTCACCGGCATCGTATCGGGCACCATCGTGAACGCGGAGACTTCGTTGATCTTCGCCGGGTCGATGGCCATCTCGATCTCGAACTCGTTCATCAGCATGGAAAGCGCGAGACGCATCTCCACGGTCGCGAGATGGCGGCCCGGGCACACGCGCGGCCCCGCGCCGAACTGCAGATACGCGCGCACGTCGTGCGCTCCGCCGTTCGCTTCATGCTCGCCGCCGTGCTCCCGCTTGTGCATCCAGCGCCACGGGTCATAGCGCTGCGGATCGGCGAAATTCCTTGCGTCCACCATGGCCGGCCGCGCCACGAAGAACATGCGCGTGCCACGGGGCAAGGCCACGCCGTCCAGCACCACGTCTTCGAGCGGCTCGAACGAGTGCACGGCCGCCACGGGGCGCAGACGCGTCGCCTCGATGCAGATCGCCTCGAAGATATCGAGTTCCTTGAGCGTGGCGTAGTCGGGGCATACGTTCGCCTCGCCGAGCACGCGGCGCGCCTGTTCTCCCAGATGCGTCTGCAGTTGCGGGTCCGCCGCGAGATAGGGCAGCGTCCACGCGATCGAATCGGCGGTGGTGTCCTCGCCCGCGAGCAGAATCGTTAGCACGTTGGCGCGGATTTGCGCATCGGTGATGGGCGTCGCGTCTGCTTCCGCGCGCGTTGCCTGCTGCTGCGCGAGCATCGCCTCGAGCAGGTTGCGCGGCGTATCCGCGGGGTCGTCGCGCATGCGCTCGCGGGCGCGCTGCATCATCGCGTCCACGTGGCGATGCACTTCGGCGAGCGACTGATCGAGCTTGCGGTCCGCGGGGAGCTTGAAGTAGCGCCAATACGGAAAGAGCGCGTTGATGCGGCCCATCACGCTCGGCAGGATGCGCTCCAGATGCGCCTGAATCACGCCGTGATCGCGTTCGAGCGTGCGCGGGTCTTCGCCGAACGCGAGCGCGCTCGTCACGTCCACCGTGTAGCGCTTGAGGTCGTCGGTCATCTCCACCGTTTCTCCGCGCTCCGCCGCGCGCAGCCAGCGCGCGCGCAGACGCCCGGTGATCTCGGCGAGTGTGGGATAGAACGCCTTGATGGTGGGAATCGAGAGCGCCTGCATCACGAGGCGGCGCTGCGGCTCCCACGCCGCGCCTTCCGCGGAGAAGAGGCCGTTGCAGCCCATTTCGTCGAGCACGGCTTCGACGGGTTGATAGCGCCGGTAGCGGTGCGGACGCTCGCGCATGATCTGCTGGATCAGGTCGGTGTCGGTCCAGATCGTGATGGGAATGCTGCCCACCTGGAAGCGGTATGGCGTGCCGAGCTCGGCGGCCCAGCGCTCGAGGATCAGATGCAGTCGCGCGGGGGAGAGCTGCAGCAGGTTGCCGACGAGCGGCAGGCCGCGCGGGCAGGGCAGGTCGGAAACCTGGCGCTGCGCGGCGCGAGAACCGGTGGAGGCCGTGCTCATGAGCGCTTCCTTGGGGGCGGCGGGTTGGGCTGCGCGCGAGTGAGCTGCGGGCCGCGCGCGGGTTGTTCGTCGATGGTGCGTCGCTGGTGCGTTCGCGGTGCGTTCGCGGCTCGCAGGCGGTCCGCCCGTCACGCGTCGGCTGAAGCGGCGGCGCGGCGATCTCGCTGCGCGTCGGCTGAAGCGGTGGCGCGGCGATCTCGCTGCGCTGCGCCGGGCGCCGTCGCGCAGGATGCCGATTATAGCGGCGCGGCCCCCGCCACGTAGCCGAAGCGGCGCGACAGGCGCTCGGCCGCCGCGGCCAGCCGCTGTGCGCTTTCGCCTTCGCCGGCCGTGTCGAAATGGCCCGCTGGACCCATCAGCGCGAGCACGAGGCACACGCTGCCGGTGTGGTCGAACACGGGCGCGGCCACCGTGCTGATGCCGGGAATCGGATTGCCGAGCGCCGTGTCGAGCCGTTGCGCGCGGATGGCGGCGAGGCGTTCGGTATAGCGTGAGTCCTCGGCTGCGCGCGGCGCTTGCTGCGGCGATGCTTGCCGCGACGGTTGCCACGACGGTTGCGGCACGCCCGCGAGGCGCAGACCATCCTGAGCGAGCAGCTCCGCGCGCACGTCGTCGTCGAGCCAGGCGGCGAACACGCGGCCGATGGCCGTGTTCACGAGCGACATCACCGTGCCCGGCCGCAGGCTCACGTGCAGCGGGCGCGGCGATTCTTCGAGGCGCACGACCGTGGGCCCGAGCGGTCCAGGCACCGCGAGCGCCACGCTCATGCCGGTGCTGGCGGCCAGGTCGACCAGCTCGGCGTCGGCTTCGCGCACGGGCGAGAGGCGCGCGAGCCCCAGCAAACCGAGTTCGAGACTCAGGGGGCCGGCCTCGTAGCGGCCCGCCTCGTCGCGCGCGAGCAGGCCCGTCTTGAGCAGGCTCACGAGGTGCGGAAAGGCCTTCGCGCTCGGCATGCCGGCCGCCGCCGCGAGATCGCGCAGCGAGAGCGGCGTGCCGGCCGCCACGAGCGCGGCCAGCAGCTCGCCCGTGGCGTCGAGCGCCTGGATGCCGCGCTGCGGCTTGTCGGCGGATTCCGTCTGGGCGGTGGGTTCGGCGCGGGCTTCGCTCGTTGTGGCGGAGGTGGGCGCGGTGCGGGCTCGGGGCATGGTGGCGGGTTCAGTTCGAAGCGGACGCGGGTGAAGCGGGGGGCGCGGGAAATGTGGCCTCAGCAGCCTCGGCGATCTCGCGCGCGGCTGCGCGCAGCGCGCGCACGAGCGCGCCTGACGGACGCACGTCGAACACGCCGCTCGCGCCCACGGCGGTGAGCGTGAGATGCAGCGCGGGCTGCGGACCGGCCGCCGGCTTGCGGGCCGGATCGGGCGCCGGAGCAAGCACCGGCACGCAGACGCTGCTTACGCCGGGGCTGGGCGAGTCGATGCCGAATTCGAAGCCGCGCGCGCGAATGGCGTCGAGCGTGGCGGTGAAGGCGGCGTCGTGGCTCGGCGATGGGCCGTCATGTTTTGATGCGGCTGTTCCCTCGGTGGTTGTTGCGGCGGCGCACGCCGCTACAGTCGGGCCGCGATCCGTCGTGCCGCTCCAGACCGGCTGCGCCGTCTGGTTGGCCCACATCGCGCGCAGCGCCGCCTCGTCGAGGAACGCGCAGAACACGCGGCCCGTGGACGTGGCCGGCAGCGACATCACCGTGCCCACATGCAGGTTCACGTGCAGCGGCAGGCTCGCGTGCTCGTAGCGCACGATGGTCGGCCCCTGCGGTCCGGCAATGCACAGCGCGATGCTGCAGTTGTGCGCCCGCGCGAGCGCCGCCGCGCGCGGCACGGCTGCGCGCAGCGCGGGCTCCTGCGCCAGATGCAGGAGCCCGAGGCGCAGCGCGAGCGGCCCCGCCTCGTAGCGCCCGGAAAGCGCGTCGCGCTTGATCAGGCCAAGCCGCGTGAGGCTCACCAGATAGGCGTGCGCCTGGCTCGACGCGATTTCGGCGCCCGCGGCGAGATCGCTGGGCGCGAGCGGCACGCGGGCGTCGGCGAGCACGCGCAACAGGCGCGCGCCCACTTCCACGCTCTGGATGCCGCGCTGCGTTTTTCCGGCGCCGGCGCTGGCGTCCGGGTCGGACGCACTGGCTTGCGGCGGCCTGGCGGCGCGCGCGTTGCGAGGGGTCTTCACTCGTTGTCCCGGGCTGAAAAAGGGTCCATGTTAACCGAATGGCGCGCGAAAACTCGCCATCGATATATTTGCATATGGCTAGTGTATTCGCCATTGACAAATAAAAACCGGCGAGTGATCATGGCCCCACCCCGGCAAAACAGCGCGGCAAAACAGCGGCTCATTCACAACCAGACGGGGCGAGACAATCCGGCGGGCGTCATGCGTGAGATGCGTGACGCGCGCCATTGCGGCACCTGCTGGCGCAGGCGGCCTTGCCTCGCTCCATCGTTCGCTCCCCAACCGATACGGAGACTCAGATGGCAAAGGCGTTCGCATCGCAGGCCGATCTCGAAGAAAAGCAGGTCACCTTCACGCAGCTCTCGGAAAACGCCTACGCGTACACCACGGAAGGCGACCCGAACTCGGGCGTCATCATCGGCGACGACGGCGTGCTGATCGTCGACACCACCGCCACGCCCGCCATGGCGCAGGACCTCATCGCGAAGATCCGCGGCATCACCGACAAGCCCATCAAATACGTCGTGCTCTCGCACTATCACGCGGTGCGCGTGCTGGGCGCATCGGCCTATTTCAAGGAAGGCGCGCAGCAGATCATCGCGAGCCGCGGCACCTGGGACATGATCGTCGAGCGCGGCGAGGCCGACATGAAGTCGGAGATCGAGCGCTTCCCGCGCCTGTTCGCGGGCGTGGAGACGGTGCCGGGCCTCACGTGGCCCACGCTCGTGTTCGAGAAGGAAATCACGCTGTACCTCGGCAAGCTCGAAGTAAAGATCGCGCACCTGGGCTCGGGCCACACGAAGGGCGACACCGTGGTGTGGCTGCCGCAGCAGAAGGTGCTGTTCTCGGGCGACCTCGTGGAATACGACGCGGCCTGCTATTGCGGCGACGCGCAGCTCGCCGAATGGCCCGCCACGCTCGAAGCGCTGCGCTCGCTGGGCGCGCAAAAGCTCGTGCCGGGCCGCGGTCCCGCGCTCGTCACGCCCGAGGAAGTGAACAAGGGCCTCGACTACACGAAGGACTTCGTGACCACGCTGCTCGCGCAGGGCCGCAAGGCCGTCGCGCAGAAGCTGGATCTCAAGGACGCCATGGCGCTCACGCGCGAAGCGATGGACCCGAAGTTCGGCCACGTCTTCATCTACGAGCATTGCCTGCCGTTCGACGTTTCGCGGGCCTACGACGAGGCGAGCGGCATCACGCACCCGCGCATCTGGACCGCGCAGCGCGACAAGGAAATGTGGGACGCACTACAGGATTGAAGCGCAAATGCGCGAGAGCGACATGCGAGAGAGACAACGATGATCGACTATCAGACGCTGACCTTCGAATACACGCGCTGTAGCGAGCAAAGCCCGGATGCCGCCGCGTGCGTGCATCCGGTGGTGGTGGTGGGCGCGGGGCCGGTGGGCCTTGCCACGGCGATCGACCTCGCGCAGCACGGCTTGCCCGTGGTGCTCGTCGATGACGACTGCACGCTCTCCACGGGCTCGCGCGCGATCTGCTTTTCGAAGCGTTCGCTCGATATCTTCGACCGGCTCGGCTGCGGCGAGCGCATGGTGGAAAAGGGCGTGAGCTGGAACGTGGGCAAGGTGTTCCGCAAGGACGAACTGGTTTATAGCTTCAACCTGCTGCCCGAAAGCGGGCATCACCGGCCGGCATTCGTGAACCTCCAGCAGTACTACGTGGAAGGCTTCCTGCTCGAACGCGCGCAGGCATTGCCCAACCTCGAAATCCGCTGGAAGAACAAGGTCACAGGCATCGCGCAGCGCGGCACGCCGGGCGCTGAAGATGCACACGTGGCGCTCGGGATCGAAACGCCCGATGGCCCGTACGAACTGCTCGCGCGCTACGTGGTGGCGGCCGACGGCTCGCGCAGCCCGGTGCGCAAGCTCATGGGCCTCGACAGCCACGGCCGCACCTTCAAGGACCGCTTCCTGATCGCCGACGTGAAGATGGAAGCCGAGTTTCCCACCGAGCGCTGGTTCTGGTTCGATCCGCCATTTCATCCGAACCAGTCGGTGCTGCTGCATCGCCAGCCCGACAACGTCTGGCGCATCGACTTCCAGTTGGGCTGGGATGCCGACCCAGTGCTCGAAAAGACGCCCGAGCGCGTGATCCCGCGCGTGCGCGCGCTGCTCGGCCCCGACGTGAAATTCGAGCTGGAGTGGGTGAGCATCTACACGTTTTCATGCTTGCGCATGGATAGCTTCCGCCACGGCAACGTGCTGTTCGCGGGCGACTCGGCGCACCTCGTTTCGCCGTTCGGCGCGCGTGGCGCGAATAGCGGCTTCCAGGACAGCGAGAACCTCGCATGGAAGCTCGCGATGGTGCTGGAAAAGCGCGCGCCCGACGCGCTGCTCGACACCTACGCGAGCGAGCGCGAATATGCCGCCGATGAAAACATCCGCAACTCTACGCGCTCGACCGATTTCATCACGCCGAAAAGCGCCGTGAGCCGCGTGTTCCGCGACGCCGTGCTGACGCTTGCGCGCGAGCACGCGTTCGCGCGGCAACTGGTGAACAGCGGGCGGCTTTCGGTGCCCGCGGTGCTGCACGAATCGGCGCTCAATACGGCCGACGAAGAAAGCTTCGCGGGCCAGATGGTGCCGGGCGCATCGTGCGCCGATGCGCCCGTAGCCGATGCGCAAGGCGCGCCTGAATGGTTGCTCGCGCAACTAGGCGGGCGCTTCGCGGGGCTGTTGTTCTGCCGCGCGGGAGCGGCGCCCGAAAGCGATACGCGCGCGGCGCTCGATGCGCTCGCGCGGGGCCCGGTGCCGATGCATTTCGTGGCGGTGCTGGACGGCGAGGGCGCCGTGCCGGAAGGCTTGCCGCCCGGCACGACGGTGCTGCGCGATGCCGGGGGGCTGGCCGCGCAGCGCTATGGCGCGCAGGATGGCGCGTTTTATCTGATCCGGCCGGATCAGCACGTGTGTGCGCGCTGGCGTCGCGCCGACGCGGCGCGAGTCGAGCAGGCGCTCAAGCGGGCGCTGTGCGTGGCCGGCACGGCTTGATGCGTCGCGCCGCACCGCACCGCTCACAGCGCCGGAGAGGAGACCCAGGAGACAACGATGCTCAACACCCAACCCAACTTCGCACGCCCCGACGACTTCTACGAGGCGCTCATCGAGATGCATCGCGATCTCGATGAAGCGCAGAGCCAGTCGGCCAATGCGCAATTGATCCTGCTGCTCGCGAATCATGTGGG
>JAITTX010000037.1 GCA_031286755.1 Paraburkholderia sp.
CGCCTGCTCAACGTGCTCGACAAGCATCTCGCGGGCCGCCAGTGGATCATGGGCGAGCATTACACGATCGCCGACATCGCCACATTCCCGTGGGTGCGCAATCTCATCGGCTTCTACGAGGCCGGCGATCTGGTGGGCTTCAAGGACTTCCGTCACGTCGCGCGCGTGCTCGACACCTTCCTCGCGCGCCCCGCGGTCCAGCGCGGGCTGGAGATTCCGGCGCGCAACTGATTCCGCAGCGGCTAGCGCACCATCGCGCACCGCCGTGCGCTCAATCGTCGATCACGCCAAAGCGGCACAAGTCCTGCGCAAGTGTTTCGACATCGACGAAGTGGCACGCACGCAGGCCAGCGGCGAGCGCACCTTGCACGTTCGCCTCGCCATCGTCGATGAAGAGCGTTTCGTGCGGCGCGGCGCCCAGTTGCGCCAGGCAGCCGAGATAAGCCTGTGCGGCGGGCTTCGTCGCGCCGAATGCGGCGCACGCATAGACGCGCTCGCCGAACAGCCGCGCGACGGGCGGATTCAGATAATCGAGGTGATCGGTGACGAGGCGGCTGTTGTTGGTCAGCACCGCGATGCGGCAGCGCTGTGCGGCGCGGGCCGCCAGCGCGATGGCCGCCTCGTTGGGCGTGATGGACGCGCGCCGCGCCGCCAGCCAGGTCTCGCGCTCCATATCGCAGCCAAGCAGCTCGCCGAGCGCGCGCAGATAAACGTCGGGAGCGAGCTCGCCCGCGTCGGCGCGCGCTTCGAGCCCCGAGCCCCAGATCGCCTCGCGCACCGCCTCGGGCGTCGTGCCGGTCAGCGCCGCCAGCCGCTCGGCGCGCGCCTCGCGGTCGTAATGGGAGAGCACGCCCTCCATGTCGAACAGGACCACGTGGATTGCCGCCGCCGCCGTCATGTGCCGCTCCTGCCTCGCGAACTCCGCAGCCGATCATACCGCCGCACGGCGCGGCCCGGGCACATCGTCTGCTTGCCTGCGTCCGCGCGCGCACGTGGCATGCATCTCGCTCACGGCGGCGGCGTGCATATGCACGGGATCGTGCCCCGAAAAGCCCTTAGGATTCCGGTTACACTGAAGCCCATGGAAAAATGCCGTTACTGCGGAAAAATACGCGACGAGTGGGATTGCCACGGCCCGGCCTGCCGCAGCGCCATTGCCCGCGCACTGCAACGCCAGCGCCAGGGGCTGCCGATGGTGGCCAACGTGATCCGCAACGAAATTCCCGAGAATGCCAGCACCGGCGAGGTCATCCACGTCCTCTCGCGCCAGCGCATGCGCGCACGCCGTGGCAATGAAGAGCGGCGCGAGCGCAAGGCGCTCGAAAGCGCCGACGAAACAGGCGGCTCGGCCCGCAACTGATCCAGCCGTTTGACTTCCGTGGCGCTCGCCGCCTGGTCCAGAGAAGCATCCGCCTCGTTCTTCATCAAGAAGTAGTACGAATGATCGTGCCGTGCTCGCACACGAACGTGAACGAACGATCATGCGTAACGCATGCACGACTCCAGCAAGCTTCGCATCCTATCCAGCGCGCATTTCCAAGGGAAAACCACGTGGAAAAACACCCGCGAAAACCCGGCGATATGCGTTGTTCACCGGATGGATTCGCCTTGATATCTGTGCGAGATTGAATGCGCCTCTTCACACGATGTCTATCCAGGTGACGAATCGATACCATACTTAAGGGGGACAGCATGCAAGACTTCTTCCCTCCCGAAGCGGCAACTCCAGGCCGGTTGCAAAGCACCGATGCAATCGTTAAACGCCTGCGCGAATGCAGCAATCGCGCTGCTCCGCGCGTGCGAGGCGACGCGGCCACGGACGCTAATTTCAGCGCCAACTTCAGTGCCAACTTCGGTGCCATGGTTGCGGATCATGCACGAGGTATGCCTGGCATCGCTAATGAATATGAAAAATCCGCTGGCACCAGCAACACCAACATCGCGCATCCACGCACGCATGCGGTCTTGACCGGCGCCCAACGGCGCTCGCTCGCATCATGACGGCCCCGCGCATCGTCGTGCTCGGCGCGGGCCCCGCAGGCGCGGCCGTGGCGCGCGCGCTGGCTACGCTCGGTTATGCGGTAACGGTGGTGAGCGACAAGCGTCGCTTCGACGCCGTGGAAGGCCTGTCACTGCGCGTGCTCGAAGGCCTGCGCCGCGCCGGTCTCTTCCGGGCCACCGTGTGCGCCGAACCGTGCGCACGCACCACGCTCTGGGGCGGCACCACGCAAACCGTCAACGCGGAATTTCTGGTCGACCGGCACGCCTTCGACGCGGCCTTGCGCGAAGACCTACGCGAAGCGGGCGTGGAGATCGTCGAGGCAACGGTGCGCTCGGTGCAATCGACGCCGTGCACGCACGACCTGATGATCGAGACCGCCGACGGGCCGCTCTCGCTGAATGCCGACTTTCTCGTCGAGGCGCGTGGCCGGCTCGCGCCGCTCATGCGCGACGCCACGCGCGGGCCGCAAACGCTGAGTCTCATCAACATCTGGCAAGGCGCGCCAGGCGCCGCCGCCTCGGCCATGGAAAGCCTTCAGGACGGCTGGGCATGGATGGCGCGCCTGCCCGACGGCCGCTGCTACTGGCAGATGACACTCGACGTCGCGAGCGAGGAACTGCCGCAACGCGACGCGCTGCTCGCATTCTGCACGCGCATGCGGCGCTCGCCGCTCGCGAGCGCGTTCTTCTCCGGCGAAACGGGCGAGCACGCGCTGCTCCACGCGCGCAGCAGCACCGCCACGCTGTGCGGTCGCGCCGGCGCGCGCAACTGGCTGCGCGTGGGCGACGCGGCCATGGCCGCGGACCCGCTCGCGGGCAACGGCATCCTCCAGTCGCTTGCGTCGGCCCTGGAGGCGCCCGCCGTGATTCACACGCTCATCAGCCGGCCCGAGCGCGCCGAGCTTGCGCTGCGCTTTCATCAACAGCGCATCGAGCATCTCTTCATGCACTTCGCGCGCACGGGCCGCGACTTCTACGCGCTCGAGCAGCGCTTTGGCGGGTCGCCGTTCTGGCAAGCGCGCAGTCATTGGCCCGACGACGCGCCCACTCATCAGGTGCCCGACTTCGGCCAGCTCGCGATCGCACGCGCGCCCGTGATCGACGGCGACCTCATCGGCGAAGCCGACGTGGTCGTGAGCCCCGACCAGCCGCTCGGCGTCTGGCATCTGCAAGGCGTGCCGCTCGCCCCCATCGTGCAGGCGCTCATGCATGAAAACGCCCGCGAAAGCCCGCACGAAAATGCGCAAGACAACGCGCCCGCGAGCGCGCATGAAGCGCTCAAGTCGCTCGACGCCGACACCGCACGCATGATTCGCCAGTGGCTCGTCGCGCAGGGCTATCCGCACGCGCTCGTTTGAGTTTTTTTCAAACGCCGCTTGCCCGGCAAAAATAGGCGAAGTGCCCTACACTAGCGCCCTCGATCGCCGCGATGGCGCTCGCGCTCTTCGCCCAACCCGGTACCTTCCCATGTTTTCGCTTTCCGACGCCCTGCCCGCCGACAAACCCGCCCTCTACGCAACGCTCGCCGCACAGGCGCGCGCGCTGATCGAAGGCGAAGCCGATGCCATCGCGAACGCCGCGAACTTCTCGTCGCTCGTGTTCAATTCGCTCGATGGGCTGAACTGGGCCGGCTTCTACTTCTTCGACGGCACCGAGCTCGTGGTCGGCCCGTTCCAGGGCAAGCCCGCTTGCGTGCGCATTCCGCTCGGCAAGGGCGTGTGCGGCACCGCCGCCCAGACCCGCGAAGTTCAGGTCGTCGCCGACGTGCATGCGTTCGCGGGCCATATCGCCTGCGATTCGGCTTCGCAGTCGGAGATCGTCGTGCCGCTCGTCGCGGCGGACGGCTCGCTCATCGGCGTGTGGGACGTGGACAGCCCGCACCTCGCGCGCTTCGACGAAGAAGACGCGAAAGGCATGGCCGAGCTGTGCCGCGTGTTCGTGGAATCCGGCTGGAAGAAAATGGCCGCGCGCTAAGCGGCCCTCGCGAACGGCAGCCACGCAACGCCAGCGAGGCGGCGCCGCAGACTCGGCGCCTATAAGCGTCAAGCGGCCTCGTCCGGACCGTCCGCCTTCAGGAAATCGACGAATGCCCTGAGCGGCGCGGGCAAATGACGCCGGCCCGGATAGTAAAGAAACGGCCCGGAAAACCGCGGCCACCAGTCGTGCAGGAGCGGCTCCAGCGCGCCGCTTGCGAAATGCGGCTGAAGCATGTCCTCGAACAGCGCGATCACGCCCGCTCCGCCCAACGCCATCTCGAGACCGAGTTCGAGCCCCGCTGCGGGCCTCACCACGAGCGCGCCGGGCGGATCCACGCGCAAGGTCTCGCCGTCGCGCTCGTACTCCCACATCGCCATCGCCCCGCCCGAAAAACGCACCCGCAGGCAAACGTGCCCGAGCAGGTCGCGCGGATGCGCGGGCCGGCCATGCGTGGCCAGATACGCGGGCGCCGCCGCCGTCGCGAAACGCTGCACGCGCGGGCCGATCGGAATCGCGATCATGTCCTGCTCGAGGCGCTCGTCGTAGCGGATGCCCGCGTCGCAACCGGCCTGGAGCACGTCGACGAAACCGTCCTCCACCACTACTTCCACGCGGATCTCGGGATACGCCGCAATGAACCGCGTGAGGATCGACGGCAGAATGCTGCGCGCCACATTGGCCGGCACGTTCAGGCGCAGCACGCCCGCGGGCCGGTCGCGATAGCCGTTCAGGACGTCCAGCGCAGCCTTCATTTCGGCGAACAGCGGCGTGATGGATTCGAGCAGGCGCTGCCCCGCTTCCGTGGGCGCGACGCTGCGCGTGGTGCGGTTCAGAAGGCGCAGGCCGAGCTTCGCTTCGAGCCGCCGCACGGCGGTGCTCAGGCTCGACGCCGAAACGCCGCCCGCACGCGCCGCGTCGCGAAACCCGCCCGCGCGCGCGACGGCGGCGAAAGCGGCCAGATCGTTCATTTCGAACGCGGCGAACGAGGGATTGGCGGAACTGGACGGCGTTGGGCTTTCGTGGCTCATGGCGGTCGGACCTTGCAAGCGTTGCGTGGGTTGCGGGCGAGCATATTGTGCGGAATTTCGCACAACCCGTGCGGATCAGGTGGGATTATCGAGCAACGCGGCAACGCCCATACTGGCGCCATCGTTCACGAGGAGCACGACATGCCGCAAACCTCCAGCCAACCGTCGGCTTATTCCCCCGCTAATTCGTCCATCCATTCGTCCGCCCAGCCCGCCCGCACCTTCGCGTTCGCGGGCCGCGCCGTCAACCGCATGGGCTACGGCGCCATGCAGCTCGCCGGCCCCGGCGTATTCGGCCCGCCGAAGGACCGCGCGGCGGCCGTTGCCGTGCTGCGCGAGGCGCTCGCGCTCGGCGTGAATCATCTCGACACGAGCGACTTCTACGGCCCGCACGTGACGAACCAGATCATCCGGGAGGCGCTCCATCCCTATGCCGCCGATCTCACGATTGTCACCAAGGTGGGCGCGGTGCGCGACGCCACAGGTGCCTGGCTGCCCGCGCTGGAGCCCGCCGATATCGAGCGCGCCGTGCACGACAATCTGCGCAACCTGGGGCTCGATACGCTCGACGTGGTCAATCTGCGCATCATGGGCGACGTCCACAAGCCTGCTGAAGGCCCCGTCGAAAGGCAAATGGAAGCGCTCGCCGCGCTGCGCGAGCGCGGGCTCGTGCGCCATATCGGCATCTCCAATGCAACGGCGAAGCAGATCGACGATGCCGCGAAGATTGCCCCCATCGTCTGCGTACAGAATCACTACAACCTGGTGAGCCGCGCCGACGACGCGCTGATCGACACGCTCGCCGCGCGCGGCATCGCCTATGTGCCGTTCTTCCCGCTAGGCGGCTTCACGCCGATCCAGTCGACTGCGCTCTCGGACATCGCGCAGTCGCTCGGCGCCGCGCCGATGACCGTCGCGCTCGCGTGGCTCCTGCATCGCGCGCCCAATATCCTGCTGATTCCGGGCACGTCATCGCTCGCGCATCTGCGCGAGAACATGCAGGCGCAGACGCTTATCTTGAGCAACGAGGTGCTCGCGCAGCTCGACGCGATCGGCAAACCGCGAGCATGAACACGTAAGCACGGAAGCGCGCCCGCCAGAACCGCCAGGCGAAAAAAAACGCGGCCCGAAGACCGCGTTGACAGGGTTCTGCCACTCTCATCGGCCGCGCGGCCGCTCCCTCAAGCGGCACACGCGGAAACTGCGTCCAGCCATGCGAATCTTGCAGATCAGGTCTGCGAATCCGGGGCCGCGTCGCCTGCGTCGGCTTGCTGGGTGCCGTCGTCGGCCGGCTTCTCATCCTCTTTCTTCTCGGCCATCTTCTCGAGCGCCCCCGCGCCCTCGAAGCCCGCGACCGCAGCGGCCGCTTTCGTGAGGAAGCCGGCGTCCGAGTCGACCTTTTCCGTTGCTTCCACCGCGGCAATCGCGCCTGCGACCTTGCCCACTTCGTCCAGAATGCCCATTTGATCCCTCCGGTTGATTGCAGATCGATTGCAGATAAATGCCTGCGTTGTGCCTGCCAGGACGCGACAGCCGCGCCGTGGCTCCCACCATCCATGCTGCTCGCCCCAAGCGGCAAGCGTTGATGCATTCTGGGCGCACGCGATACGCACGGCAATCATATCTCTCAAAAATTGACAATGGTTAACGGTTCAAACAGCTTACGATTCTTGCGATGCATCAAGGGCGTGCTTATACTGAATGCGTCTCCTCCATGTCTCCTTTGACGTGGTTCAAGCCCGCCGCCGCTGCTGAACGCAGCGAATCTTTCGGCGGGCTTTTCTTTTGCACCGCGACACACGTTCGGGACAGCAAGGCGTGCCGCCGCAATGTGTCATGAATCATTGCGCCTCCACATCCCCCGTTTTTTCGGATGCGTCCAATATAGGACTGCACGAGCGCAAACAAATATTCCTTAACTTATTAAGCGAGCTTTCCTCTTACTCTACTTTTCAAAACATGCCCGACAATTTCAGCATCGAAGAATCGATAAATAGACTGTCGCTAACCTTGAGAGAGAAGCCGGGCAAAGAATTTCCCGAACACCTTGAATTAACGAAACGACGCTTCTTCGAAGACACTGAGGCACTCCGCGCATTGGCCTCCTTCCTGTACCGCCACGACCGGTTTGAAGACGCCATCGCCGGTGCGAATCACGGGCTGTCAGTCGCTCCATTGCACCCTGTACTGCACTTTCACGCGGCCAGGGCGTACAGCATCACGGGCAATACCGTGATGAGCCTGGTGCACGACGCAATAGCCGCCGCGTTGCTGCCCGACGATCCATACATTCAGTTTCACTTTGCATGCGCGCAGCTATGCCTCGGGGAATTCGAGCAGGGCTGGAAGCGATACGCGTGGTTTTATGCAATTCCCGAGTTCAGGAATCGCGTGCGCTGTTGTTGACGAGGTTTGCGACGCGCTAAGTGTACTGATCCGCGAGAAAATAACCCGCTAACGGACGAGACTCCTTGGGATAGCGCCTCGTCCGGCCCCGCGAGCTACGAAACCACGTCACACCCCGCGCCGCAAAGCCCCGCTGCGCCCTGGCGCCCTCTCCCCCCGCCCGGGCTGGCATAATCCACGTTTTCTCTTCTTTGCCTGCGGTCGCAATGAGTCTCCACACCTGGTGGCTGTTCCTCGCCACTGTCTTCGTCGTCTGCGCCATTCCTGGCCCCAATATGCTGCTCATCATGTCGCACGGCGCCCAGTACGGCATGCGCCGCACCAGCGCGACCATGGGCGGCTGCCTCTCCGCGCTCGTGCTGATGCTGGCCGTCTCGGCCGCGGGCCTTGGCGTGTTCCTCCAGGCGTGGCCCACCATGTTCAACGTGCTGCGCTTCGTTGGCGCGGCGTATCTCGTCTATCTGGGCGTGAAGGCGTGGCGCTCGCCGGTGCACGAACGCGGCGCCGAGGTCGCGGACGCCCTGGCCGAGGCTCCGGCCGCCCGCGCGGAGCGCTCGCCGGGCGCGCTGTTCCGCAACGGCTTCCTGGTGGCGAGCAGCAACCCCAAGGCCATCCTGTTCGCGGCGGCGCTGCTGCCACAGTTCATCGACGCGAGCCGTCCCACTCTGCCCCAGTTCGGCGTGCTGGTGGCCACTTTCGCCGTGTGCGAAGTGAGCTGGTATCTGGTCTATGCGGGTTTTGGCACACGCATCGGCGCCACGCTCAAGAGTCGCCGCGTGGCGAAGGCGTTCAACCGCGTGACGGGCGGCGTGTTCGTCGGCTTCGGCGCGATGATGGCGCTCATGCGGCAGTAAACGCTTGCCGCTTGCGCAATCCTGGTCCGGGAACCAATTAACTTTAACTTTGGAGTTAACTGCTTCCCTTTTGCAACCAAGCCCCCCTGCCAGCCCGAAACTGCACCATATTGGTGCACAAAGTATTACCAAAATATTTCATTTTGCTTGCTCAGCCACGCATCTTACGCTGCATCGCGTTTCAGCACCTATGGGCGGCCCCGCTGCCCCGCAGGACGAATGCAAACGAGGCACGCCGCCCTTTATAGGATCGTAGGAAAACAAAGGTTTTTAACGTTGTTCGAAGCCGCCGCTACGGCGCGATACCTCAAACGATAAGATGAGTCGAGGCACATGCATGTGCCTAACAATTCATCGATAACATCCGAGACACGGTCAATACGGACGCGCGCGAAGTCGTATGGCTGATGGAGGCAGTTGAATAGGAAACTGAGCCAAGCGAGGCCCTTACCGCTTGCGTCCCAACTGTTCGCACATTTCCACCACCCAACGCCGGACAAATTCACGACTCTCGGGGTTGAGTTTCTTCAATATATTGGTGATCTCCAGTCCGTCGTCGGACGCGCGATTGGTCGTGCCTCGGACAAGGTTATCAAGCGGAATATCAAAAACATCAGCCAGTTGGATCAGTCGTTGAAGTGGCGGCAACACAGCCCCCCTTTCAAACCGGCTAATTGTTTCCTGCTGAACCCCTATCGCTTGAGCTAGCTCCTCCTGAGTAAGTCCAAGGGCAGCCCGCTCTCTCGCAATTGCCTTGCCAAGGCGCTCTTCTACTGTACCGGTGTACTTTGACATTGCCACTCATTCTGTCGCTTTCCCACATATAGTGTCGAGCCGCATACACTTGTTTGTGAAGGACGCAAAATGATGACAAACGACATAATAAGAATAACCGTCAACGTGGTCACTCGTGTTGATGCCTCAAGCTACTGGGTCTTCGTGCCTTGAGCGAGCAAAAGGACTCGGGCCATGGCGGCCTTGATGATCTCACGCTTCCAATAGCTAGAGATCCTTCCGTCGCCTCCGCATTCGACGTCGACCTGCGTTCTGGTGGGTGTGATACCTCGTGTTGCACATGCCGTCATGAATGCATTAACCTTAGCCTGGTATTTTTCTTTCTGAGCCTGCGCCTCCCTGCCCATAAATTCAGCATGCATCCGCGCAAGACGTGAAGCCAATTCACGCTCACGCCTCCACACCGTCGTCGCTGTTATATTCAGCCCCTCCGCTACAGCACCAACTGACAACTTTCCCTCATCTGCGAGCGCATCATTGAGCCGCATCACGAGATCAGAAGCCAACTGTCGCCGACGCAAGCCTGACCGGTAAATCTCAAAATGCGGCTTTTTTCTCGCGCTGCCCTCCGCGTCAAACTTGTTGGTGACAAAGATCTGCTCCATGGTGGCCCCTGTCGCGTAGCTTGCGCGAACGAACAGTTGCAGCGGTGCCGGGTATGTACCATCGGCAAAAAATCCTACCTGCCGCTGCAGGAGTCCTAATGCGCGTCCCATCTGTGCAGAGGAACCACAAAAAAAGACTTCGCGTAGCGCACACACTGCCACGTCCGAGGAGATGAGATCGATGTCGTCGCTGACATTGGACAGCGACAATGCATCTTCTGCGGCGCTCGAAAAAAACATGTCCAGCTCGCCGATAGACGTAGACTCGTCTGGAATCAGTCTCCCTAGCCACTTTCCACATCCGCGACAGCATCCAACCCTCGCGAAGGCCCCGAATGATGGCTGCCGGCCGCGCCCGCAATACGGACACTGAACCTCAAGACGCACGCAGTGATACGGGCAAACGACCACATCCGAGACCCGCCATACAAGAGGCTCGTAGACCGCCCTTCCGTGACTCGCGAATTCGTGGAGACAGACAGGGCACCATGCACGGTGTGTCCGCACCAACGCTCTTGGTCCGAGCGATTGACGCCACGACAGCAGCGTCGCGCGCCGAAGATCTGAGCGGTTCAGAAGCGAGTTCATCGCCTTCACCCACATATCTGCGGCTTGCAGCATACCGTCAACTGTTCCATGGCTAGGAATTCTCCGCGCGTCAGGCATCGAGCGCCCTTCGTAAATGCGCGGCGCTACGAGTTCGCGATAGAAGGCGCCAAATGGAACGGACAGGCGTTCCGCGCACCTCAGCGCGAGGCTACTGAGCTGCTCTCCACGTCCTCCAACCTCGGATGCCATCTTGACGTCCATACCACCCTAATTTCAATATATAGTGTTGACTTACGACATTTTAAGAATACACTATCTACGTGACGATGTGGTTTTCAATGATCAAGGAAGAGAAGAGTCCAGCGGAGTTCAACTTCATATCGTCGGCTCCTTCGCAAGTCAACGATGTCCCCGTCAGTCCTCCCGGAGAAGTTGTATGCTGTTGCACATCGCATCCGATCTGCATCTGGAGCGACTGAAAACATCAAGTACATCAGACGCACTTCTCGATAGGGTGGAATCTGACGTGCTTGTGCTTGCGGGAGACATACACCGACTGGATCGAGTCGCCGAAATTTTCTCCAACTGGCCCGTCCCCATCGTGTACGTACACGGAAACCATGAGTTGTATCATCGCGACTACTGTGCGGCGCTTCGGAGTGCCCGAGAACAGTTCGCACGAACGAATATCCACTTCCTCGAAGGACAAGAGCAAGTAATTGATAACGTCCGCTTCCTTGGATGCTGCCTTTGGAGCGACTTTGCCCTTCATGGGGCAGCAGGATCGGCGATGAACTATGCCGACGACTACGCACCAGACCACAAGATCATATTTAACGGACGAGAGAGACGGCTATCAGCAGCCGATGTCAGGGCGATCCACCGCAGCTCTGTAGCATGGTTGGAAGGAAAGCTTCGTCGATCCTTCCCGGGAAAGACGGTTGTGGTCACACATTATGCCCCCCATCAAATGTCGCTTGGCTATCGGGGCACGCAGGCTAGCGCTGCAGCTTTTGCTAGCGACCTAGGACGATTGATACGATGGGCGGATCTTTGGATTCATGGGCACATCCATGAATCCTGCGACTACACGTGGGGCGGCTGCAGAGTTATAGCAAACCCTGCAGGATACCGGCGGAAAGGGGCTAGCGGGAGTCTTATAAATCCGCACTTCGATCGTGAACTTGTGGTACAGATTTGACTGCTTGACAGAGGCTCGCACGCTGGCAATCGGTGGTCTGCTCGCATAAATTAAAGCAAAAAAATTAGCGCGAAGCGCCACGAATTCGCCGACACATTACCTTCCCATCAACACGACGCCACTCTTCATCAACAACATCTTTGTACCGTTCATAGAACTCCACAAAACCAACACCAGAAACTTCCTTCAGCTTACTTATCGAAGGATATTCACCAGCCAAAACTAGCATCCTGAATGTTTGGCGGATATTTTTTGCCATCTCCACCTTTCGCGATTCAGCCATTTTTGATTTTAATACCCGCCCCCTTTCTACGAGAGCCGTGACCAAACCTGGAAAATGAATCCGTGCCGACACGCCGCTTATATTCAAAATTTTACATGCATCTCTTAGGTTAACGAAGGTACGACCGTTAGCAATTTTTTCAAACTCACACTCAATCACCTCCCAATTTCGTCGTGGTAGCCCGCTTAAGGTATATTTACCTGACCGACTCTCGCCGTCCCATGAAGAAAGTTGGCCGATAATTACTTGACGCAGCGGTTGCCGAGATGCAGAAGCTACCGTAGCTAAAGCCGCAAGTCGAGGTAATCGTGGCATACGTACGTGCCTCGCTATTATTTCAGGAGGAACATCCAAAGCTGATGCCAAGATATTACGCATAGCCGTTGAGGTCACAAATTTCCGGAACGTAAGACGCCCGTCAATTCCGCGATTGTCAAAATCGCCAGTCCCCGCCAAGAGATTAAAAATAACGTGTGAAACATTCGCATCTGACTCGTCAGCGTGTCGAAGCTCCAAAGCTGCCTTTTCAGCGCCCATCCACGCACCACATCGGTTACAACAGCCCACCCTAGCAATGCGCGAAAAGACATCTTGACGTGGCACAGTGCATA
>JAITTX010000101.1 GCA_031286755.1 Paraburkholderia sp.
CCGACACATTGGCCGGATCGATCAGCGTGCCGCCTTGAATGCGAATCTTCATGCGCTGCCCTTTTTGTTCTCGCCCGTTCAATCGTTGTTACCGGCGACGATACCCATCACCGCCATGCGCACCGCAATGCCGAAGCTCACCTGATCGAGGATCACCGACTGCGGGCCGTCCGCGACCTGCGAGTCGATTTCCACGCCGCGATTCATCGGCCCCGGGTGCATCACGATTGCATCGGGCGCGGCGAGCGCGAGCCGCTCGGGCGTCAAGCCCCAACTCTTGAAGTACTCCTGCGCCGATGGCAGCAACGCGCCGCTCATGCGCTCGTTCTGCAGGCGCAGCATGATGATGACGTCGACGTCCTTCAAGCCTTCGTCGAGGTTGTGGAACACGCGCACGCCCATCTGCTCGAGTTCGCCCGGCAGCAGCGTGCGCGGGCCGATCGCGCGCACTTCAGGCACGCCGAGCGTGGTGAGCGCGTGGATGTCCGAGCGCGCGACGCGCGAGTGCAGGATGTCGCCGACAATCGCCACGCGCAGGTTCGTGAAGTCGCGCTTGTAGTGGCGGATCGTGTACATGTCGAGCAGGCCCTGCGTCGGGTGCGCGTGGCGGCCGTCGCCGGCGTTGATCACGTGCACGTGCGGCGCGCAATGCTCGGCGATCAGGTACGGCGCGCCGCTCGAGGCGTGGCGCACGACGAACATGTCGGCGTGCATCGCCGAGAGATTGCCGATGGTGTCGAGCAGCGACTCGCCCTTGCTCGTCGACGATGCGTTGATGTTCAGGTTGAGCACGTCGGCCGAAAGGCGCTTGGCGGCGATCTCGAAGGTCGTGCGGGTGCGCGTGGAGTTCTCGAAGAACAGGTTGAACACCGACTTGCCGCGCAAGAGCGGCACCTTCTTCACGTCGCGGTCGGTGACGCTCACGAACTGCGTGGCGGTGTCGAGGATGTGCGTGAGGATCGCGCGTGAAAGGCCTTCGATCGACAGCAGGTGCTTGAGCTCGCCGTTCTTCGTGAGCTGCGGATTGCCCTTCAGGAAGCCGTAGCGAAAGCGTTTGTCGTCCGGTGCGGCGGGTGCCGGCGTGGGCTGTGTGTTCATCGCGAAATTCCTGCGCGGGTGTCTGGCTTGATCTGGCCGCGTCTCGTCGGATCTGGCCGGGTCTGAGCGTTGTCTGGGCGTTTAGTGCCGGTATCGGGTTCGATGACGCGGCCCGGGCGTGCGCGGCTCGGGCAAATGGTCTTAGTGTGGGTCGCGAGGCTCGATGCGCAACGCGAAGTGGCCATCACTGGCGCGTTCGAGCACGAGCGTCGAGTCCGCCTCCAGCTGCTGCGCCTCGCCGCCCGCGAAGCGCGCCGCCACGGGCAACTCGCGCCCGCCGCGGTCGACGAGCACGGCCAGCTCCACCGAAGCGGGCCGGCCATAGTCGTAGAGTTCGTTGAGCGCCGCGCGCACGGTACGCCCGGTGTGCAGCACGTCGTCGACGAGCAGGATGCGGCGGCCTTCCACCTCGAACGGCAGCGCGGTCGGGCTCGCCTGGCTGTGCAGGCCCTTTTTCGCGTAGTCGTCGCGATGCAACGCGACGTTCACCACACCCCACCGCGGGGCGCCAAGATCGCGCGCGAGCCGCTCGGCGAGCCAGGCGCCGCCGCTGTGGATGCCGGCGATCGCGACGCCATCAGTTGCGTCATCAGGCGCGCCGAATGCGCCGGCCGGGTAAGCCGCGCGAATCTGCTCGAGAACGGCGCGGTACAGCGCCTCGGCGTCGGGTGTGTTCATCACGTGAATTGGGGCGGGGGTTCGTCGACAATCTCGTCGAAGTACTGCTGGAGGATCACGCAGGCCGCTTCGGCGTCCACATGCTCCGCGCGTTCGCCGCGCTCGCGCAGGCGCGCTTCGGCGTCGACGGAAGAATAGCGCTCGTCCACCCAGACCACGGGCAGATGGAAGCGGCCGTTCAACTGGTTGCCGAAGCGTTTGGCCAGTTGCGTCATGAGATGAGGGGTGCCGTCGGGATGGCTCGGCAGGCCCACCACGAGCAGATCGGGCTGCCACTCGCGCAGCAACGCGCCAATGGCTTCGAAACGATAGCCCTGGCTGCGGTTCTGGATCACGGTGAGCGCGCGGGCGCTGCGCGTGAGCGCATTGCCGAGCGCCACGCCAATGCGCTTTTCGCCATAGTCGAACGCCAGCAAGGTCGCCTCGGCGGCGCCTCGTCCCGCGGCCACGCTCATGCGTGGCCCGCTTCGCCCGAAAGCATCGTCGACGAAATGCCGAGCAGCGCGAGCGCCGCTTCGAAGCGCTCTTCGGCAGGCACGTCGAACACGATCTTCGGATCGGCTTCCACCGTGAGCCAGCCGTTCTTCGAGATTTCGTCTTCGAGCTGGCCCGCGCCCCAGCCGGCATGGCCGAGCGTGAGCAGGAACTGCTCGGGGCCGGTGCCACCGGCGACGGCTTCGAGCACGTCCTTCGAAGTGGTCATCTCGAGGCCGCCGGGCACCGACATCGACGAGGTGTAGTTCGTGCCGGTCTTGGGCGCGTGCAGGACGAAGCCGCGCTCGGTCTGCACCGGGCCGCCGAAGTAGACGGGCACGTGCAGCAGCGGTTCGATTTCGAGCTTGAGGTCGATGCGCGAGAACAGCGCTTCCAGATCGATATCGGTGGGGCGATTGATCACGAGGCCGAGCGCGCCGCGCTCGGAATGATCGCAAAGATAGACCACCGTTCCTGAAAACGTGGGGTCCGCCATGCTGGGCATGGCAATCAGGAACTGGTTGGTCAGATTGATGCGATCGTTACTCTTGGACATGGTTTGAATTCTAGCAAAGACGATGCGGAACGGCGGCGGGCTTCGACGCCTTCCGGGTACCCTCGGGCCGCGCTCCGCGGCACGGAGAATGGCTCACTCTATCATGCGCGGGTGACACGGCCGCAAGGCCACCGGCGCTTGCCGGGATGTGTCAAAGCGCGGCGGGCGAAGCGATGCGCCTCAACGCGGTGCGTGCGGCGCCGCGGCGCCCACGGCACCGCCGCTTGCTCCACTTGCGCCGCTTGTTCCCCTTGTGCCGGCCCCACTTGCGCCGCCCGCAATCGCCGCGCCCAGCGCGCGCACCGCCGCGCTCGCGTCGGGTTGCGCAACGCCCGCCGCCACCTTGTGCAATATCGCGCGCAGCGCCTCGTTTGCGTGCTCGATCGCCTGCGTGCCCGGCGCCGTCACGGCAGCGGCGCCCAACGGCGCTTGCGCCCCGCCCGTGGCAGTCGCCGCCGCGTGCGCAGTGCGCCGCCAGGCCAGCCCGAGTGCGTCCGCGAGCAAACCCACGTGGCCGAGCCCGAGCGCCCACGCCGCCGCGCCAATGCGATACGCCGCCTCCGCCGCGACGAGCGCCGCAGCGCAATCCGCAGGCGCGCCGGCCGGCCGCAGCGACAGCGCGCGAGCCGCGGTGCCGAGTTCGAGCATGGCGGCGTCGGCGGTCTGCAGGAAATCTTCGTACGCGTTGCCGTTCACCACGAGCGCGCCCAGCTCGCGCGTGGGCGCCACGCGCGTCGCCAGCGCATCGGCCTGCGCGCTGCCCGTCTCCCAAAGCGCCTCGGAGGCCTGCGTGCCCGCGACGTGCCAGTCCACGGTCAGGCCGTAGTCGAGCAGCAGATCGACGTCGGCGGTATCTTCCGCTGCTGCGCCAAATAGCGCGTAATCGCGCCACAGTATCGAGAGCGCCACGCACACGACCGACTGGGGCGCCACGCGCAGGCCCCTCGCCTGCTCGGCGATCAGCAGATTGCAGCGCGCGTAAAACGAGCGCATGGGCGCATCGCCCCAGATCGTCACGCCGTTGCGCAGCACCCGCACGCAAGCCGAGGCAAGACGCCAAAAGTCATAGACATCGGCGCTCGCGAGTTCCGCGATGCAGGCATCCATCTCACCGAACGCGGCTTGCGCGAACTGCTCCGCCGCGCGGTTGCCATTGCCCATGCGCGCCTTCAACGCGGGCAGCAACGCCGCCTCGTAGCGCGCCCGAACCTGCGCGAGCCGCTGCGCGGGCTGCGCGTGCAGCGTGGCGACCGCGATGGGCCGGCCGGACAGCGCCACGTCCTCATAAGCGAGGACGATGCCGGCCCCATGCTGGGCGAGCGCCTCGAAAAGCACGCGCTGGCGCGCATACAGCACCGGCGAGCACGCCAGCTCCCGCAAATTGTGGCGCTCGAGCGCGCCGACCAGATCGATGAGCGCGTCGCGAAACGCCTCGCGAATGTGGCCCTCGTCCGCTCCATCGTGCTCGTGCGCGGGCCGCGGCGGCATGCCGGGCGGCGGCGGCGCGGGGACCGAGGCGGCCAGCGCGAGCGGCGAGGCAAGCAGCAGCGTGTCGGCAAAACGCGCCGCCGCGAACCAGCCCGCGTCGCGCAGCGTGCGCGCCGCCTGACGTAGCGGCCGTGCGACGTCGCGCTGCTCGTCGAGCGCGGCCAGCGCCTGGGCCAGCGCGGCATGCGCAAACGGCACATGCCCACCACGCGGATTGGGCAACGCTTCGAAACGGGCAACCGACGTCGTATGAGAGCTCATGAGACAGCGCCAGGAACAGTTGCGATGCGATTGCGATGGCGGCCAGCCGGCCGGCTGGCCGACTGCCGCCTCGCGCGAATACAGGCGGAATCAGACTGGAAACACCGGCAAAGGCGCGGACAGGCCGCGCAGCAATTTGCAGGCCGCGAAAGCCACTGAGGCCGCAAAGCCACCAACGCCACACGGCGCCCGAGCGCCTGCACGACGTCCTGGCACCGCATGCCGGCACAACGTTCGATAACGATGCCAAACGGCTGACGATCCAGCCAAGGCCTCGCCCAGGGTCCGGCTACAACGCGCGACCCGGCGCGGCGACTACAACGAAAAACAGAGACGAAATCCGGCGACGCGCGAGACGCCTCAGATCTGGACCATCTCGAAGTCTTCCTTGCGTGCGCCGCACTCGGGACAGGTCCAGTTGATGGGAACATCCTCCCAGCGCGTGCCGGGCGCGATGCCTTCGTCTGGCAAACCGGCTTCTTCATCGTAGATCCAGCCGCAGATCAGGCACATCCAGCTTCTATATTCCATTCTTATGCCGCGTCGAAAAGTCCAAAAAACCGCCCGCGCGCAGGCGCGGCGGACGATCGGGGAAATTGCCTGAAAAACAGGAGCCATGATGGTACCGTGTTGACGTTTCTATGCCTAGCAACTGTGACGGCACTGGAGTCCCGCGCCTGGCACGCTGTCAAGGCGAGAAAATCCCGCGCGGGCAGCAGGTCATCCGTCCCCCGCAAGCGCCGCGAGGCTGCATAATTGATCTGTCGGCGCCTGACATGGCGGCGCCGGCACCCAGCGCGAGCCAACCCTACTCTCCCCTGCAACGTTCATGTCCGGCGACACCCCTCCCATCGTCCTTACCTTCGGCCTTTCCGACCCGACCGGCGGCGGCGGCCTGCAAGCCGACCTGCTCACGCTCGCCAGCATGGGCTGCCACGGCGTGAGCGTGCTCACCGGCTATACCGTGCGCGACTCGGCGGGCTGCGACGAAGTCACCGGTCTCGACCCCGAAACCGTTGCGACCCAGGCGCGCATGCTGCTGGAAGACATGCCCGTCTCGGCGTTCAAGGTGGGCGCGGGCACTCGCGCCGAAGTCGTGAGCGCGATCGCCGAGGTGGTCGCCGACTACGACGAAGTGCCGCTGATCGTCGCGCCCGACTTCACGCTCGACGACGAACACGTGCTCGCCGCCGACGAATTGCGCGAAGTTGTCACCGACCTGCTGGTGCCGCAAACCACGGTGCTAGTCGCCGATGTCTCGGTGCTGCTCGCGCTCGCGCAACCCGACGGCGACGCTGAAACGCCCAGCATCGACACCGCCATCTCGCACCTGCTTTCCACGGGCTGCGAATACATTCTCTCGATGGAGACGGGCTCGCACCGCGTGGTGAATACGCTCTATAGCGAGGAAGGCCAGTTGCGCCAGGACTTCTGGGACCGCGCGAACCAGCCGATGATGGGACTCGCCGACACACTGGGCTCGGCGATCGCCGCGCTGCTCGCGAACGGCCAGGAGCCGCCCGAGGCGGTGCGCGAGGCGCAGGAGTATCTCTATCAGGCCGTGCAGAACGCGTTCCGGCCGGGCATGGGCGCGTGGATGCCGGACCGGTTCTTCTGGGCGCGCAGTAACGACGCCGAGAGCGACGAGGCGGCGCCGGGCGATTCCGACGATCCGCCGCCATCAGGCGAGGCGCGGCATTGAGGCGACACTGAAGGATCTGCGCGGGGGCCCGTAAGGGCGCCGCGCATGGCATCCAGACCGTATAGACGTAAAAAAACCCGCATCGTGAGATGCGGGTTTTTTCTTTGGAAGGGAAACACGCCTCACGGCGCGCCCCCTGCACTTCGATGTAATCGCGGCTTAAGCCGTTCTTACATGTCCATGCCCATGCCGCCCATGCCGCCGGGCATGCCGCCAGGCATCGGAGCATCTTCCTTCGGCACTTCAGCAACGGCTGCGTCCGTCGTCAGCAGCAGGCCTGCGACCGAAGCTGCGTTCTGCAGCGCGGTGCGCGTGACCTTCGTCGGGTCGACCACGCCGGCTTCGACCATGTCGACGTACTCGCCCGTCGCTGCGTTGTAGCCGTAGTTGCCCTGGCCAGCTGCAACCGCTGCCACGACCACCGAAGCTTCTTCGCCGCCGTTCGTGACGATCTGGCGCAGCGGCTCTTCCATCGCGCGCAGGACGATCTTGATACCTGCGTCCTGGTCTGCGTTGGCGCCCTTCACGTTGCCGATTGCCGTGCGTGCGCGGATCAGCGCAACGCCGCCGCCGGGGACGATGCCTTCTTCAACGGCAGCGCGGGTTGCGTGCAGCGCGTCTTCCACGCGTGCCTTCTTTTCCTTCATTTCGACTTCGGTGGCAGCGCCAACCTTGATCACTGCAACGCCGCCTGCCAGCTTGGCAACGCGCTCTTGCAGCTTTTCACGGTCGTAGTCCGAGGTCGCTTCTTCGATTTGCGTGCGGATTTGCTTGACGCGCGCTTCGATGTTCACGGCTTCGCCTGCGCCGTCGATGATCGTCGTGTTTTCCTTGCCCACTTCGATGCGCTTCGCTTGACCGAGTTCGTTCAGCGTTGCCTTTTCGAGCGTGAGGCCGGTTTCTTCAGCGATAACTTGACCGCCGGTCAGGATCGCGATGTCTTCCAGCATGGCCTTGCGACGGTCGCCGAAGCCCGGAGCCTTGACAGCAACAGTCTTCAGGATGCCGCGGATGTTGTTGACGACCAGCGTTGCGAGTGCTTCGCCTTCGACGTCTTCAGCGATGATCAGCAGCGGACGGCCAGCCTTCGCGACTTGTTCCAGAACCGGCAGCAGATCACGGATGTTCGAGATCTTCTTGTCGAACAGCAGGACGAACGGGCTTTCCAGCACGGCGACTTGCTTGTCCGGGTTGTTGATGAAGTACGGCGAGAGGTAGCCGCGGTCGAACTGCATACCTTCGACGACTTCCAGCTCGTCTTGCAGCGACTTGCCGTCTTCGACGGTGATGACGCCTTCCTTGCCGACCTTGTCCATCGCTTCAGCGATACGGTCGCCGATCGACGAATCGCTGTTCGCCGAGATCGAGCCGACTTGCGCGATTTCCTTGTTGGTCGTGCAGGGCTTGCTGACCTTGCGCAGTTCGTCGATGGCTGCCGCGACGGCCTTGTCGATGCCGCGCTTCAGGTCCATCGGGTTCATGCCCGATGCGACGTACTTCATGCCTTCGCGCACGATCGACTGGGCCAGGACCGTAGCGGTCGTGGTGCCGTCACCGGCGTTGTCGCTGGTCTTGGAAGCGACTTCCTTGACCATTTGCGCGCCCATGTTCTGGAGCTTGTCCTTGAGCTCGATTTCCTTTGCGACCGAGACACCGTCCTTGGTGACCGTCGGGCCGCCGAACGAGCGCTCGAGGACCACGTTGCGGCCCTTCGGACCCAGCGTGACCTTCACTGCGTTGGCGAGAATGTTCACGCCTTCAACCATCTTGGAACGGGCGGAATCGCCGAACACGACGTCTTTAGCTGCCATCTTCTAACTCCTTGAATTCTTGAATGATTAGCGGTGGTCTGAACTTACTTGTTCACCACGGCCATGATGTCTTCTTCGCGCATCACGAGCAGTTCGTTGCCGTCGACCTTGACGGTCTGGCCTGCGTACTTGCCGAACAGGACGCGATCGCCGACCTTGACGTCGAGCGCGATCAACGCGCCCTTGTCGTCGCGCTTGCCCGGGCCGATGGCCAGGACTTCACCCTGATCCGGCTTTTCTGCCGCTGCGTCCGGGATCACGATGCCCGAAGCGGTCTTGGTTTCTTGATCCAGGCGCTTGACGATCACGCGATCATGCAAAGGACGAAGGTTCATGGATAGATCCTCTATCTTGATTGGGACTTGAAGAGACTCAAGAAAACCTGGTTGGCGACAACCGCCAGCCAGCGATGTATGGCACCAGAGTTGTTAGCACTCTCATGCGGTGAGTGCTAATTATATGGACGGGGAATGACAAATTCAAGAACGGGGACGGGAGACTTTCAGACAGCGCGGTTACGCGAAAAAATGCGCAACTTGAACGAAAAAGACAGGTAGATTGGCGCAATTTTGGCGCAAATGTAGTTTATGCACCAAATTGGCACCGGGTAAACGCCAGGAATTTTTGTCGCGGCGGCAGGGGCCTGAGAGATATGCCCCCGATTACGCAGTCGTACAAAGCCGCCTGAACGGCGGCCGGAAGATCCGGATCGGCAGGCCTGGACCGGGTCACGCGTGAGCGCGCCCGGCCGGCCGCACGGCCCGGAGTACTACCTGGAATGCTGCCCGGAGCCCTACCCTCCGCTCGACGCGCCCTCGGCGAGACGCGACTTGCTCAGGCGCGCTTCGAGAAGCTGCCGGCCGAACCGCAGGGTCGGCATCTCGAACTTGCGGTAAGAGAGGATGGCGAAGCCGATCGCCGCGCACGGGAAGACGATGAAGAACACGACCACCCGCAGCTCGGGGTTGATCGGCAGGTGAAACACCAGCACCGAGCAGAGCCGCATGACGAACAAATGGGTCAGGTAGAGGCTATACGAAGCGTCGCCGATCAATAGCAGCAGCCTCGGATACTCCACTTCACGGCGGCCCATCACGACGCCCGCGAAGATGGCGGCGGCGGGCAGCCCCCACTCGAAGCCGCGCAGCGTCATGACGCCGTCCGATGGAGCGCCGAAACACATCCAGCCGGCAATGCCCGCCAGCACCAGCACGATCTGCGTGCGCGCACCAATACGGAATCCTGACAATCTCGCTTCGGCCAGCACCGCCCCGCATGCGAATTCCAGAATGATCGTATGCGTCCAGCTCTTCAGGATGACGTCGGCGGGATCGAACCAGGCACCCAGCGCGACGAACGCGACGAAGATCGCCAGCACCGCCGCGAACACGCGTCTGACGCCCAGCAGCAGCACGAGTGAGATGACGACATAGAAGAACATCTCGTAGTTCAGCGTCCAGCCGAGCCCGAGCACCGGCTCCGGCGCCCCGGTCAGGGGATTGCTCGACGGAATGAACAGCAGCGAGCGGAGCACGTAGTCCAGCGCATAGCCGTTCTTGTGCTTGAGCGCCGGCAGGACGAGGCCCACCACCACCGAGAGCAGCGTCACGGCCCAGTAGAGCGGCACGATCCGCACGATGCGCTCGCCGAGAAAGCGCGCGGCCGTCAAGCCGCTCGAGCGCTTGCCCGAGATGATGTACATCATCACGAAGCCGCTGACGACGAAGAAGAGATCCACGCCAAACAGGCCTTTCGCGTTGACGAGCGGCCAGAAGCCCGGCGCGAGCGCGGCATGGCTGCCGCCCACTTCGCCGGCGCCGTGACAGAAGATGACCAGGACTGCCGCAATGGCCCGCAGAACCTGAATGGAGCCTAGTTTTTTCATGGCTTGAACCTCTCGTTCATTGGGCGCCGCGCGGCCGCGCTAGCCCTGCCGCCGCGCGTGCGCCCTCATCGGGTCAGCGAGCCAACCCGCCCTCCCCTGGCTCGACGCTCACACGCCGTCGAGCGCCTGCTCCCGCGCAGCCGTCAAGTCGACGATGCGCATCGGCAGTTCCTCGCCCGGTCCCTGTGCGGGATCGAGTGTCCACACGGTGCGGCCGTCGGCATCGCGCTCGCGCAGCGTGAAGCCGAAGTTCGCGTAATGCTGCTCGACCATGCGGTTGCGCGCCGTGGGCCGATACTCGCCGACGATAGTCCGCGCGCCCGCCGCCTGTGCATATGCACAGAGTTTTTGCAGAACGGCGTGCTCCACCTTGCGCCCGAGCACGCGGCAGCTCATCAGCCACGTGTCGATCTCGAGCGCGTCCTCGCGCAGCCGCGCCACGATCACGCTGATCATGCCGTTGTCGGCGAACACGTCTTTCAAGCGCACCTGCAAGGTCAGGCAGTCGGCGGCATGCTCGAACGCTTCCACGTCCGCCTCGGAGTAGCGCCGCGTCGTGAGATTGAATTGATTCGACTTGCCGATCAGTTGCGCAATGCGCGCGCGGCCCGGCGCGTCGAACGGCTTGAAGGTGAGCTCCATGTCGAGTGAGCGCAGATAGGCCGCAAGGTCGCCCGCCTGCTGCTGGAGCGCCACGCGCCGCGCGTTGGCCTGGTAGAAGCTGGCGCGCGCGCGGTCCTCGTCGGAATACAGCGTGGCTTCGAACGCGCCCGAGGCGAACAGCGTGCGCGCGTAGAGCGCCGGATCGTCGCCCACTTCGGGCACGCAGACCTGCGAGGTGAACTCGCGCACGAGCCCACGCTCGGCCGGGTTGTCGTCGAGAAAGGCCATCGATTCGAGGCCCAGCGCGAGGTTCTCCGCGATCGCCGTGATGTTGCTCGCCTTGTCCTGCCAGTTCGCCTGGAACACGGCGATGTGCTCCTCGCGCAGCAGCATCTCGGGATGCTCGCGGAACGGCGCTCGCGCGACTTCGTCGTCGTTCTTCGACGACACCGCCAGCACCACGCCGCGCTCGCGCAGCGCAAGCGCCGCGGCCTGCACGCTGCGATGCGCCTCGCCCACCGCGTCGCCTTCGGCGATGCGGA
>JAITTX010000208.1 GCA_031286755.1 Paraburkholderia sp.
TCTGCCCGACGGCATGCGCGAGCCGCGCTGGTATCAGCCCACGCCGCGCGGGCTCGAAGGCAAGATCGGCGAGAAGCTCGCGCGCCTCGCCGACCTCGACGCGCAATGGCGCGACGAGCACCGTGACGAAATCCGCGAGCGCAAGCGCAAGGGCTAGCCCTCGCCGGTGCGCTAAAATCGACGCTTCACACAACGAAACTGCGTCTCACAATCCCATGCTCGACATCCAGCTGCTGCGCAAAGACCTCGACGGCGTCGCGAAGCGACTCGCCGACCGCGGCTATACCCTCGACGTCGCGGTGTTCACCGCGCTCGAAGCGGAACGCCGCGCCATCCAGACCCGCACCGAAGAACTGCAGGCGCGCCGCAACAGCCTGTCGAAGCAGATTGGCGCAATGAAGGGCCGCGGCGAGGACACCTCGGCGGTCATGGCGGAAGTGGGCGGCATCGGCGACGAAATGAAGGCGTCGGCGGCCAAGCTCGAGGAAATCCAGGCGAAGCTCTCGGACCTGCTGCTCGGCGTGCCGAACCTGCCGCACGAGAGCGCGCCCGTGGGCCGCGACGAGAACGACAACGTGGAAGTGCGCCGCTGGGGCACGCCGCGCCAGTTCAGCTTCGAAGTGAAGGATCATGTGGACGTGGGCACGCCGCTGGGACTCGATTTCGAGACCGGCGCGAAGCTCTCGGGCGCGCGCTTCACGATGCTGCGCGGCCAGATCGCGCGCCTGCACCGCGCGCTTGCGCAGTTCATGATCGACACGCACACGCTGCAGCACGGCTACACGGAAACGTACACGCCCTACATCGTCAATCCGGAAATCCTGTACGGCACGGGCCAGCTGCCCAAGTTCGCCGAGGACATGTTCCGCGTGGAGAAGGGCGGCGCCGAGAACACGGTCACGCAGTACCTGATCTCCACCTCGGAAATCTCGCTCACGAACACGGTGCGCGAGAGCATCGTCGAAGGCAGCGCGCTGCCCATCAAGCTCACTGCGCATTCGCCGTGCTTCCGCTCGGAGGCGGGCTCGTATGGCCGCGACACGCGCGGCATGATCCGTCAGCATCAGTTCGACAAGGTCGAGATGGTGCAGATCGTCGCACCGGAAACGTCGTACGACGCGCTGGAGCAGATGGTCGTGCATGCGGAAACCATTTTGCAGAAGCTCGGCCTGCCGTACCGCGTGGTCGCGCTGTGCACGGGCGACATGGGTTTCTCGGCCACCAAGACCTATGACCTCGAAGTGTGGCTGCCGGCGCAGAACACGTATCGCGAAATTTCGAGCTGCTCGAACACCGAAGCGTTCCAGGCGCGCCGCATGCAGGCGCGCTACCGCAATGCCCAAGGCAAGCCGGAGCTCGTGCATACGCTCAACGGTTCGGGTCTCGCGGTGGGCCGCACGCTCGTCGCTGTGCTTGAGAACTACCAGGAAGCGGATGGCTCGGTCACGGTGCCGGAGGTGCTGCGCCCGTACATGGGCGGCGTTGCGCGTCTCGAAGCGCTTGCCTGAGCGCCGTTGCTTGAGCGTCGTTGGGCGCTGCTGACAGATTGCGACAGATGAATGTCTTGTCCTCGAGATTTTTATTGAAAGAGGGCTTGCAAAATTCAAAACTTGTTCTATAATCCTCGCTTCTCTGGTCGCCGACCAAGGCCGGAGAAGCAGTAAAGCAATACCCGGCAGTACCCCGGAGAGGTGGCAGAGTGGTCGAATGTACCTGACTCGAAATCAGGCGTACGGTTTCCCCGTACCGTGGGTTCGAATCCCACCCTCTCCGCCAGATTCAGAAAACCCCTGCATGCTTGATCGCTGCAGGGGTTTTTGCTTTTCAGCCGGCGTTATTTCCCGGTATGTCCGCGCCGCTCCAGCGACCTCAGGAAGGTGCCCGAGATTTTTGCGTTGCCGTGATGCACGATCTTCTCGTCGATGAGCGCCCACACCGACATCCCCGCGGCGCGCACGCGCTGGCAGAACGACAGATCCTCCGAGAGATAGACGCCTTCCTCGCCGGCCGTGTCGAAGAACGCATGGAAGCGGCCATCGGGCAGGTAAGACGCGTATTGCGAGGGCGGCCGGTAGCACTGCGTGAGCGGCGCCAGCACCTCGAGCGCATCGCGCCGGATGAGGAAGATGCCCGTGCCGATGTGGTTGACCTCGACCCAGCCGTTGTTGACCGTGCTGCTGCCTTTCTCGTCGGTGCGGATGGCCGTGTTGTAGTCCACCGTCTTTTCCTGCCATTCGCGCAGCGAGAGGCCGACATCCTCGCTCGTGATCTTCTTTTCCGCGTCGAAGAACCGGTACGGGCATGCGACGCCCGCCACCGGCTTGTTGCCGGCGAGGAGGCGCGGCACCGCTTCGCGCGAGAAGTCCATGTCGGTGTCGAGAAACAGGACGTGGGTGAACTCGGGGTGGCTCAGGAAATAATTCGCGAAAAAATTGCGCGCGCGGATGATATGCGATGACGCCGTGTGGATGTAATCGAAGCGCACGCCGCGCTCCTTGAAGGTTTCCATCAGGCCGGCCAGCGCCATCGCGAAGTCGAAATGCACCGAATTGTCGTAGGTGGGCAGCGCGATCAGAACGTTGAGCTGGGCGTTCGATGGCGCGCCGGGCGCGGCGCTGGTGGTGGAAGCGGGGGTTGGCTGGGTCATGGTCTGGCGTTCTGCGCGTGTCGTTGTAAGATATTTCTCATTTTTAAGGGGGGCTTGTGCGCGGACAATCGGACGTATCCGAATCGGCGCCGGCCGGAGGCTGCCGGCGGCCCGGTACAATGGTGTTTTCGACGCAGCTCCCTTGAATTTGCTGCGAGGCGCCTTGTGCGCCGTCGCGCCCACTATCGTTCACAGATGGCTATCACCTACAAATCTGCCGACGACCTTGCGCGTCTGCGCATTTCCGGCCGGCTTGCCGCCGACGTGCTCGCCATGATCGGCGAACACGTCAAGCCCGGCGTCTCCACCGACGATCTCGACGCGATCTGCAACGACTATATCGTCAACACGCTCAAGGCTGTGCCGGCCAACGTCGGCTATCTCGGCTTTCCGAAGACGATCTGCACCTCGGTCAATTCGGTGGTCTGCCATGGCATTCCGAACCGCAACGAGGTCCTCAAGGACGGCGACATCATCAACATCGACGTGGCCGTGATCAAGGACGGCTATTTCGGGGACACGAGCCGCATGTACACCGTGGGCACGCCCAGCGCGGTGGGGCGCCAGCTCATCGACACGACTTACGAGGCGATGCTCGCCGGCATTCGCCAGGTGAAGCCCGGCGCCACGCTCGGCGACGTGGGCCACGCGATTCAGCGGCGCGCCCAGGCCGACGGCTTTTCGATCGTGCGCGAGTACTGCGGCCACGGCATCGGCAAGGTCTATCACGAAGAGCCGCAGGTGCTGCACTATGGCCATCCGGGGCAGGGCGTGCGCCTGAAGCCGGGCATGGTCTTCACGATCGAGCCGATGGTCAACGCGGGCCGTGCCGGCACGGCCGTGCAGCGCGACGGCTGGACGGTGGTGACGAAGGACCGCTCGCTCTCCGCGCAGTGGGAGCACATGGTGGCGGTCACGGACGATGGCTACGAACTCATCACGCCCTGGCCGGATGGCACGGGTGCGTACGAAGCCCCGTGAAGGCCGCGGTGCGCGTGCCTGTGGGGGCCCTTGGCCAGTGTGTCAAGTCCCGCGTGAGCGGTGCGGGCGGGGCAATTTTGTTAAATAAGGATTTGACTCTCCGCCCAGTTCGGTTAAAGCTACGCGTTAGTGCTTTATTGGGGTTTACGACTGCATGAGTCCGTCACTGACCGTTCGCCGTATTGCCGCCGATCAGGGGGTTGTGCTTCGCGAGCTTCGAACTGCTTCGCTGCGCGACGCGCCTTATGCGTTCGGTGATTCGCTGGAAGATGCATTGTCCGCCGATGTCGCTGTTTTCGACGCCGCAGCCGCCCGTCACGCGGATTCGCATACCGCCACGTCGTTCATCCTTTATACCGAGGGTCACCCGGCCGGGCTGATCGGCGCCAATTTCGAGGCCGCGCCGGCGCGCCGCGCGTTCGTGTTCGCGTTGTGGGTGGCGCCGGCCGTGCGGCATCTGCGCGGCGGCGAACTGCTCGTGAACGCCGCCATCGATTGGCTCTTGAGCGAAGGCGCTGCGCAGGTCTTCGCCTGGGTGACCGATAACAACATCACCGCCATGCGCTTTTACGAGCGGCTCGGATTTGTCGCCACGGGCGACCACGCTCGCAGCGCGCAAACGCCCGAGCAGTGGGAGACGCTCCTCGTGCGTGACGTCGCGCTCGCGCAGAAGAGCATATCGGTCCAGTAACGGAGTGCCTGCCCAGCACCTTTCCCCTGTTTTTCACGCCATGACGTGCGCCCGGCACGTCATGCGCCGGCACCCCCGCCGTTGTGTATCGCTCCCTATGTCGCCGCATTTTTAGCCATTAAAAATAATGGCTGTGCGCGTCGACGCCTGTAAAATACGCAAAATTTTTCGCCGAACGCCATGTCGCCCAGGAAATCGCCATATTTTGAACTGAAGAGCGGTTCAGTCGAGACGCTTATGTTCGTGGTCAAAACGACTGAACTCGATGCGATACGCGCCGAACTTACCCGGCGTTTCGAGGCGACGCCGCAATTCTTCGCCAACGATACGGTAGCCATCGACCTGCGGCGCCTCGCCGAGGGCGAGCAGGTGGCGCTCACCGAGATCGCGCGGCTGCTCGAAAGCGTGCGCATGCGCCCCGCGGGCGTGGTCGCCCTGCCTGCGCAGCACGGCTGGGCCGCGCAAGCGGGTCTGCCGTTCCTCGAAGCGCGCGATAAGCGCGTCGCCATCGGTCCGATCGGAGCCAGCGGTGCAGTTGGCCAGGCCGGCGACGTGCC
>JAITTX010000309.1 GCA_031286755.1 Paraburkholderia sp.
ATTTCGGATTCGAACATTCTTGGTTCGATCCTGGACTGGCATTCGGGCCCCTCGGAGCCCCTCCACCAGGATCGGCAGCATCACCCGGACTATCAGGAAACGCAGGTGACTCAACAGCATCGCTACGATCTGCTCGTCGTGGGCGGCGGGATCAACGGCGCGGGTATCGCGCGAGACGCCGCCGGGCGCGGGCTTTCCGTGCTCCTTTGCGAACAGGACGACCTCGCTTCGCATACGTCGTCGGCCAGCACGAAGCTCATCCACGGCGGGCTGCGCTATCTCGAGTACCGCGAATTCGGCCTCGTGCGCAAGGCGTTGCAGGAGCGCGAGACGCTGCTGCGCTCGGCGCCGCACATCATGTGGCCGCTGCGCTTCGTGATGCCGCACATGCCCAACCTGCGCCCCGCGTGGCTCATCCGCATCGGCCTCTTTCTCTACGACCACCTTGCGAAGCGCGAGCTGCTGCCCGGTTCGCGCGGCATCGACATGCGCCGCCACGCGGCGGGCGCGCCGCTCATCGACACCATCCGGCGCGGCTTCGTCTACTCGGACGGCTGGGTGGACGACGCGCGTCTCGTCGTGCTCAACGCGCTCGACGCGCAGGAGCGCGGCGCGCGGATTCTCACGCGCACGAAGCTCGTTAGCGCGCGGCGCGTGAACGGCGAATGGCTCGCCATCTTGCGCCGCCCCGACGGCAGCACCTTCGACGTGCGTGCGCGCGCCGTGGCGAACGCGGCGGGCCCGTGGGTGGGCGAGGTGCTGCACGGCGCGCTCGGGCGCGGCGCGCAGCATGGCGTGCGCCTCGTGAAGGGCAGCCACATCGTGACGAAGCGTCTGTTCGATCACGATCACGCGTACATCTTCCAGAACCCGGACAAGCGCATCATCTTCGCGATTCCCTACGAGCACGACTTCACGCTGATCGGCACGACCGACGTGGAGTACCGCAACGATCCCGCGAAGGTGTCGATCGACGGCGACGAGACACGCTATCTGTGCGAGTCCATCAACCACTATTTCAAGCGCAAGATTTCGCCCGCCGACGTGCACTGGACCTACTCGGGCGTGCGGCCGCTGCTGGAAGAAGAGGGCGCGAAGAATGCATCGGCGGTCACGCGCGACTATCGTCTGGAGATGGACGACGCCGAAGGCGCGCCGCTGCTTTCCGTGTTCGGCGGCAAGATCACCACGTTTCGCAAGCTCGCGGAAGAGGCCGGCGACATGCTGTGCCGCGTGCTGGGCAGCGACGCGCCCAGTTGGACTGCTGGCGAGACGCTGCCGGGCGGCGACATCGCGCAGGCGCGTTTCGCGCCGTTCGCCGAGGCTTTCGCAAAACGCTTTGCATGGCTGCCCGCGCCGCTCGCGCTGCGCTACGCGCGCGCTTACGGCACGCGTGCCGAGCGCCTGATCGGCAAGGCCGCCTCGCTCGAAGCGCTGGGGCCGCAAATCGCTCCCGGCATCCACGAAGCCGAGTTGCGCTACCTGCGCGACACCGAGTGGGCGACCTGCGCCGAAGACGTGCTGTGGCGCCGCTCGAAGCTAGGCTTGCACGTGGCGCCGGGCACGCTGGACGCGGTCACGGCCGCGCTCGAAACGTGGTTTGCCGCGAGCCGGGCGCGGGCCGCGGTGCCGCATTGAGCATCAGGCTGCGGATATTCGGCGGCCCCCCGCGCGCCGTGCGTTGAGGCGCGAATCACAACTACCTGAGGATGGAGATGAGAGACATGCAGGACCAACAGTACATTCTGGCCCTCGACCAGGGCACGACGAGCTCGCGCGCGATGCTGTTCGACCGGCAGGGGCGGATCGTCTCGATCGCCCAGAAGGAGTTCGAACAGATTTATCCGCGTCCGGGCTGGGTCGAGCACGATCCGCAGGAAATCTGGTCGACGCAGGCGGGCGTGGCCGCCGAAGCGGTCACGCGCGCGGGCCTGAACGGTACCAACATCGACGCCATCGGCATCACGAACCAGCGCGAAACCACGATCGTCTGGGACCGCGAGACCGGTCATCCCATCTATAACGCCATCGTCTGGCAGGACCGCCGCACGGCCGACTTCTGCGACCAGCTCAAGGCGCAGGGCCTGGAAGCCATGGTGCGCGCGAAGACCGGCCTGCCGATCGACTCATACTTTTCCGCCACCAAGATCCGCTGGATTCTCGACAACGTGGAGGGCGCGCGCGAAAAGGCCCGGCAAGGCAAGCTGGCGTTCGGCACCGTTGATAGCTGGCTCGTCTGGAATTTCACGAAGCACGAGCTGCACGTGACCGACGTCACGAACGCCTCGCGCACCATGCTCTTCAACATCCACACCCGCAAGTGGGACGACGAACTGCTCGAAGCACTCGATATTCCGCGCAGCATGCTGCCAGAAGTCCGTTCGTCATCCGAAATATATGGTCCGACCAAGACCACGGTGTTCGCTTCGAAGATTCCGCTCGCGGGCATCGCGGGTGACCAGCAGGCGGCGCTGTTCGGCCAGATGTGCACGGCCTCGGGCATGGTGAAGAACACCTATGGCACGGGCTGCTTCCTGATGATGAACACCGGCGCGAAGCCCATCGAGTCGAACAACAATCTCGTGACGACCATTGCATGGCAGATCGGCAACGAGGTGAATTATGCACTCGAAGGCAGCATCTTCATCGCGGGCGCGGTGGTGCAATGGCTGCGCGACGGCATGGGCGTCATCAAGAGCGCGGCGGAAGTGGAAGCGCTCGCGGCCAGCGTGCCGCACCCGGACGGCGTGTATCTCGTGCCCGCCTTCGCCGGCCTGGGCGCACCGCACTGGAACGCGCGGGCGCGCAGCTCGCTCTTTGGCGTGA
>JAITTX010000313.1 GCA_031286755.1 Paraburkholderia sp.
CCCATGCACGTGGGCCACGAGTACGTGGGCGAGATCGTCGAGATGGGCCAGGAAGTGCGCGGCTTTGCCATCGGCGACCGCGTCTCGGGCGAAGGGCATATCACTTGCGGTTTTTGCCGCAATTGCCGCGCGGGGCGCCGCCATCTGTGCCGCAACACCACGGGCGTGGGCGTGAACCGCGAAGGCGCATTCGCCGAATACCTCGTGATTCCGGCCTTCAACGCGTTCAAGATTCCGCCCGAGATCTCCGACGATCTCGCCGCGATCTTCGATCCGTTCGGCAACGCCACGCACACGGCGCTCTCGTTCAACCTCGTGGGCGAGGACGTGCTCATCACCGGCGCGGGGCCCATCGGCATCATGGCGGTGGCGATCGCGAAGCACGTGGGCGCGCGCAATGTGGTAATCACCGACGTGAACGACTACCGGCTCGAGCTCGCGCGCAAGATGGGCGCGACGCGCGCGGTGAATGTCTCGCGCGAATCGCTGCGCGACGTGATGAGCGAGCTGCACATGACCGAGGGCTTCGACGTGGGCCTCGAAATGTCGGGGGTGCCGAGCGCGTTCACGGCGCTGCTCGAGTCGATGAACCACGGCGGCAAGGTCGCGCTGCTCGGCATTCCGCCCGCGCAGACCGCCATCGACTGGAATCAGGTCATCTTCAAGGGCCTCGAAATCAAGGGCATTTATGGCCGCGAGATGTTCGAGACCTGGTACAAGATGGTCGCGATGCTGCAAAGCGGGCTCGATCTCTCGCCCATCATCACGCACCGCTTCAGCGTGGACGACTACGAGAAGGGTTTTGCTGCGATGCTCTCGGGCGAGAGCGGCAAGGTGATTCTCGACTGGACCGCCGCTTGAGGCTTCACCCGTTTCATTGCGCCGCTGGCGCCCTGGGCGCCAGCGGCTGCGCCTGCTCGAATTCGGCCTGGATGCGCACGTCGATCTCGTCGCCGACCGCTGGATACCACGTCGTCAGTCCGAATTTCGCGCGGCTGAAGCGCCCGGTGGCGGCAAAGCCGAGCGTCGGCTGCTTCGTGAGCGGGTTCGGCGCGTAGCCGTTGAACACCACATCGAGCGTGACCGGCTGCGTCACGCCATGAATCGTGAGGTCGCCCGTGAGCTTGCCCGCGGGCTTGCCGTCCACGTCGGCCGAGCGCTCGAAGCGCGTGCTCGCGAAGCGGATCTGTGCGTAGCGCTCGACGTCCAGCATCTGCGAGCCCTTCACCATGCGGTCGAGCAGCGGCACATTGGTGTCGAGACTCGCGGCGTCGATCACGGCCGCCACCTTTGCGTTCTCCAGCGCATGAGCGGGCCAGTCGAGTTGCGCGCTCGCACGATCGAAGCGCATCACGAAGCGCGTGTAGTGCAGATGGTCGACGTCGAACACGACGCTCCAGTGATGCGCGTCGAGCGTGTAGTGCCCGGCCGGCACGGACGCCTCGACGGGACTCACGCTGTGCGTCACCACGCGCAGCGGCGTGCACGCAAGCAGCAGGCAGGACGCGGCCAGCGCGGCGCATAGCGCGCGACGGCCCGGCGTGGCTGGGGGGCGGCTCATGAAATCTCCGGTTGTCTGCGTTTCGGGGCGGCGGGTCTTGGTCGTTAGTGTAATTACGATGGACGCCGCCTTTTTGTTCCATCGAGGGCGCGGCGCGCCATTCTTTCATAGCGCATGCCTGCGGGGCCTTCGTTCCCGCCGCACCGATGGGCCCGCGGGTTGCCACGCAGCCCGATTTCGGGTTTGATACGCGGATCGGAGCCTGTTACTGGAGCGCGTGATGCGGGGGAACCCGGTCACCCCGGAGGAAGCCGCCGCATGCCCACCGCCAACGATTCGGTCTGCTTTCACAGCACGCACCTGCACGAGGTCGATGCCATGTCGGCCGCCACGGCGCGCAGCTTCGCGCGCCACGCGCACGACCAGTACGGCATTGGCGTGATCGACGCGGGCGGCCACGTCTCGCTCTCCGATGCGGGCGTGGTCGAGGCCGTGCCCGGCAACCTCATTCTCGTCAATCCCGGCGAGGTGCATGACGGCCGCCCGCTCGGCGCGGGCGCGCGAAGCTGGCGCATGCTCTATTTCGAGCCGCGCTGGATCGACGCGTTGCAGGCCGACATCACCCAGGGCGACGACGCCGGGTTCGCGCTCTTCGCACCCGTGATCGCCGACCCGCTCCTGCGCGCGCTGTTCGATGTCGCGTTTGCCTGCGCCACGGGAGACGGCGGCGACCTCGCGGCCATGGCCTTCGACGGCGCGGCGCTCGACGCCGTGACGCGGCTCGTGAGCGGGCTGGGTCATCGCCGGCCGCTCGCGCCCTGCTCGCCGGTGGCCGTGGCGCGCGTGCGCGAGATGATCGACGCCGATCCGGGCCAGGCCTTCTCGCTCGCCGATCTCGCCCGCGCCGCGGGGCTCAGCCGCTTCCAGCTTCATCGCGGCTTCATGCAGGCATTCGGCGTGCCGCCGCATCAGTACCTGCTGCATTGCCGCATCGGGCTCGCGCGGCGTCTGCTCAAGGCCGGCCAGGCGCCCGCCCAGGCGGCGCTCGCGGCCGGTTTCTGCGACCAGAGCCATCTCAACCGGGCGTTCGCCCGCCAGTTCGGCGTGTCGCCGGGCCGCTACCGGCTCGTGCATGGCGCCGGCCCCGCCTGACGGTTGCCGCCGGCGGTTGCAGTGGGCCGGCCGCTGGTGCTTGCCCGTGTTGGCCGATGACCGCACACCGATCCAAGACGGCGCGTCCCACTGCGTTTTATACAGGCGTTTCAATCCTTGGAGCGCCCCATGTCCTCTTCGTTGTCACCCGCCAAATCGCCGCGCGCATCGTCTTCGCGGTCCGTTGCTCATCTGCAGTTGACCCTCGCCATGATCACCGTGGGCAGCACGGTGATCGCCAGCAAGATCATCGGCGCGGGGCTCGATCCCATGCCCGCGACCGCCTTGCGCTTTGGCTTCGCCCTGCCAGTGCTGCTCGTGCTCATGCGTGCGACCGGCACCGCGTTTCCCCGCCCCGGTTTGCGCGACGCGGGCCTGCTGATCGCCCAGGCCGTGATCGGCAGTGTCGGCTACACCGTGTTGCTGATCGCCGGAACGCAGCGGACCTCGGCCGCCGACGCGGGCATCATCCTCGGCACCTTGCCCGCCATGTGCGCGCTCACCGCCGCCGTGGTGCTGCGCGAGCGCCTGCGCGCGAGCACGCTGGCCGCGGTCTGCGTGGCGAGCCTCGGCGTGGCGCTGGTCACGCTCGCGCCCGCTGCGCAACACGAAGGCGACCGCTCGCTGACGGGCGATGCGCTGTTGATCGGCGCGGTGGTCTGCGAGTCGCTCTTCGTGCTGCTGAACAAGCGTCTCGCGACGCCCTGGCCGCCGCTCGCGCAATCCGCGGCCATGACGGGCATCGGCTTCGTCGTGTCCGCCATCGCCGCGCTGCCCGCCTGGCCGGCCACGCTGCATGCGCTGCCTTCGCCCGCCTTGCTGGCCGTTGCCTACTACGCGCTGGTGCCGACCGTGGGCGGCTTCTGGCTCTGGTACGCGGGAGCGGCGCGCGTGACGGGCGCCGAGGCGGCCATCTTCACAGCCGTCGCGCCCGTGTCGGGCGTCGTGCTCGCGGCGCTCTTGCTGGGCGAGCCGCTCACGCCCGCCCGGCTTGCCGGGCTCGCGCTCGTCGTCGCGGCGGTTTTTGTGACTGCCGGGCCGGCCTTGCGGCGGCGCCCGCCGAGCCCGGGCGCATGAGGTAAGAGGCATGACGCAGCGGGCGCGGGAATGCCCGCGCGGCGGCCGGGTCCGGAGCGTGCCTTGACTTCGGAGAATGATCGTTCTACATTGCGCGGAGTGGAGAACGATCGTTCCACCTTCTGCGCTGGCCACCCGCTGCCGGAGTTCTCATGACCGGCGAGCCTGGCAAACGTCTATGAAGCACACTACGAAGCGCACTACGAAGCGCACTGCGAAGAGATGAAGTCATGAGCACCAGCACCATTGCCGCCGATGCGCCGCGGGCGGCCGCGCCAGAGGCGTTGCCCGATGCGCGCGAGCGTCTGCTCGAAGCCGCCGAGGCGCTCATCTACGCGGGCGGCATTCATGCCACCGGGGTCGACGCGATCGTTCGCGCGGCGGGTGCCGCGCGCAAGAGCTTCTACACCTGGTTCGAGTCGAAGGACGCGCTGGTGGCCGCCGCGCTCATGCGCCGCGACGAGCGCTGGATGCGCTGGTTCGCCGAGGGCACGATGAAGCGCGGGCGCACGCCGCGCACGCGGCTGATCGGCATGTTCGACGTGTTGCGCGAGTGGTTTGCCTCGCCGGGCTTTCACGGCTGCGCATTCCTGAACGCCGCTGGCGAGACGGCCTCGCCCGACGACCCCGTGCGCGAGGTCGCCCGGCTGCACAAGGCGCGGCTGCTGGCTTTCGTGGGCGAGCAATGCGCCGCCTGGGCCCAGGCGGCGGGCGCGGACCGGCGCGTGGCGGCGCGACTCGCGCGCCAATGGCTGATCCTGATCGATGGCGCGATTGGCGTGGCGCTCGTGAGCGGCGCGGCGGACGCGGCGCTCGATGCGCGTGCTGCCGGCCAGCAGTTGCTCGATGCGCTCGCGCCGCGGCCGGCTCGCTTGCCTCGAGTGTCACGCGCGCGTGGCGCCGTGCAGGACGGGCACAAGGTTGGGCGAGCGCGCCGCTAGCCAAGCACGCCGCGCGTTTCGTTGCCGCTTGTCGGGTTTTGTTCGCGGCGGTCGTGCTGGCGCTGTGCGCTGCTTGCGGCTGCTTCTCGCGGTTTTTCCATTTCAATTCGCGTGCGCCGTTCCGGCGCGCCGCCTTTGCCAAGGAGTCCACGCATGACTGCCACCGATCCGGCGTCTTCCGCCGAAGCCCGCCCGCCGTTGCCGCCTTTCACCCGCGAGACCGCCATCCAGAAAGTGCGGGGCGCCGAGGACGGCTGGAACACGCGCGACCCGCAGCGCGTCGCGCTCGCCTATACGCCGCAAAGCGTCTGGCGCAATCGCGCCGAGTTCGTGACGGGCCGCGAAGCCATCGTCGCGTTTCTTACGCGCAAGTGGGCGCGCGAACTCGACTACCGGCTCATCAAGGAGCTATGGGCGTTCACCGACAATCGCATCGCGGTGCGCTTCGCCTACGAGTGGCACGACGATTCGGGCAACTGGTTCCGCTCGTACGGCAACGAGAACTGGGAGTTCGACGGCAACGGGCTGATGGCGCGCCGCCATGCCTCCATCAACGACCTGCCGATTCGCGAGGCGGACCGGCTGTACCGCTGGCCGCTCGGCCGCCGTCCCGACGATCATCCGGGCTTGAGCGAACTGGGGCTCTGAGCGGGAGCGCATCGTCTCTTGTCTTCGCATGCGGCCCGAAGGGTTCATCGCCGCGACTCATCGGGCTGGCAATATGGGCGCGTCGAAAGACTGCGCCCGCGTTCCCGATTCGCGTTTCCGGGGCTGGGCTCCATACGCGCGCGGGCCGTCTTGCGGTACAGTTTGCAGTCACCGGAAGTCGCCCATACGCGGATCATAAACAGACCCAGCAGCAGACGAACCGAAGCGATTCGGCAAGCGAGAGGACGGAGAGCCCATGCGGTGTTGGCAAGTGCGCGGTGGCAGGACAACCTGGCGCGGGAGCGTACCCGCCGTGCGGGGA
>JAITTX010000423.1 GCA_031286755.1 Paraburkholderia sp.
CGCACCGTGGGCACGTGCACGCCCCACGACGCGTACATCATCCCGGCGATGAAAAAGAGCGCCATGGTGGCGACGCGCGCGCGCTGGCGCGTGGCGGCGGGCAGCGCGCGATGGACGGCGTGGGGCGGCACGGCGAGGGCGGGATCGGGAAGGTGGTCGGACACGGAAAATCCTGGCGTTGGGCAGCGGCGAAGCCGTCCTGGAAAAGGCTTTTTAATCGGCTTTTTGAAAGGCAAGCGGAAATTCTAGCGAAGGCGCGTGCGGGCTGCTTGCAGCGGCCAGGCCTGCTCTAATAGTGGAATAGTGGAACGGCGCAACGCGGACCACCGGGTTCCGTCTCGCGTCATATCCATCGGCAAACACATCGATCGAGGGCACCCCTTGAAGATCCCCGCTCACGCTCCGCTGCATCTGCTCCATCAGACCTCCAGCGGCACGCTCGCCACCCACGCGCGCGAGCCGCAAGGCTTCCCCTACCCGACGCTGCTGCCATTCGCGCCCGATGCGCGGCATCGTCCCGTGATTCTCGTGAGCCGGCTTGCCGAGCACACGCGCAATTTGCAGGACGACCCGCGCGCGGGCTTTCTCGTCGCGCAAACGGGCGACGGGGACGTGCTGAACGCGCCGCGCATGACGCTGCTCGGCCGGTTTGAGCGCAGCGATGCGCAAGAAACCGAAGCCGGCTTCGATGCCGGGGCGCTGGCGCGCCGCTACCTGCGCTATCACCCGGACGCAGAGCGCTATCTCGCGCTCGGCGATTTTACGTTCTGGACGATGCGCGTGGAGCGACTGCGCTATATCGGCGGTTTTGGCGCGATGGGCTGGCTCGACGGCGCGGATCTCGACACGCTCGAACCGCTCGCCGCCGCCGACGAGGAAGCACTCATCCACTTCTTCGAAACGCATCCGGCGAGGCGAGACGGCCTCGCACTGCGGGGCGTGGACCGCCACGGCGCGGATCTCGCCATCGACGGCGTACCTGCGCGATATGTTTTTGAGGCACCGCAAAACGACACGCAATCCTTGCATGTGGTGCTAGCCGATTGCCTTGCGCGGCATGCCCGCTGAGCATTTTTTATAGAAGACGGCGAGCGCTGCTCGCTGCCTGTCCTGGCGCATGGTGCAATTTCAAGATAATCGGCGGGTGCAGTCAAAAGTTCGCATGGGATGAAATGTTTGTGGTTTTTTTCTCATTTAATTTTCACGCCCTGCGAATTATGAGAACTGGATTTATCTGCAAAAAGAGATGTTGGGTAAAAATGCCGATTTGCACGAAATGAAAGCTCTTCGCGGCTCTGTGGGGTGTTGAACGCTGGCAAAAACATTTTAATTATTTTTATTGCCCACGCTTTTCGCGACATTCGATTCTGTGTTAATCTCGCCTGCAATTTCCGAGGCAAATCACCTGTCAATGGGCATACTGACGCAAGATCGGTAGCCATTAATTAGCAAACCACCAGGATACCTATGTCTTCCTACAAAGAACTCCTCGCACAGCGAGAGAAGCTGGAGAAGCAGATTGAAGAGGCGAAGGCACGTGAATATGCCGAAGTCCTCGACGAAATCAAGCAGAAAATGGCCGACTACGGCATTACGCTGGCCGAACTCGGCGGCGGCCGTGCGGCGGGAAAGGGCGCCAAGGCGGCCAGCCGCTCGCGCGCTAGCGTCGCGCCGAAATATCGCGACCCTGAAAGCGGCAGCACGTGGTCGGGCCGTGGCAAGCCGCCGCGCTGGATCGCAGGTCAAGAACGCGAAAAATTCCTGATTCAGAAGTAAATCGCCATCTGGCGATGGGCCTTGCGGCCCGCCAAGCGAAAAAGCCGCGCCGTCACGAGGACATGCGCGGCTTTTTTGTTGCTTCTTACTATTGGCTTGCCGGATTGGCGCGCGGATGAACGCGAATACGAAGTGTTCTCGTAGTCGGCTGATTTAAAAGAAGATTCCAGGGTTATCTACAATTGGCCGTGGCAGGGCCATTACAATCGCAGCTATTCCACGTTCGCGCTTTGTATCGCATGCCCACCATCACCGCCATATCGCTATCGGATAAACAGCGCGTTGCGCGCAAGACCACGTTTGTCAGCGTCGGCGTCAATTCGGTGCTGGTCGTGCTGCAAATCGCGGTGGGCGTGTTTGCGCATTCGCAGGCCTTGATCGCCGACGGCGTCCATTCGCTCTCCGATCTCGTTTCCGATTTCGTCGTGCTGCTTGCGAACCGCCATAGCGGCGCAAAGCCGGACGCCGATCACAATTACGGCCACAGCCGTTATGAAACGGTGGCCTCGTTATTTCTTGGCGCATTGCTGATCGCGGTGGGCGTGGGCATGCTCGCGCGCGCCGGCACGCGCATCGCCAATCTCGACGACATTCCGCCGGTTCACGCGAGCGCGCTCGCGGTGGCCGTGCTCGTGCTCGTCTTCAAGGAAGCGCTCTTTCGCTACATGTTGCGCGAGGCGCAGCGCGTGCGCTCGGCCATGCTGATCGCCAACGCCTGGCATGCGCGCTCGGACGCGGCGTCATCGCTCGTGGTCGCCATCGGCATCGTGGGCAGCCTCATGGGCGTGCGGCTGCTCGACCCGATCGCGGCGGCCATCGTCGGCTTCATGGTCGCGCGCATGGGCTGGGTGTTCGGCTGGGACGCGCTCCAGGATCTCTCCGATCGCGCGCTCGACGAAGCCACCACCGCCGACTTGCGCACGCTGCTGCTCGGCACGCCCGGCGTGCTCGATGTGCACGAAATGCGCACGCGCAAGACCGGCGACCTCGCGCTGGTGGACGCGCATATCCTCGTCGATCCGCTGATCTCGGTTTCGGAAGGGCACTACATTGCGGAGACGGCGCGCACGCGCCTGCTCACCGATCCGCGCGTGCTCGATGCACTGATCCACGTCGATCCCGAGGACGACATGCACGTGCGCTCGGTCGCGAACCAGCCGCCGCGCGGCGAAGTCGCGACTGCGCTGCGCGAGGCGCTCGCGGCGCACGGCGTGCATGTGGAGGCGGTGACGCTCCACTACCTGAGCACGGGTCTCGAAATCCAGGCCGTGCTGGCGGCGCACGACGACGCGCGGCGTCTCGACGGCGTCGACCTGCAGGCGCTCGCGCGCAGGCTCGGCGTGAGCCGG
>JAITTX010000515.1 GCA_031286755.1 Paraburkholderia sp.
GCGCAGATGCTCGCATCGCTCGATTCGTTCGCGGCGCTGCCGGGCGGCACCGAGGTGCATTGCGCGCACGAGTACACGCTTTCGAATATCCGTTTCGCGCTGGCCTGCGATCCGGACAATGCCAGCCTGCGCGACTGGAGCCGCGAAGCGCAGGCATTGCGCCAGCGTGGCGCGCCGACTTTGCCGACCACGATTGCACACGAGCGCGCCGTGAACCCGTTCCTGCGCTCCGGCGATCCGGCCGTGCAGGCAGTGCTTGCCGAGTCGCTCCATGAAACGGTGTCGGATCGGCTGGCAGCCTTCACGCTGATGCGCGAATGGAAGAATAGGTTCCGCTGACCCGTCGGGGCGCGGGGGTATCCTCATCCCAAAAGTATGGAACGTCGTCCAACCTATGGATTTTCATGGGGTTTTTCCAATTATTCCGATTGACGGAAACGTGTGCGTTCCGTACTATCGGCTCCAAATTCCCGCCATTAGCAAGTAGACGTTCATGCGATTTATCCTAAGCGCGCTGCTGGTTCTCATGCTCGCCGCCTGTGCGAGCGGGGGGCCGACTGCGAATTCAGCCAGCTCGCTCTCCCCAGCCGATCCCCAGGCGCGTGCCGACGCCATCCGCAAGACCTCCGCCGCGAAAGAAACGATCAACGTCGACAAAGGCTCGGTCGACCAGCTCACGAGCCCCGACGCCGACCTGTGGGCGCGCATCCGCCGCGGTTTCCAGATGCCCGATCTGCAGAGCGATCTGGTCGACATGAACGCCCAGTGGTATGCGCAGCGCCCCGATTACGTCGCGCGCATGACCGAGCGTTCGCAGAAGTATCTCTATCACATCGTCGAGGAGCTCGAGGCCCGGCACATGCCGACCGAACTCGCGCTGCTGCCGTTCATCGAATCCGCGTATAACCCGCAGGCGCTCTCCGTCGCGAAGGCGGCGGGCATGTGGCAGTTCGTGCCGGGCACGGGCCGCACCTACAACCTCAAGCAGAACATGTGGCAGGACGAGCGCCGCGACGTGCTCGCCTCCACCAGCGCGGCGCTCGACTATCTCTCGCGCCTGCATGACATGTTCGGCGACTGGTATCTCGCGCTCGCGGCTTACAACTGGGGCGAGGGCAACGTGCAGCGCGCCATCGCGCGCAACCAGGCGGCCGGTCTGCCGACCGACTACCAGAGCCTGCGCATGCCCAATGAGACGCGCAACTACGTGCCCAAGCTGCAGGCAGTCAAGAATATCGTGATGAACCCGCAGCAATACGGGCTCACGCTGCCGTCCATTCCCAACCACCCGTATTTCGTCACGGTCACCACGTCGCACGATATCGATGTGGACGTCGCGGCCAAGCTCGCGAACATGACGCCCGACGAGTTCCGCTCGCTCAACCCGTCGTTCAAGAAGCCGGTCATTCTCGGCACCAGCGACCCGCAGATCCTGCTGCCGTTCGACAACGCCAGCGCGTTCGAGCGCAACCTCAAGTCGTATTCGGGCCAGCTTTCTTCGTGGACCACCTACACGACCGACTCGCGCGCCACGCCGGCGGCCATCGCGCAGAAGATCGGCGTGGACGCGGACACGCTCATGTCGGTCAACAAGATTCCTGCCGGCATGCGCCTGAAGGCGGGCTCGACGCTCGTGGTGCCGCGCACCGACGACGACGACGAGGACATCAGCGCCGATGTGGCCGAAAGCGCGGTCCTCGCCATGGAGCCGGACGTGCCCGACACGCGCAAGATGCTGATCCGCGTGCGCCGCAAGCAGTCGATGGAAACGGTGGCGGGGCGCTACGGTGTCTCGGTTGGTCAGCTCAAGGCCTGGAACAAGACGCGCCGCGATCTCGTGACGCCCGGGCAGGTGCTCGTGCTGCACGTGCCGGTTGGCAAGGCGATGCCGAGCGAGCCGGGTCCGGAGCGTCTGGCAACGAACGTTTCTGGCGGTGGCGTGCAGCGCATCGGAACCCGGGTTGCAGACACGGGCTCCAGGTCGCGCTACGATAAAAAACACGGTCGCGCGCGCACCGAGGTCGTCAAGGTTTCCGAGCCGGTCAAGGCAAAGGCTTCCAGCGCCGCGCCCAGCAAGGCGTCGAAGGGTGCGGCAAGCCGCCCGAAGGCCGCAACCCAAACGCAGAAGAAGGGCAAAGCCAAATAGCGGCTGGCGAAGGGTGCTCAGTCGTGCGCTGCGGGGGCAGTGCACGATGTTTCGCTCCGATCACTTTTGCCACTTTTCTTGCGCCGTCACCCCGCCAGGTGGCGGCGTTTTCATTGGTGGGTAAAAAGGGGGGGTGATCATCACGTCAGTCCGCCCCGGATGAACGACGCCCCGCTTGCCGTGCGCTTTGCCGCGCCTATAGTGGAAAGGGCGCTGTCCCGGCTTGGGGCGGCGCGCCGCCCGGTTGGCGTCATCCCGAAATTTGAAAGAAAGGGCATTTTCGCGCTATAATTTCAAGGTTTGAGCTTATCAACCCGCACCCTAGCGCCTACCTTCTCCCCCCCGTTCATCCGCCGCCCGCGCTTTTCGTTTCTACTGGCTGGCTGCCGCCCGATCGAGCGTCACAAACGCACCTTCGCGCCCGGCGCCCGATACCCGGTCAAACACGGCAAAGCGCGTAACGAGCAGACGGCGGAGCGAGCTGCGCGCGCGTCCTGATTCCGCAAGATCAGGATGCCGACGCCGCAGCCGCTCCCAGGTCGCAAGACACGCAACGTCGGATAAACAGGTCGGCACAAGGGTGCTCCCCCAAGGAGTCTCCCGTGTTGCCGTCATTCTCTCCCGCTCTGCTCGCGCTCGCCGACGGCACGGTCTTTCGTGGTTACTCGATCGGCGCGCCGGGTCATACGATCGGTGAAGTCGTGTTCAACACGGCCATCACCGGCTATCAGGAAATCCTGACCGACCCGAGCTATGCTCGCCAGATCGTCACCCTGACGTATCCGCATATCGGCAATGTCGGCGTCAATGCCGAAGACGTCGAAGCCACGAAAGTCCATGCCGCCGGTTTGATCATCCGCGACCTGCCCGTGCTCGCCTCGAACTTTCGCATGGAGCGCACGCTCGGCGACTACCTGAAGGACGAAGGCGTGGTGGCGATCGCCGGCATCGACACGCGCAAGCTCACGCGTATCCTGCGCGAGAAGGGTGCGCAGAACGGCGCCATTCTTGCTGGCTCCGACGACGAGGCCAAGGCCATTGAACTCGCGCGCTCGTTCCCGGGCCTCGCGGGCATGGATCTCGCGAAAGTCGTCTCGACCGCAAAGCCGTACGAGTGGACGACCACCGAATGGCGTCTGGGCGAAGGCTACCGCACGCAAGCCGCACCGAAGTACAAGGTCGTGGCGTTCGACTTCGGCGTGAAGCAGAACATCCTGCGCATGCTGGCCGAGCGCGGCTGCGAGGTCACCGTGCTGCCCGCGCAATCGACGGCTGAAGACGCGCTCGCGCTCAACCCGGACGGCGTGTTCCTCTCGAACGGCCCCGGCGATCCGGAGCCGTGCGATTACGCGATCAAGGCCACGCAGGAATTCATCGCGCGCGGCATTCCCACCTTCGGCATTTGCCTCGGCCACCAGATCATGGGCCTCGCGCTCGGCGCGAAGACCATCAAGATGAAGACCGGCCACCACGGCGCGAACCATCCGGTGAAGGATCTCGGCGACGGCCGCGTCGTCATCACGTCGCAGAACCACGGCTTCGCGGTGGACGCCGACACGCTGCCCGCGAACACGCGCGTCACGCACGTTTCGCTCTTCGACGGCACGCTGCAAGGCTTCGAGCTTACCGACAAGCCCGCATTCTGCTTCCAGGGCCACCCGGAAGCATCGCCCGGTCCGCAGGACATCGGCTATCTGTTCGATCGCTTCACGGCGTTGATGGACAGCGCCAAGGGCGGCAAGCGCACGGCAGCGGCTTAAAGCGGCACGAACGGAAAGCGCGAGCGAGAGCAGGGCGCGCAGCGAGCCGCGTACGAAAAGCGGCCCACGCGCGCGTCCAGCGGCGAGCGGCAAGGCGTGACACGGTAAGCACCGCACGCGCCGCGCGCCGCAAGAAGGAAAGACACAGGAATATTTAGCGAGAGCGTTATGCCCAAGCGGACAGACATCAAGAGCATTCTCATCATCGGCGCGGGGCCGATCATCATCGGCCAGGCCTGCGAATTCGACTACTCGGGCGCACAGGCGTGCAAGGCGCTGCGCGAGGAAGGCTACAAGGTCATTCTCGTCAACAGCAACCCGGCGACGATCATGACCGACCCGAACACGGCCGACGTCACCTACATCGAGCCGATTACGTGGGAAGTGGTGGAGCGCATCATCGAGAAGGAGCGCCCCGACGCGATCCTGCCGACGATGGGCGGCCAGACCGCGCTGAACTGCGCGCTCGACCTGCACCACCACGGCGTGCTCACGAAGTACAACGTCGAGCTGATCGGCGCGTCGCCCGAAGCGATCGACAAGGCCGAAGACCGCCAGAAGTTCAAGGACGCGATGACGAAGATCGGCCTTGGCTCGGCGAAGTCGGGTGTGGCCCACTCGATGGAAGAGGCCACCAGGGTGCATGCCGAGATTGCCGCGGCCACCGGCACGAGCGGCTACCCGATCGTGATCCGTCCGTCGTTCACGCTGGGCGGTTCGGGCGGCGGCATCGCTTACAACCGCGAAGAGTTCGAAGAGATCTGCAGGCGCGGTCTCGATCTCTCGCCCACGCGCGAGCTACTGATCGAAGAGTCGCTGCTCGGCTGGAAGGAGTACGAGATGGAAGTGGTCCGCGACAAGGCGGA
>JAITTX010000536.1 GCA_031286755.1 Paraburkholderia sp.
GCCGCCTTGCGCGGGCGGCGCGCACGCGCCGGGGTCTTCCTTGGCGCCTTGGCTTTCTTCTTGCCGGATTCGCCATCCGCGCCGGCTTCGGCTTCGGGCGCGGGCGGCTCCGTCACTTCGCGCGGCTCGGCGTGGGCCTCCTGCGCAGCGGGCTGGGCGGCCTTCTTGCGGGCAGGGCTTTTGCGCGATGCGGTTTTGCGGGCGCGCCGTGGCGCCTCGGTTGCTTCAGGTGCCTCAGAGGCTTCGGGTGCGCTGGGCGCTTGATGCGTCTCGGCCGCCGCATCGGATGCAGCGGTGGCCGCGTGCTCGTGCGTGCCGCGCGGCGCGTGCCCGAAAAGCGGCATGTCGGCTGCGTGCCGTGCTTCGTCGCGCCCGCGCGTCTCTTCATGTGCGCGCTCACGGCCATGCGCTCCACGCGATGGCGTTTCAGTGGTCTCGGTGAAGAGGTCGCCGTTCGACATCGCCGCGCCGGCTTCGGGCTCGCGCGTTTGCTCGAACTCGAACGACACATGCGTTTCGGCCACGCTTGCGGCCGCTTCCTGTGTTTCCTGTGTTTCGCGCCCCTGCTCGTGCCCGTTCTCGCCAGCAGCCGCCGCACCGCGCCCGCCGCGCCGGCCCTTGCGGCGCGAGCGGGTTTCTTCCGCGCGCGGCGGCGCGGCGTCGTCCACCGGGCTCGCACTCGCGGCGCTCGCGGGCTGGCTCGTGCGCGTCACGTAGGTGCCCGACTTCTCGTCGCGGCCCACTTCCAGCAGGCCGCGCGCCTGCGCTTCCTCGAGCAGGTTGCCGAATGCGCGGAAGCCGTAGCGCGCCTCGTTGAAGTCGGGGCGCCGCCGCTTGATGGCGCTCTTGAGCACCGAGGCCCAGATCCTGCCGCTGTCGACGCCTTCGTAGCCGAGCGCGTCGAGTGTTTCGACCACCAGCGTGATCGCTTTGGACTTGCGCTCTTCACCCCGCTCTTCGCCGCCCTCGGCCGCGTTGCGACGCTCGTCGCCGGCCTGGCGCTTCGCATTCGCGCCGCCTTCGCCACGCGCCTTCGCGCGCTCCTTTTGCTCGCGCGCGAGCTCGCGCACCAGGTCGTCGTAGAAGATGAACTCGTCGCAGTTCGCGACCAGCAGGTCCGAGGTGGAGTGCTTCACGCCCACGCCGATCACCTTCTTGGCGTTCTCGCGCAGCTTGGAGACGAGCGGCGAGAAGTCGGAGTCGCCGCTCACGATCACGAAGGTGTCCACGTGCGACTTGGTATAGCAGAGATCGAGCGCGTCCACGACGAGCCGGATATCGGCGGAATTCTTGCCCGACTGGCGCACGTGCGGGATTTCGATGAGCTCGAAGCTCGCTTCGTGCATCGACGCCTTGAAGCCCTTGTAGCGCTCCCAGTCGCAATAGGCCTTCTTCACGACGATGCTGCCCTTGAGCAAGAGCCGCTCGAGCACGGGCTTGATATCGAAGCGGTCGATCTTCGCGTCGCGCACGCCGAGCGCGACGTTCTCGAAGTCGCAGAACACCGCCATGCTGACGTTTTCCTGGGGGGAGGCCATGTGATTCGTTCGTTCCATCTACAGTTCGAACGCACATGATAGCCCCTCGCCGTGGCGGGGGCGGAAAACATCGGCATTGCGCGGGCGCTGGGCTGGCATTGAATTGGCGCCATCGGTGCATGCGCACATATCGGCATGCGCATGCCGCGCTTCACCGCTTTCCGGTTCGAGGCGCTTGGCGTGCCACGCACTCCGGAGAACGCCGGCGCGTCACACGGATGGCGCGTAGCCGAGCAGGGCGCTCGCGGCCGCCGCTTCGCGGCGCAGCGCAGCGGCCACGGGCCCTTCGGGCGCTGCATCGAAGCCGCCTGTCGCGCCGAGCGTCGTGAGCACGGCGCAGGGCCGGCCCGTGTGATCGAAGAGCGGCGCGGACACCGCGCTGATGCCCTTGAGATTCGTGTCCTTCACGCTCGCGCAGCCGTGCATATGCACTTCTTCCCGCACCGCGTGGCGCAATGCGTCTACCGGGTCGTGCTTTTCATGGCGCGCAGCGGCTTTCACATCGCCCATGTTGTCCGTGTCGAGCAGCGCGCGCAGCGCGGGGCCCGCCTGTGCGTATTCGTCCTGCGCCAGCGCGCGCACGCGCGAGTCGTCCAGCAGCCCGAGAAAGACGCGGCCCGTGGACGACCACAGCAGCGACATCACCGAACCCACGCGCACGTTCACCGTGACCGGCAAGCCCGGCTCCTCGAAGCGCACGATCGTGGGCCCCATGTTGCCCATCACGGCCACGAACGAGGTGAGCTCCAGCGCCTCGCGCAGCCGCACGAGCGCGGGCTCGGCCGCGCGCACGGGATCGGCCTGGCGCATGGCGGCCACGCCGATCATCATGGCTTCCGTGCCGAGCAGATATTGCTGCGTCGCGCTGTCCTGCGCGACGAGCCCTTCCTCGATGAGGCTCGCCAGATAGCGGTGCACCTTCGCGGGACTTTCTCCCACGTGGCCCGCGAGACCCGAGAGGCTCGCGCGGCCGCCCAGCCGGGCGAGGCCCTTGAGCACGGCCATGCCGGTTTGCGCCGACTGCACGCGCTGGCGGCGCTCGCGCGTGGTGGCGCCGGAAGGGACCGTTGGGGCCGATGGGGCCGGAGAGCCCGATGAGCCTGATGAGGTGCTGCCAGGGCGGGACGGCTTTTTGCGCGCGATACCGTGCGCCTCGGCTTGAGTGGATGTCGCGGATGCGGTCTTTGGGGTCATTGGGCGATTCCGGGGGAGGCCGCCTCGCCATGCGCATGACGGCATGCGTGGAGGTTAACCCCGATCTTTGCGTTACGCAATGCGTACTAGAGTTACGCAAATCAGCGCAAACGCGAATCTGCAGGAGGCAACACCATGAGCGAGACACCGCGCGAAACCGGCACGCAGTCCCCGCAATCCGGTCCCGAGGGCGCGGCGGGTGACGGGCGCTGCCCCTTCGCCAGCGCCGCGCACACGGCCAAGGCGGCTGCACAAGCGGCGGCACAAGCAGCGGCCCCGCCCGCCGCGCGCTGCCCGGCGAGCGCGAACGCGGCCGCGTTCGACCCGTTCAGCGACGGCTATCAGCAGGATCCACCCGAGTACGTGCGCTGGGCGCGCGAGCAGGAGCCCGTGTTCTACAGCCCGCAACTCGGCTACTGGGTGGTCACGCGCTACGACGACATCAAGGCGATCTTCCGCGACAACCTCACGTTTTCGCCCTCCATCGCGCTCGAAAAGATCACGCCCACGGGGCCCGAGGCCAACGCGGTGCTCGAATCGTATGGCTATGCCATGAACCGCACGCTCGTGAACGAGGATGAACCCGCGCACATGCCGCGCCGCCGCGTGTTGATGGAGCCGTTCACGCCGGAGCAGCTCAAGCGCCACGAACCGATGGTGCGGCGCCTCGCGCGCGAGTACGTCGACCGCTTCATCGACGACGGCCGCGCCGATCTCGTCGACCAGATGCTCTGGGAAGTGCCGCTCACGGTGGCGCTGCATTTTCTCGGCGTGCCCGAGGAAGACATGGACATGCTGCGCCGCTACTCGATCGCGCACACGGTCAACACGTGGGGTCGCCCGCGCCCCGAGGAGCAGGTGGCGGTGGCGCACGCGGTGGGCAACTTCTGGCAGTTCGCGGGCAAGGTGCTCGAGAAGATGCGCCAGAACCCCGAGGGCCCCGGCTGGATGCAATACGGCATCCGCAAGCAGCAGGCACATCCCGAGGTGGTCACGGATTCTTATCTGCACTCGATGATGATGGCGGGCATCGTGGCCGCGCACGAGACCACGGCCAACGCCACGGCCAATGCGATGAAGCTGCTGCTCCAGCACCCGCGCGCGTGGCGCGAACTCTGCGAAGACCCGAGCCTGATCCCGAACGCGGTGGAGGAGTGCCTGCGCCACAACGGCTCGATCGCGGCGTGGCGGCGGCTCGCGACGAAGGACGTGCAGATCGGCGGCGTCGACATTCCGGCCGGCTCGAAGCTCCTGATCGTGACCTCGTCGGCGAACCACGACGAGCACCATTTCGCCGACGCCGATCTGTTCGACATCCGCCGCGACAACGCGAGCGACCACGTCACGTTCGGCTATGGCGCGCACCAGTGCATGGGCAAGAACCTCGCGCGCATGGAGATGCAGATCTTCCTCGCGGAGTTCACGCGCCGGCTGCCGCACATGCGGCTGGCCGAACAGCAGTTCACTTACGTGCCCAATACATCGTTTCGGGGTCCGGAGCATCTCTGGGTGGAGTGGGACCCGGCGCGCAACCCCGAGCGTTCGAGCTCCGCCTTGCAGGGCGGGCAGGCGCCGGTGCCGGTTCGCATCGGCGAGCCGTCGTCGCATGCGTTGAGCCGCCCTGTGGTGGTCGAGCGCGTGGACACCGTGGCGGAAGGCATCGTGCGGCTGCGCCTCGTCGCGCCCGAGGGCGCGGCCTTGCCGCGCTGGGCGCCGGGCGCACATATCGACGTGGAATGCGGTGAATATGGGCAGGGCGGCGAGGGTACGCTGTCGCGCCAGTACTCGCTTTGCGGCGACCCCGCCGATACGGGCGCGTTCGAAATCGCGGTGCTGCGCGAAACGGCGAGCCGCGGTGGTTCCGCGTGGATCCACGACGCGCTGCGCGTGGGCATGCGCGTGCGGATCCGCGGGCCGCGCAATCATTTCCGGCTCGATGAGGCACGCGAGGCGCGGGAAGTGGATAAAGCAGGGCCGAAGGCGATTTTCATCGCGGGCGGCATCGGCATCACGCCCATCAGCGCGATGGCGCGCCGCGCGCGCGAGCTCGGCATCGACTACGAGCTGCACTACAGCGGCCGCTCGCGCCGCACCATGGCATTCATCGAAGAACTCGCGCAGTTGCATGGCGAGCGGCTGCGCCTCTACGTCTCCGACGAAGGCACGCGCAACGACTTCGGCGCGCTGCGCGTGGACGGTTCCACGCGCGTCTATGCGTGCGGCCCGGCGCGCATGCTCGATGCGCTGGCGGCCGCGAGCGCCGCGTGGCACGAAGACGCCTTGCGCATGGAGCACTTCGCCGCGAGCGCGGGCAAGCTCGATCCGGCGAACGAGCAAGCCTTCGAGGTCGAGCTGAAGGATTCGGGCGTCGTGCTGGCGGTGGCCGCGGGCCAGACCGTGCTGGATGCGCTGCGCCGCGCCAATATCGACGTGCAGAGCGACTGTGAGGAAGGTCTGTGCGGCTCGTGCGAGGTGCGTGTGCTGGCGGGCGAGATCGATCACCGCGACGTGGTGCTCACGCGCGCCGAGCGCGAGGCGCAGACGCGCATGATGACCTGCTGCTCGCGCGCGCGGGGCAAGCGGTTGATACTCGAGCTATAGAGACTGATAAGGCCCTGTGCATGAACGCCCCGGGGCCGGAACAGCAACATTACGTTTTGCTGACGCATCGGGGCTATTGCCGACTTTCGGCCAGACGAATGCCGGCTTCTTTGAAAACGAATTGTTGGCTGCGCGCCGCTCCACCACACTGGGAACTGTCGCGAGGCGGCGCACACCTGCGCCGCGCGGGAAACGAGAGCGTAAAGACAGGAGGCAAAGGTGGTGACAGGGGTGGCGAGAGCGGCGCACAAGATCAGCGACATCGCGCGGCACTGGGCGCAAACCGCGCCCGCGGCCACGGCGATACGCGAAGAGGGCCGCGAGATCGGCTTTGGCGAACTCTGGCGCAACGTGGAGGCGGCGCAGCGCTTTTTGCGCGCGCAGGGCGTGGGCACGGGCGATCGCGTGATGATCGTGGCCGAGAACTGCTCGGCGGTGATCACGCTGCTGTTCGCGCTCGCGGAAATCGGCGCGTGGCCGGCCGTGGTCAATGCGCGGCTCTCGGAGCGCGAGATCGAGACGATCCGCGCGCATTGCGGTCCGCGTCTGATGCTGTTCACGCACGGGGCTTCGCCCGACGCGCTGCGCCACGGCGTGCGCCAGCGCGCGAAGGAGATCGCGCCGCAAGGGCTCGGCCCGCTGATGATGGCCGACCCCGACCCGCAAGCCGTGCGCGAGCCCGAAGCGCTGGCCCGCGAAGTCGCCTTGCTCATCTACACCTCGGGCACGACGGGCCAGCCCAAGGGCGTGATGGCCACGCATCGCGGGCTGCTGCATTTCGCGCATGTTTCCGCCACCTCGCGCGACATGACCCCGGCCGATTGCGCCTACGCGGTCATGCCGATGTCGCATATCTTCGGCCTCGCCACGCTGTTGCTCGCCACCTTCGAGGCGGGCGCGAGCCTCTATCTGGCCGCGCGCTTCTCGGCCGAGGAAGTGGTGAAGGCCTTGAGCGCCTCGGAAATTTCCATCCTGCAGGGCGTGCCCACGATGTTCACGCGCATCGTCGCGTGGGTGCGCGAGCACGGCGGCGCGGTTCAGGCGCCGCGCCTGCGCTACCTCTACACGGGCGGCGGCCCGCTCGATCCCACCCTCAAGCAGCAGGTGGAAGCGCTGTTCGGCATGCCGCTGCATCACGGCTACGGCATGACCGAGTACGCGGGTTCGCTCTTCATCACGCGCATGGACCGGCCGCGCAAGGACACCTCCTCGGGCGAGATCGTCGAAGGCGCGGAGCTGCGCATCGTGGGCCCGGACGGCGGCGGCGTGGCGCAGGGCGAGGCGGGCGAGCTGTGGGTGCGCGGCCCCGGTGTCATGCATGGCTACTATCGCGAGCCGGCGCTCACGGCCGAAGCGATCGATGCCGATGGCTGGCTCAGGACCGGCGACCTCGGGCGGCTCGAAGCCGACGGCGCGCTCTTCATCGTGGGCCGCTCGAAGGACCTCATCATCCGCTCGGGCTTTAACGTCTACCCGATCGAAGTGGAATCGGTCATCAACACCTGGGACGCGGTGCGCCTCTCGGCCGTGGTGGGCCGCGCCGACGCCGAGGGCAACGAGGAAGTGGTGGCCTTCGTGGAGGCGAAGGAGGGCGCCACGCTCGATATCGACGCGCTGCAGCGCTATATCGGCGAGCGGCTCTCGCCCTACAAGCGGCCCGTGCAGATCGTGCCCATCGACATGATTCCCACCACCGCGAGCGGCAAGCTGCAAAAGCAGCCGCTGCGCGAGCTCGCCGCGCGCCGCCGCCATTAGCGCCGCGCCGCTGCAATCCGGATCGGCGCGCTTCGACTGTGCGAAAGCGCGCCGGCGTACAACTCATAAGGGATGCCAATAATGATTCGCGACCAGGAAACGATGAACGTGCTGCTCGATAACGTCGCGCGCTTCGTGCGTGAGCGTCTCGTGCCGAACGAAGAGCGCGTGGCGGAAACCGACGAAATTCCCGCCGACATCGTGAACGACATGAAGGCGATGGGCCTGTTCGGCCTGACGATTCCGGAGGCCTACGGCGGCCTCGATCTCACCATGGAAGAAGAAGTGCTCGTGATGTTCGAGCTCGGCAAGACTTCGCCGGCGTTCCGCTCGATCATCGGCACGACGGTGGGCATCGGCTCGCAGGGCATCGTGATCGACGGCACCGAGGAGCAGAAGGCCACGTGGCTGCCGAAGCTCGCCACGGGCGAAGTGATCGCGAGCTTCGCGCTCACGGAGCCGGGCTCGGGCTCGGACGCGGCTTCGCTCAAGACGCGCGCCGAGCGCCAGGGCGACCACTATGTGGTGAACGGCACCAAGCGTTTCATTACCAATGCGCCGCAGGCGGGCATGTTCACGCTGATGGCGCGCACCAATCCCGGCGAGCCGCGCGCGGGCGGCATCACGGCCTTCATCGTGGATGCGAACACGCCCGGCATCAGCTTCGGCAAGCGCGACCGCAAGATGGGCCAGAAGGGCGCGCACACCTGCGACGTGATCTTCGAGGACGTGAAGGTGCCGGCCGCGAACATCATCGGCGGCAAGGAGGGCGTGGGCTTCAAGACCGCGATGAAGGTGCTCGACAAGGGCCGCATCCATATTGCCGCGATCTGCGTGGCGGTGGCGCAGCGCATGCTCGACGACGCCTTGCGCTATGCGATGGAGCGCGAGCAGTTCGGCCAGCCGATCGGCGAATTCCAGCTCGTGCAGGCCATGCTGGCCGATAGCCAGGCCGAGCTCTACGCCGCGCGCTGCATGGTGCTGGACGCGGCCCGCCGCCGCGACGAAGGCAGGAGCGTGAGCACCGAGGCCGCGTGCGCGAAGCTTTTTGCCTCCGAAATGTGCGGCCGCGTGGCCGACCGCGCGGTGCAGATCTTCGGCGGCGCGGGCTATATGGCCGAGTACGGCATCGAGCGCTTCTATCGCGACGTGCGATTGTTCCGCATCTACGAAGGCACGAGCCAGATCCAGCAGATCGTCATCGCGCGCAACATGATGCGCGACGCGCAGGCGCTTTGACGCTTCGTGCATGAGGGCGGCGGCACTGCGCGATGCAGCGCTGCCGCCTGGTGGTTTCAACCGGCTTCAACCGGTTTCAGCCCTGAAATTGCGGGCTGAAAGCGAACGTTATCCAGCGAACGTCACGCGGTGAGAGTCATTCGAGCCGGCCGATGCCGTCGGCCACCAGCAGATCGACGAGCTTGCGCGCAAAGAGCGGCAGCGCCTCGCGATCGGCCACGCAGATCTGCAGCTTGCGCACGGCCCACGCGTTGGCGAGCGGCACGATCTTGAGCGCCATGGTTTGCGCGTGGCGGCGCGCGGTGCCCTCGGG
>JAITTX010000566.1 GCA_031286755.1 Paraburkholderia sp.
CGGCTGGTCAATTCGAGCGTGCCGCCCGCATGCGCGCGCGCGGCCTGCGCGATCGCGCGCGCCTGCGCGGCCGTGAGCGCGCCACCCGCGAGGCGGATGCGGCACAGGCCGCCGTCGCGTGCCGCGACCACGCGCACGAGCCCCGGGCACGCCGAACGGCGCGCCATGGCCGGCGCGGCAGGAGACGAAGCGGGCTTCGAGTCGTGATTCAAGGGGCAACACCGTGTATGCATCGCGCGCCTGGCATGGCATGCCGTCACAAGCACACTACGAAGTGTGCAATTGCAGAGTGCCATGCGAAAGCGCGCAGGTGCGAAAGCGTTCGCACGCCGCGTTCGAAGCCGGTACACCCCGCCCGGCTGTGGGCGCGCGCGAACAAACGTTCGGCCGGCAGGTCTCCTGGCTCGCGGGTCGTCAACCGCATCGGCCTTCCCGGTAAAACCAGTGGCTCGGGTGGATGCGGTCTCGCTGCTCACAGTCGCGGGGGCGGCCACAGCTTCGCTGTGTTCCCTTTTATGCCTTCGGGCTTTCACCCTTCAGGCGCCGGCGGAAGCGGTATTATGCCCGTTTTTCAGCGCGTTTCCGCGAATCGGCGCGGCTCGCGCATGACGCACAACGCAAAAGCGCAAAGCGCAAAGCACACGATGCAAAACGGAGCACGGATGCAGGGCAGGCAGGCATGGCTGACGGTGATCGGCATAGGCGACGACGGGTACGCGGGGCTCGGGCGCGCGGCGCGGCACGCGCTGTTCGCGGCCACGGCGGTGATGGGCGGCGCGCGTCACCTGGCGATGCTGCCCGCGCGCGTGCAGGCATGCCGCGCGCCCTGGCCGCAGCCGTTCAGCGTCGAGCCCTTGCTCGCGCTGCGCGCAACGCATGAGCGCGTGTGCGTGCTCGCGAGCGGCGACCCCATGTTTTACGGCGTGGGCGCGACGCTCGCGCGTCACGTGGCGCCGGGCGAGATGGACGTGCTGCCCGCGCCTTCGTCGCTTTCGCTGGCGGCCGCGCGGCTGGGCTGGGCGCTGCAGGACACGGCCGTGGTCTCGCTCGTCGGCAGGCCGCTCGATGGGCTGCGGCGTCATCTCCATGCGGGCGCGCGCGTGCTCGCACTGAGCGCCGACGGGCGCACGCCCGCCGCGCTCGCGGCATTCCTCGCGGCGCACGGCTATGGCGCGACGCGGCTCACGGTGTTCGAGCATCTGGGCGGCCCGCTGGAGCGGCGCCTGGAAGGCCGCGCCGATGCGTGGCATGCCGATGAAGCCGCAGCGCTCAATCTCGTGGCGTTCGCCTGCGAAGCCGATGGCGATGCATCGCCGCGCGCATGGACGCTCACGCCCGGCTTGCCCGACGACGCTTATCTGCACGACGGCCAGCTCACCAAGCGCGACGTGCGCGCGCTCACGCTCGCGCGCCTCGCGCCCACGCCCGGCGCGCTGCTCTGGGACGTGGGCGCGGGCAGCGGCTCGATCGGCATCGAATGGATGCGCGCCCACGCGGCGTGCCGCGCGATCGCCATCGAAGCGAATCGCGAGCGGCAGCGCTTCATCGAGCACAACCGCAGCGCGCTCGGCGTGAGCGCGCTGCAACTCGTGGCGGGCCGCGCGCCCGACGCGCTCGCCGGTCTTGCCACGCCGGACGCCGTGTTCATCGGCGGCGGCGTGACCGTGGCGGGCGTGCTCGAAACCTGCTGGGCGCGCCTGAAGCCGGGTGGCCGGCTCGTCGCGAACGCCGTGACCGTGCAGAGCGAGGCTGCGCTCGTGGCGTGGCGCGCGCAGCACGGCGGCTCGCTCACGCGCATCGGCATCGGCGAGGCGCAACCGCTCGGGCGCTTCGATACCTGGCGCCAGGCGCTGCCCGTCACGCTCTACGAAACCGTGAAGCCATGACGGCGCGCATTCTGCTGCTGGGCGGCACCGGCGACGCGTTGCGCATGGCCCGCGCGCTCGGGCCCGCGCATGTCTACAGCCTCGCGGGCCTCGGCCGCGTGCCCGGCGATCTGGCGTGCGCCGTGCGCGTGGGCGGCTTCGGCGGCGCGGAGGGCCTCGCGCGCTATCTCGCCGATGAGCGCATCGCGCTGGTGCTCGACGCCACGCATCCCTACGCGGCGCGCATCAGCGCGAATGCGGCGCACGCGTGCGCCGCGGCAAGCGTGCCTTACTGGGCGCTGCGCCGCGCGCCGTGGCAGCCGCAGCCCGGCGACGACTGGCGCATGGTGGACGACTGGGCGGGCGTGAGCGCGGCCCTCGCGCCGTTTTCGCGCGTGCTGTTCACGCTGGGCCGCGAGCCGCTCGCCCATCTCGACGAGGTTCCCGCGCATCAGCACTGGACGGTGCGCTGCCTCGACGCGCATGCGGGCCATGCGCGCGCTCGAGTGATCGACGCGCGCGGGCCGTTCACGCCCGAAGGCGAGCGCGCGCTCTTCAACGCGGGGCGCTTCGACGTCGTCGTGAGCAAGAACAGCGGCGGCGGCGCCACCGAAGCTAAGCTCGCCGTCGCGCGCGATATGGGCGTGCCCGTGGTGATGATGCGGCGGCCCGCGCTGCCGCCCGCGCAACGGGAATTCTCGTCGGTGCACGAAGCGGCCGAGGCGCTTGCAGCATTCACCGCACTCGCTCCATCCGCGCGGCGCACCTGATCCATTCAGCGGAGTATCAACGCATGACCGTTTTCTTCATCGGCGCGGGGCCGGGCGACCCCGAACTGATCACCGTGAAAGGGCAGCGCCTCGTGCGCGCGTGTCCCGTCATTCTCTATGCGGGCTCGCTCGTGCCGCCCGCCGTGCTCGAGGGCCATCGCGCGATCCAGGTCGTGGATACTGCGCCGCTCACGCTCGACGAGATCGTCGCGCTGCTCGAAGACGCGCATGCCCGGGGCCGCGATGTCGCGCGCGTGCATTCGGGCGACCCGTCGCTCTACGGCGCGATCGGCGAGCAGATCCGCCGCTTGCGAAAGCTTGGGATTCCTTATGAAGTCGTGCCCGGCGTGACCGCGACAGCGGCCTGCGCCGCCTCGCTCGGCAGCGAGCTCACGCTGCCGGGCATTTCGCAGACGCTGATACTCACGCGCTACGCGACCAAAACGCCGATGCCCGAGGGCGAAGCGTTAAGCGATCTCGCGCGCCACCGCGCGACCATGGCGATCCACCTGGGCGTGCGCCACATCGCGCGCATCGTGGAGGAATTGCGTCCGCATTACGGCGATGCTTGCCCGGTGGCGGTGATCTATCGCGCGAGCTGGCCCGACGAGGAGCGCGTGACGGGCACGCTCGCCGACATCGTGGAGAAAGTCCGGGCCACCGACATCGAGCGCACGGCGCTGATCCTCGTGGGGCGCGTGCTCGGTGCCGAGGGCTTCGCCGATTCCACGCTGTATGGCGCATCGAAGCGCTGAAAAAGCCGCGCAAAGTCGTGCACGAGCACGAACGAGCGCGCATGAAAAAGGGCGGCGCAATGCATGCGCCGCCCGTCGTCGAAAAAATTAGCCAGCAGCCGGTCTCAGTGCGCGCCCGCGTGCTTGTGATCCGCATGCGTGTGCGGCTGCGTGAGCGCGCTCACGGCCGCGAGCACGACGATATTCACGCCGAGCGCGAGAAAGCCGATGTTGATGTCCTTGAACGAATCGGATGCGAAAGGAATCAACTGCGCCACGCTCAGGTGCAGCAGCGTGGTGAGCACGACCACCAGCACGCCCGCGAGAATCCCGCAGAACGCCCCTTGTTTCGTCACGCGGTTGCGCGCCGCGAGGCTGCACACCAGCGCCGGGAAGAGCTGCGTGACGAAGTTGTAGCCCATCAGCAGCAGCGCCACGATGGTCTCGCCGCCCTTGAGCGTGAAGCCCACCGCGACCAGCGCGACCACCGGCACGAGCAAGCGCGCGATGCGCGCGACGCTCTCGTCGTTGGCGTTTTTATTCAGCGCGCCGCGATAGACGTCGTTGGCGAGCAGCGTGGACGCCGTGGTGAGAATCATCGAGCCCGGCACGAGCGCGGTGAGCACGCCCGCCGCGCCAATCACGCCCACGAACCACGGGTCGAAGGTTTGCAGCGAAAGGCGGAACAGCGAGAGGTCGATGTCGGTGCCCTTGAGGCCCGGCACCTTGAGCACCGCCGCGAAGCCGCAGAAGAACACGAACAGCAGGATCAGCTGATAGAGCGGCAGAATCGCGGCGTTGCGGCGGAAAATGCGCTCGTTCTTCGCGGTGTAGACCGACATGAACGTATGCGGCCACATGAAGAAGCCGAGCGCGGCGAGCAGCGTGGTGGACTGGAACCACGTCACGCCCTGGCCTTTCGCCGTGAAGCTGAGGAAGCCGGGCTTGGCCGCGTCGATGGCGCGGAACATCTCGGCGTGCGAGCCGTAGTAATGGACTGGCAGGTAGATGCCGAGGAACACGGCGATGGCGAGAATCATCGTGTCCTTGACGACCGAGTTCCACGCGCAGCCGCGCACGCCCGAGAAGATCACGTAGGCGGTGACCACGATCGCGCCGATCCAGATCGCCGCCGTGGAGGGAATCGCGCCATACGAGGCCGTCGACACGATGATGCCGAGGCCCTTCAGTTGCAGCACGAGATACGGCACGAGCGCGGCCACGCCCACGCACGCGACCAGCACGCCCAGCGCGGGGCTCTGGTACTTGCGCGCGAAGAAGTGCGGCTGCGAGACCAGCCCGTGCTCCTTCGCGTAGCGCCACACGGGCGGCAGCATCCAGTACGAGAGAATGTACGCAAGCGTCCCGTAAGTCAGGATGTAATAGACGGGCGCGCCCTTGCCGTAGGCGAAGCCGCTGCCGCCGAGAAACGTGAAGGTGGTGTAGATCTCGCCCGCCATCAGCAGGAACACGAACGCGGTGCCGAAGCTGCGTCCGCCCACCGACCACTGCTCGAGACTCATGTCGTGGCCGCGGCGCGCGCGTATGCCCAGATAAAGCGCGACCACGGTGATCGCCGCGATGATGATCAGCGCGCTCATGGTCGCACCTCGCCTTGTGCGTCCTGCACGTCGCGGTTGGCCGGATCGAGCTTGTAGACGAGCCCCATGATGGCCGCGGTCAGCACGACCCACATGACGATCCACGCCAGCACGAGCGGCATGCCGAGCACGAGGGGCTCGGTGCGGTTGACGAACGGCACGCCTATCAATATGCCGATGAAGGGTAGCGCAGCGAGCAACCTCAGTGACATGGCAACTCCTTTGGGTAAAAGGGCAACGTTGCTTCGGGGTTCGGTCGAATCACTCTATGCCGGCGAATGCGCCCCGTAAAGCTGCCAAAAATCCTGGTATGGCCAACTCCACGCAGGTTCCGGCTGTGGCTTGCGCGGGACCTGCGCAGGTTGCGTGCCGCGCCGTTGCCGAAAGCGCGGGCATGGTGCGCTGCGTCATGAAGCAGGCGCTTTTGCGCCTGGCCGCAGGCAGGCTGCGGACACGGCGCGCACCGCTCCGGTTACACTTCACGCTGCCCCCGGCGGCGGCACCATCGGAGCCCGCCGCGTCCACCGGATCGCTTACATGATCGAGAGCCTGATTTCAGACATCCTGTTCGGTTTCACCGGACTGATCAGCATCATCAACCCCATCGGCATTGCATTTGTTTTTCTCGATCGCACGGCCTCGCTCAGCGACGAAGAGCGGCGCCTGCTCGCCAAGCGCGTTGCCACCAACGCCGGCTTCGTGCTGCTCGCGGCGTTCTTCGTGGGCACGCCCATCCTGCACTTCTTCGGCATTTCGATGGAGGCGCTGCGCATCGGCGGCGGCCTCGCGGTGGCCGTGAGCGGCTGGCAGATGCTCAACGCGCCGGAGCCCGAGCCTTCGGTGGCCGATCATCCCGTGAAGCCGCTGAGCGCGGCGTCGGCGTCCGGCAAGGCGTTCTTTCCGCTGACGATTCCGCTCACCACGGGCCCCGGCTCCATTGCCACGGCCATCGCGCTGAACGCGAACCGCACGCACAAGCTGTCGGCATTTCTGCTCTCGGGCATTGCCTCGGTGGCGATCTCGGTGCTCGTGGTGCTCGTGATTTACTACGTGTATAGCCGCGCCGCGCGCCTCGCCTTCTATCTGGGCGTGGAAGGCACGCGCGTGGCCATGCGCGTTTCCTCGTTCCTGCTGTTGTGCATCGGTGTGCAGATCATTCTCACCGGCTTGAGCGGCTTTCTCATGCCGCTCCTTGGCGGGCATGCGGGGAGTTGAGCCGACGCGGCGCGCGGTGCGGCCTGCCGGCCGTCGTGTCGAGTCGTTGGTCGGGTCATTGAAAGTGGAGATTAATCATGTGCCGCTGGCTCGCTTATACGGGTAACGCCGTGCCGCTCGAAACCGTGCTGTTTCGCTCGCGCCATTCGCTGATCGACCAGAGCCTGCATTCCACGCTCGGCGCGACCACCACCAATGGCGATGGCTTCGGGGTCGGCTGGTATCAGCATCCGCACGACATTCCGTATCGCTATCGCAGCGTGCAGCCGGCGTGGAACGACCGCAATCTGCGCGAGATCGCGCGGGCGGTGCAAGCGCCGATGTGCATCGCGCACGTGCGCGCCGCCACGCACACTCCCGTGCAGGAAACCAATTGCCATCCGTTCCGGCACCGGCGCTGGATGTTCGTGCACAACGGGCTGATCCAGAGCTTTCCGCTCGTGCGGCGCGAATTGCTGGTGGCGATCGAGCCGGGGCGCTTCAGCGCGCTCGAAGGCTCGACCGACTCCGAAGCGATGTTCTATCTGGCGATGACCTTCGGACTCGAAATCGATCCCGTGCCCGCGCTCGAGCGCATGGTGGGCTTCGTGGAGGCCACCGCGAAAAAGCATGGCATCGATCCTGCGCTGAACATGACCGTGTGCGCGAGCGACGGCGAGCAGCTCGTGGCCGTGCGCTACTCCAGCGAGCGCAAGTCCCGCTCGCTCTTTCACACCACCTCGTTCAGGCATTTGCACGAGCTCTATCCCGACGACCCGCGCATCAAGGCCGTGGGCGAGGACGCCTATCTGCTCGTGTCCGAGCCGCTTGGGGATTTGCCGGAAGCATGGGCCGAGGTGCCCGAGTCCACCGCGATCGTGGTGCGCGGCGCGCAGATCGAATATCGCGACTTCGTGCCGGTTGCGCCTTAGTGCGCCTTGGTGCGCCTTAGCGTGTTTTGTGCGCTTTGCGGGTTTTAGCGCGTGCAAGGCAGGGCGCGCGCGCGGCGCGTCATGCCGGCGTGCTGCATTGCGCGATTTGCTGCGAAGCGCGCGGGGCTTGCGCCCGCCGTGTGCGGTGAGCAGCGCGGCGGCCTACCACGCGCGCTGACCGGATTGATCATACTTCTCGGCCATGGCGGGAATGCCGGCGCGCACGTGACGCTCGGCGCGCCGCACCTGGCGCATGAGCTGCACGACGTGCGCGGGCGCGACACGGCGGCGGCGCAGCGTCCAGAACGCGCCGCGCAGCAGTGCGAAGCCGGCCGGACCGAGCGAGCGCTGGCGCGCGAACACGGCGAGCGCGTGGCCCGTGGCGGCGAGCGCGTCGCGCAACGGCAGACGCATCCACGCGACCCACGCCGAATTGCGCGCGAGCGTGCAGTGCTGCGCGCGCGTGAACCAGCGGCATAGCGGCTCGCGATGCGCGAGCGCCGCCTCGCAATAGACGATCGCGTGGCCCGCGCTCAACACATCGAGCGCGGCCAGCTCTTCCGCGCCGCCATGCGAGAGCCGCTCTTCGTAGCCGCCGAGCGCGCGGAACACGCTCGCGCGGAAGATGCACGCCCCGGCCATGAAGCCTGTGAGCGCCGGGCCGGGCAGGCCCTCGCCGCCAGGCGAGGTGGCGTTGAGCATGAGGCACGCCGGATGGATTTCGCGCTCGTCGTTGCCGACCACGCGCGCATTGAGCACGGCCACGTCCGGATGATCGTCGAGGAGTTGCGTTGCCTGCGCGAGGGCGCCGGGCGCGAACCAGGTGCTGTCGTCGCAGCACGCCACGTAGTCGGTGGCCGCGACCGCGAAGGCGCGGTTGAAGCCCGCCATCCCGTGGTCGCCGAGGCTCTGGACGATGCGCACTTGCGGAAACAGCGAGGCGAGCAGGCTCACGGTGGAGTCGCTGGAGCCGTTGTCGGCCACGATCACCTGCGGGTGCCCGGGCAGGGCGGTGAGCCGCGCCACGGTGTCGACGACCTGGCGCACGTGGTTGCGCGTGAGCACGACCACGGTCATGCGCGGGCCGGGCCGTGCGCCGGGTCCGGTGTCGGTTCCGGAGGCGGGCCCGGGTTCGAAGCCAGGGGTGGAAGGAGAGGCGTTCATTGCATTGCGGGCGGCGGCGAGCCGGCGGCCAGAGTGCAGATTGCTCTGCGGACATGGGTTTCAGCATACGCCGATGCCGCCCAGTGTGCACATGCACGGCAAACCGCAAGCGCTGCCACGCTGCGCCGCGATATGGTGCGCCGCACCGGGTTCATGCAAGACGTACCGTGGATTTCGTGCCGACTCGCGTGGCAAGCGGTTGCGGACGCTGGTGCCACGGCCACGGCCACGGCCACGGCCACGATGCCACTGCCACTGCCACGCGGATGCCCATGCCCACGCCGCGCCGATGCCGGCGATCGAGACGTTCCGCCGTAGCCGCCGCGCCTTGTAGCGGCACGGCGGCATCGCGCATCAGCGCGCGGGCGTTGTCGCCTTTCCGGCGTTCATGGTGTTCGCGGTCACCGCGTTTTCGGTGTGCGGATACATCTCCAGCAGCACGCGCAGCACGCCGTTGGTCCAGCCGAAGCCGTCCTGCAGCGGATATTCTCCGCCCCCCGCCGACGAACCCTGTGCCGCCGCCGCACTGATGTCGTAGTTCTCGCCGAGCTTGTGCGTGTGCCGGTAGTAGACGAGGTTGGTGGCGATCCAGCGCGTGGCGATGCTTTGCGCGAGCGCGTTTTCGCCATAGCGGCGCAGGCCTGTCACGGCGAGGTATTGACGCGGCGCCCAGCCGTTGGGCTCGTCCCACTGCTGGCCGCTCGCCACCTGGGTGGTGGCGAGCCCGCCCGGGCGCAGCAGGCCTGCGCGCACGGCGCCCGCCACCTGACGCGCCTGCGCGCGCGTGGCGACACCCGCGTAGAGCGGGTAGAGCGTCGCCGCCGTGAGCCGGTGCGTGAGCGTGCGCTGCACGAAGTTGTAATCGCTGAAGGCGTGCAGTTGCGGGTCCCATAGCACGCGGTCGATGGCGGCGCTACGCTGCTGTGCGCGCTGGCTCATGCGCTGCGCTTCGGCCGCGTTGCCCTGGAGGCCATAGGCCCGGGCGAGCGTGCGTTCGAGATCGACGAGCAGCGTGTTGAGATCCACGGGCAGGAGCGAGGTGATCTCGATGCTCGCGAGCGAGTGCGGGTCGGCCAGCCAGCGCGAGCTGAAGTCCCAGCCCGTTTCGCCGCCCGCGCGCAGGTTGCGCCAGAGATCGGCGGCGGCGCGCTGCGGCGTGCTTTGCGCCGTGAGCACGTCCTCGCGGTACGACTCGTCGCGTGGCGCGTCGCGCGCGTCCCAGTAGCGGTTGAGCAGCGTGCCGTCGGCGAGACGCACGACGTGGCGCGCCGCCTCGCCGGGCTTGAGCGTGTCCGCGCCGGCCATCCAGTAGTCGTATTCCTTGCGCAGCTCCGGCAGATAGCGCAGGTAGGTGGCGTCGCCGTCGCGCCGCGCGACGAGCGCCACCATCTGCGCGAAGAACGGCGGCTGCGAGCGGCTCAGATAGTAGCTGCGGTTGCCGTTCGCGATGTGGCCGTAGCGGTCGATCAGGGTGGCGAAGTTGTCGAGCTCGTCGCGCGTGAGATCGTGGCGGCCGCTGGCCTCGAGGCCCAGCATGATGAAGTACGAGTCCCAGTAGTAGATCTCGTTGAAGCGGCCGCCTGGCACGATATAGGGCTTCGGCAGCGGCAGCAGCGACGAGTACGGCTGCTGCGCGGCGTCGGGATTGCGGCGCAGCACGTCCCAGAGCGTGTCGATGTGGCTCACGACGTTCTGGTCCGGATCGGAAACGTAGCTTTCCGCGGCTTGTTTCGGATCGGAAAAATACTGCGCGACGAACTGCGAGAGCGCGGCCCGGCGTGCGTCGGGGTCGGTGATGCCCGCGTTGTGCGCACTCCAGAACTCGTAATTGGCGACGATTTTCGCGGGCGCCTCGTTGGGCACCATGTCGGCGAAGGTCTTGCTGTCGGGGAAGACCTGGGCCAGTTCGACGTCGCGGAAAAGCTGGCCGTAGAGCTCGGACGGCGGCAGCGGCGCCGTGCCTTGTGCCGTGGCGGAGGCCGCAACAGGCGCGGACGCGGCGGGGAGTTGCTGCGCGGTGCGGGTTGCAACTGCTGCGGGTGCGGCGGCCACGGGTGCCGAGGCCGCCGTTTGCGCGTATGCCGTTTGCGCGCGGGTCGCGTGTGTCGCGCAAGCGAGTGGCAGCGCGATCAACAGCGCCGCGGCGCAATGGATCACGCGCGTGCGGGCGAACGGCGGGCGCGGCGCGGGATCGCGCATGGAAGCGGAATGTGGCGCGGGATGTGAAGCCGGAAGTGAAGCGGGATGCGAGACGGTGTCTGGAAAGCGGACTGGGCGTTGGCTCAAGTGCGGCATCGGCATGGCTCGCGGTCGTTGTTGGAGGGAAGAGCGGTTAACGGCGCGCGAACGTGTCGCCGGCAAAACTGCTGTAGCGCAGCAATTTCCGTTCCGCTCCGAATGTCTCCACGCCGGGCGTCGCTACGCCGGGCGTCGCTATGCCGGGCGTGACGACGCCGGCCGCAAACTCGTTGCGCGCGCATCGACTGCGCGGCTTCCGGCCGTGTTTGCGCGGCGCGGTTCCGATCGGGACTGAATGCGCCGAATTTTGCGCATC
>JAITTX010000573.1 GCA_031286755.1 Paraburkholderia sp.
ACGCAATCGAGACACGATCGCGCGTGCACCACGCCGCATGCATCGGCGATAATTGACCGCGCCCCTTCTACGCGCGCGAGCCGGCGCTCATTGGCCCGCGCATAGTGCATTTCGCCATCACGCGAGCACGGAACCAACATGAAATCGCATCTTCACGCCATTGCCACGGCACTGCTGGCCGCGGCGCTGTTCGGCGTGGCCACGCCGCTCGCCAAGGCGCTGCTCGGCACGCTGCCGCCCTTCATGGTGGCGGGCCTCTTCTATCTGGGCAGCGGCGCCGGGCTCGCGCTCGTCATGCTCGCACGGCGCCTGGGCCGCCGCGCGAGCGAACCGCCCACCCATGCGCCGTTGCGTCTGGCCGAAGCGCCATGGCTCGCGGGCGCGATTCTCGCAGGCGGCGTGGCCGGTCCTGCGCTGCTCATGCTGGGGCTGGTCACGACGCCTGCCGCCACCAGCTCGCTGCTGCTCAATCTCGAAGGCGTGCTGACGGCGCTCATCGCGTGGGTTTGCTTCCGCGAAAACTTCGACACGCAGATCGCGCTGGGCATGGCGGCCATCGTCGCGGGCGGCGTGCTGCTCTCGTGGAGCGGACCGCATGCGGGACTCGCGCCGGGGGCATTGTTCGTGGCGGGAGCGTGCCTGTGCTGGGCCATCGACAACAATCTCACGCGCAAGGTCTCCGCCAGCGACGCCATGACGATTGCCAGCCTCAAGGGCCTGGTCGCCGGCCCCGTGAATCTGGGCGTCGCGTTCTGGCTGGGCGCGCACTGGCCGGACGGCGCGCGCCTCTTGGGCGCGCTGGCCGTGGGCTTCGCGGGCTATGGCGTGAGCCTCGTGCTGTTCGTGATCGCGCTGCGCAATCTGGGCACCGCGCGCACGGGCGCGTATTTTTCGGTGGCGCCGCTGTTCGGCGTCGCGCTCTCGCTGCTGCTCTGGCCGCAGCGTCCGGCGCCAACGTTCTGGATCGCCCTCGCGCTCATGGCGCTCGGCGTCTGGCTGCACGTGCGCGAGCGCCACGAGCACGAGCACACGCACGAGGCACTCGACCATACGCACCGGCACCGGCACGACGCGCACCATCGCCACGAGCACGACTTCGATTGGGACGGCACCGAGCCGCACACACATGCGCATCGCCACGTGCCGCTCACGCACACGCACGCGCATTACCCGGATGTGCATCATCGGCATTCGCACTGACGATACGGATGACGTCGGCGTTGATGACGCCCGCCGCCAGCACAGGGAGAAGCACAGCAATTTTCCCCAGGCGCGCCCATGGCGCGGGCGCGCACAATCGCCTCACTACGCCCACTCGCGGGCATGGATAAAGGAGACAACGCGATGGTTTCGCTTTACCGTGAAATTCCCCTTGAAACCGATGCGGCCCGCGCCTGGGAAACGCTGCGCGATTCGCGCAATCTCGCGCGGGTGTTCGCCGGCGTGCTGACCGACGTGCGTGTGGAAGGCGACCTGCGCACCGTGACGTTTGCCAACGGCCACGTGGTGCAGGAGCGGATCGTCGCCGTGGACGACACGCACAGGCGCGTGGCCTACACCGTCTGCGGGCCGGGCTTCGAGCAGCACGCCGCATCGATGCAGATCGTGGCATCGGGTGAAGGCTGCCGCCTCGTGTGGATCAGCGATTTCCTGCCGGACGAGCGGCGCGCCATGGTCGAGCCGCTGATGGACGCGGGTTGCGCGGCGGCCGCTCGAAATTTGGGGAGATGAAGGCGGCGGGGGAACAAAAAACGCGAGTGCATTTGCGCTCGCGTTCAGTGCGCCGGCGATGGGCCGGCGGTGGCGTTATGTCAGTGCTGGGCGCCCGTGCTCGCCGATGCGTCCTCTTCGGAGGTCTCGAAGCCCCAGTCGCCATACTCGAGCCAGTCTTCGCCGAGCAATTCGATGGGGTGCTGGGTACGCGACGAACCGTTCCCGCAACTGAGCGAACTGGCCGGGCAATAGCGGTCACAGCCCCAGCAGATGCGTTCGGGATGCTTCGGATGCAGCGGAATTTTCTTGGCCATGGCGGTGCGTGTAATGGCAAATAGGCAACGGAATTTATTCTAGGACACGCGGCCGAACGATCCAGAGACGCATTGCCGCATTCGTGCCAGGCTCGAACTTCTCCTGCAAGACCCGCCGCGTTGCCGTCCACATATCAAGTTCTGTGGCGGCCCCGAATTCGTTGATGCTACTCGAGTCAGGCCGTTAGTTGCACTTTAAGGCGTGCCGAGCGCATCCCTCCCCATCAGTTCGACAGCTCGTCCAGCGGCACCCCATTGGTACGCGGGCCGAAAGCGCCAATCGAAACCATCACCACGAGCATGCAGATCGTGATACCCGCGAACACGCCATGCACGCCGTAGTCGCGCAAGAGCGCGGCGATGATGAAGCCCGACATCGTTGCGCCCACGCGGCTCGCCGAATAGACGACGCCGTTCGCGCGGCAGCGCACCCAGGTGGGAAAGAGTTCGGCCTGGTAAGCGTGATAGCAGACAGAGATCGTCTGCCCGGCGAGGCTGATCAGGATGCCGAGCACGATCAGCGGCGCCGGACTGCGCGCCTGCGCAAACCCCAGTCCGAACACCACGACGGCAAGCGCCGAACCCACGATGAGCCATTTGCGCTCGATGCGGTCGGCCACCGGCATAGCGAGCAGCGGGCCGCACGGCAAGGCAATGGCGATCACGAAGGCGTAGAGCAGGCTCTTCGTGACGGTCACGCCCTGCCCGATCAGAAGCGTTGGCACCCAGTTCGCGAAGCCGTAGTAGCCGATGGCCTGGCACAGATTGAAGGCGATCAGCATGATGAGCCGCGCGCGGTACGGCGGCTTTAAAAGCTCGGCGAGCGAGGCGCGCCGGTGCATGGGCAAGGAGAGCACCGGCGCGGGCGCCGGCAAGTCGCGGCCGCTCTCGCGCCGCGCGGCCTGCTCCAGCCCCGCGACGATGCTCTCAGCCGCCCCGGTGCGCCCGTGGGTGGCGAGCCAGCGCGGGCTCTCCGGCACCGCGCGGCGCACGAACCACACCAGCACGGCACCCAGCGCGCCGGCGAGCACGACCCAGCGCCAGCCATCGAAGCCAAGTGGCGTAAGGGGCACGAGCCACCACGAGAGCAGCGCCGAAGCCGGCGCGGCGGCGAACATGACGGCCTGGTTGAACGCCATGGCGCGTCCGCGCATCTGCTGCGGCACCATCTCCGTGACGTAGCTGTCGATCGTGACGATCTCGACGCCCACGCCAATTCCCGTAATGAAGCGCCACAGGATCAGCCCCTCGGACGAATGCTGCATCGCCATCACCACCGAGCCGAGCGAATACCACAGCAGCGAGAACGTGAACACGCTTCGGCGTCCGAATTTATCGGGCAGCCAGCCAAAACCCAGGGTGCCAATGAAGAGCCCGCCGAAAGTCGCGGCAACGAACGCGCCGATACCGTTGAAACCGAAAAAGCTCGACGTGGTGGTATGCAGCAGGCCGCTCTTCGCGAGCCCCGGTGCAATATAACCGGTGAAAATGAGGTCGTAGACTTCGAAGAAGCCGCCCAGCGAGATGAGCAGGACGAGCTTCCAGATTTGCCACGTGACGGGCAGCCGGTCGAGGCGCGCGGACAAGGCCTGTGCCGCCGCGTGGCCGGTAGCGGCGGCCTCCGGATGCGCGCCGGATGCCTCAACCGTGGCGAGGGTTCGTTGCATGTCTGTCTCCATGTCTCCCGTGCGTGCGGCATCGCTCTGGCGATTGCCGCCGCAGGGCCTGGTTACGTGTGCTTGCAGGTGTACTTGCGCGAGCTTGGGCGGCCCGCGATGTGTCTCGCCGAGACTGCGCCGCTACGGCCGCGCGCGCACGCTGTCGAGCCGCGCGAGCACTTCCTCGGTGTGCTCGCCGACTTTCGCGAGCGGCTGGCGCACGCCCGGGCGGCGGCCATCCATCAGCAGCGGAAGGAGCACGACTTCGGTGGTGCCGCCGTCGTCGGTCTGCATCGGCACAAGCCCGCCGCTCTCCCGCAGATGCGGGTCGTCGAGCAACTGGTCCGGGCGCACGATCGGAGCATAGGGAATGCCGGCCGCTTCGAGCCGTGGCGTCAACTCACTCACGCGCGCCGTCTTGAGGACTTCGCCGAGCCTCGCCAGCAATTCGGGCCGCACGGCCACGCGCGAAGCATTGGTGGCGTACTGGGGTTCTTCGGCAAGATTCGGACAACCAATGACATCGCACAACGTCACAAACTGCTTGTCGCTCACGGCGCCGATGAAAAGCTGCTCGCCCCCGGCGAGCGTGAACACGTCATACACGCTCCACGCCGAGACGCGCGAGGGCATGGGCGGCGGCGCTTCATGCGTCATCGCGTACTGCTGCATGTGCTGGGCGCTCAGGAACACGCAGTTCTCGAAGAGCGCGCTCTGCACCTCCTGGCCGCGCCCGCTTGCATCGCGCTCGCGCAGCGCCGCCAGCACGCCGATCGCGCCGAACATGCCGCCCATGATGTCGTTGACCGAGGTGCCCGCGCGCAACGGCCGGCCCGCCGGCCCGGTCATGTACGAAAGCCCGCCCATCATCTGCACGACTTCGTCGAGCGCGAGACGGTTCTCATAAGGTCCTGGAAGAAAACCCTTGTGCGAAACATAAATAAGGCGCGGATAGCGCCGGGAAAGCGTGGCGTAGTCGAGCCCGAACTTGTTCATCAAGCCGGGACGGAAATTTTCGAGCATCACGTCGCTCTGCCCGATCAGTTCGATGGCCGCCGCGCGCCCTTCTTCCGTGTTGATGTCGAGCACGACGCTCTTCTTGTTGCGATTGAACGAGCGAAAAAAGCCGATGCCGAGACCAGGCAGATTGCGCGTCTTGTCGCCGCCGGGCGGCTCGATCTTGATGACCTCCGCTCCGAGGTCGGCGAGGATCATGCCGCATGTCGGGCCCATGACCATGTGCGTGAATTCGACGACACGCACGCCGTCTAGTGGAAGCCGCTTTTCTGTGCTCACGATAACCTCAGGATGACGAATCAATTAGATCAAGATGAATGGATGGCGCGAAACGTCTTCTGCAGGCCCGCGCGCCAGAGCGCGCCGTGCAGCGTTTCGTGCTCGAGCCATTGCGCCACTTGCGCGCGCAAGGCGAGCAAGGCCTCGATGTCGATGCCGGTCTCGATGCCCATGCCGGCCAGCATGAACGCGAGATCCTCGCTGGCCGCATTGCCGCTCGCGCCCGGTGCGTGCGGGCAGCCGCCGATGCCCGCGAGCGAAGCGTCGAAACGCGCCACGCCCGTCTCCAGCGCGGCATAGACGTTGGCAAGCGCGAGCCCGCGCGTGTCGTGAAAATGCGCGCACCAGAGCCGCTCGCCTGCGATGGCGCGCGCCGCTTCGAACAGCTCGCGCACGGCGGCGGGGTTCGCATAGCCGACCGTATCGGCCAGGCTCACGCGATCCGCGCCCGCATCGAGCAGCGCCTGCATGTAGCGCAGCACGTCCTGCGCGCGCACGCGGCCTTGCAGCGTGCAGCCGAACGCGGTGCCGATGCCGCCTTCGATCAGCGTCTTCGCGCCCGCGGCGTCGCGTGCGGCGCGCATGCGTGCAACTTCGGCCACCACTTCGTCGGGCGTCTTGCGCAGATTCGCGAGGCTATGCGCCTCGCTCGCGGAAAGCGGCACGAGCATGAGGTCGGCGCCCGCCTCGATGGCGCGCTCGGCGCCTTTGAGGTTGGGCACCAGCACCGAGACGAACAGGCCCGGCAGGCGCCGCGCGAAGTCGACGAGTTCGGCCGTGTCGGCCAGTTGCGGCAGCAAGCGGGCGGGCACGAACGAGCCCACTTCGATCTCGCGCAGGCCGGCTGCGTGCGCCGCACGCAGCCATGCGCATTTGTGCACGGTGGGCAGCACGCTCTGGATGCTTTGCAGGCCGTCGCGCAAGCCGACTTCGCGGATTACCGCGCGCTCGGGGAATGAGGGCATGAAGTGTCTCCATCGGCATTCGGGTTGCTTGCCGGATTATTTGCCGGCCCATTTTCAACGTTATGGCGGGGCCGGCGTTGTGCTAACTTTAGCCATTCCCTGAGATACATAAAGCGGTATTTTGGAACCGTTGACATTCCGAACAGGAAACACCGCGAAGAGACGGAGCAGCCCACATGCACGACATCGACATCAAGACCTTGCGGTTGCTGGTTGCCGTGTGCGAACACGGCAACATGGGCCGCGCCGCGCGCGACGAGCACATCGAGCCTTCGGCAATCAGCAAGCGCATCGCGCAACTGGAGGCCAGTCTCGGGGTGCCGCTCCTCACGCGCTCGCGGCGCGGCGTGCAGCCCACGGCAGCGGGCGTCGCACTCCTCGAACACGCGCGCAGCGTGATCTTCACGCTCGAACGCGCGCTCGGCGACATCGCCGCGTTCGGCAGCGGTTTGCGCGGCAGCGTGAGCGTGTGCGCCTCGGCATCGGCCATTGCCGAGGCGCTGCTCGATGACCTCGCCTCGTTCATGCGCATGCCGGCGCACCAGAACATCCGCGTGAACGTGGACGAGCGCACGTCGAGCGAACTGGTGCAGCGCGTGCGCGACGGTGTGGCTTCGGTGGGTGTCTGCTGGGACAACGTGGAGTTGGCCGGGCTACAGTCGCGCCCCTGGCGTGAAGACCGGCTCGCGCTCGCAGTGCATCCCGATCACCCGCTCGCCCGCCGCAAGACCGTCGCGTTCGCCGATACGCTCGATTACGAGCACGTGGGCCTGCCACCGTCCACGGCGGTTCATACGCTGCTGCAGCGCTCGGCGGCGCGCAGCGGACGCACCATCGACTATCGCGCGACCGTGTCGAACTTCGACGCGGCGTTCCGGGTGGTCGCGGCGAATCTGGGCATCAGCGTCGTGCCGCAGGAAGTCGGCCAGACCTACACGCGCATCATGAACGTGCGCACGATCGCGCTCTCCGATGCGTGGGCGCGGCGGCGCTTCATCGTCTGCTTTCGCGAGTTCGACGCGTTGCAGCCCGCCGCGCAGCGCATGGTCGAGCATCTCGTCGTGCGGGCGCAATCAGAACCCCGGTGACGGGACGCGCGCGACCGAAGCCGCGCCTCATGAATGCCGCGCCGCCGCGCCATGCGTCGTTTACACTTCCAGCATTCCCGGATTCGACATCCAGACGCATCCACTCTCACGCCCCAAGCCGCCGCCTTTGCCATGCCCGACGAAAAACGCCGCCGTGTCGTAGCCGCAGGCCTGCTTGCCGCGATCGGCGCCGCGCATGCGCGCGCCAGCAGCGGCGCAACGCGCGACTTCACCATCGCGCTGGTGCTCAAGGGACTCCCGGATGCCTTCACGCAAACGATGATCGCGGCCGCCAGGGTCTTTCAGGCCCACGCCCCCTACCCGTTCAAGCTGCTGGTGCAAGGCGTCACGACGGAAACCGACTCGGCCGGCCAGATCCGCCTCATCGACGCCTTGATCGCCCAGCGCGTGAACGCCATCGTGCTCGCGCCCTCCGACTCGCGCGCGCTCGTGCCCAGCGCGCGCCGCTGCGTGCGCGAGCGCATTCTCACGCTGGCAATCGACAATCCGCTCGATGCCGACGCACTGCGCGCGGCCGGCATCCATGTGCCGTATGTCGGCCCGGACGACCGGCGCGCCGCGCGGCTCGTGGGCGACTACCTCGCGCATCGTCTGCAGCCGGGGGACCGGGTGGGCATCATTGAAGGCGTGGCCAGCACGCGCAATGCGCAGGAGCGCAACGCCGGCTATCGGGAGGCGATGCAGGCCGCGCACGTGGAGATTGCGGCCGTCGCGCCCGGCGACTGGGCATACGGCAAAGGCCGCCTCGCCGCCGCCGCGATGCTCGCCTCGCACCCCGGCATTCGCGCGCTGCTCTGCGCGAACGACAACATGGCGCGCGGCGCCGTGGATGCCGTGCGCGCGGCGCAATTGAGCGGCCGCGTGCTCATCACGGGCTTCAACGACGACGACGCCATCAAGCCGCTGATCAAGAAAGGCCTCGTGCTCGCCACGCTCAACCAGTTCGCCGCCAAGCAGGCCGTCTACGGCCTCGACGTGGCGATGCAGGCGCATGTCGAGCGTCAGAACCAGGACGATCTTTCAGACTTCATCGAGACGCCCGTCGTGCTCGTCGTGAAGGACAACGTTTAGCCACCGCTCGCGCAATGAGACACCTCCCGCCCCTGAACGCCCTGCAAATCTTCGAAACGGTGGCCCGCTACGGCAGCTTCACGCGCGCGGCGGAACACCTGTGCCTCACGCAAGGCGCGGTGAGCCGGCAGATTCTCGCGCTCGAAGAGTATTACCGCCTGCCGCTGTTCCGCCGCTCGCCCAAGGGGCTCACGCTCACGCCGGAGGGCGAGCAATTGCTGCCCGCGGTGCGCGACGGCTTTGCGCGCATCGAAGAAGCCTCGATGCGCCTCACGCGCCAGCGCACCGAGCTGGCGTTGAAGGTGCCCACCTGCGTCATGCGCTGGATGCTGCCGCGCATCATGCGCTTTCAGGCCGAGCATCCCGACCTGCAGATTCAGATCACCACGACCTGGCAGCACGAAGCCGATTTCCAGGCCGAGCCGTTCGATGCCGCCATTATTTATGCACCGGCACCCGGCGCAGGCGTTCACGCCGTTGCGCTCTTCGACGAATATCTCACGCCCGTGTGCGCGCCGGAGTTGCTGGAGAAGCGCCCCATCGCGCACGCCGACGACCTCGCGCAGCAAACCCTGCTGCACCCGACCCGCGATCACCGCGACTGGAAGCTGTGGCTCGCGCGCGCAGGCGCGCGACACGTGAATGCTCACGCGGGCCCCACGTTCGAGTCGCTCGATCTCGCCACCAGCGCCGCGATGCAAGGTTTCGGCGTGGCCATAGGCGACTGCACGCTCGCGCACGAGGACCTCGCCGCGAACCGGCTCGTGATGCCCTTCGATCTGAGCGTGGCCACGGGCTGGCGCTACTATTTCGTCTATCCCGAGTGCGTCGCGCAGCAACAGAAGGTGCAGCGCTTCAGCGAGTGGCTCGCGCACGATCGCGAACACTCGGGCGCCGTTTCAGATGGGCTTGCAAAGGGCGCTTGAATTAAAGCGTTGCGGACCACCGGTCCGCAACGCGGCGCAAAACATCACTGCCGTTTCTGCTGCTGCAAATATTGCCGCACGTCGCTCATCGAGACGCGGCCCGTGTGCGCCGTATCGATCTGGTCGAAATGCTGCGCGATATAGCCGAGGCCGCTGCTTTGCGCCTGATCCTTCGTAATCGAAGCCCCGTTGCTCAGCACCGAATTCGCGCCGAGCCGCGCTTCGATGCGCTTTTGCGCCTCGTCCTGCAACTGCGTCCCGGTGGAGGGCACCACCGGCATCGGGCGGTTGGTGGGGAAAAACGGACCGTCCACGCCATGCCCGCCCTGCGGGAGCGTGACGGGCGCCACGGCCTGGGTTGCCGCCTGCGCGGTGCCCGCCACGGCAGCGAGAACAACTAGCGGCGCGAGGCGCCACAATTTATCGAATTCACACATGATCACTCGCCTTCAAGGGGTGTACATGAGGCAGCCGGCGAGCCGGCCGCCGTTCTCCTCAGATTACTGCGTTGCCGTGGCCTGCGCAGTGGCCGTGGTGGGCGTGCCGGCCGGGCTCTCGTCGGACCACGGGGCCGGCAGCGTCCAGAGCGAAAGCGCCAGCGGAATGGGCTGCCCCGCGTAATAGTTCACGAGATCGGCTTTCATCTTCGGGCGCGCCACGTCGTCCAGATAGATCATGTGCCCGCCCTGGAAGAAGTTGACCTGCAGGCTCGGTGCGAGCCCCTTCACCGTTTGCAGACGCGCAAGCTGCTTCTCCGTGTTGAAGAACGGCGTGGCGAGATCGTGATACCCATTCTCGGACAGCACCTTCAATTGCGGATTCAACTGGATTGCCGCCAGCAAGTCAGGCAGCGTGTCGGGCAACGGCTGCCCGTCATGCGAAAAGTCCCATACGTTGATGATATTGTCGTTCAGCGGCATGTAGGTCGCATTGGGCGCCCGGTAGCCGAGATAATCCGGCAACTGCGTCGAGAGCGCCGTTGTGAACGGCAGTGAAATCAGAATGTCCGACGGGTCGCCATCGGTCTGCAGGCGCGGATCCGAATTGGGCAGTGACACGCGCCCGTCGTAACGGCCGATGGTCGTGCCAGGAAGCAGTTCGACATTGAACGGGTTCGCGTTGAAGTAGCCCTGCAACGCCTGCAAGGTCAGGCTCGACGGCCAGCGCCACGAGTCCAGCGTGCGCGGGGGCGGGAACACGGGCGTGCCGAGCGCATCGGGAATGCCGAGCTGGCTCAGCACCCACGATTGCGCGTACTGCCCGAAGTGGTTGTACTGCCCCGTCGCGAAGACCTCCGACTGATAGGCAAAAAGCCCCTGATCGATCAGGGGCG
>JAITTX010000591.1 GCA_031286755.1 Paraburkholderia sp.
ATCTGCGTGTCTCCTCAATAAGGCACGGGCGCTTTCGCGGGTGACGCGACTGGCCCCTCGGGGACACATTTCACGCCACATTTACGTTAACGTCAATAGATATTTTTGAGTAATGCTCAAATTTCCTGAATCGCCGCTTTCATGACGCTTTTACTACCTTGAAAAGCGCGCGATATGGTGCATAATTGGCACGAATTCCGCCGTAAACTGAACCTTACTCAGAATGCCGATCGCCCCCAATACCCTCATGCCCGCGTCGCGCCGCCAGCCCGCAGGCCGCAAGTCCCAGCAGCGCGTGAAGGAAATTCTCGAGGCCGGGCGCGAGGTGTTCTCCGAAAAAGGCTACGCGCGCGCCACCACGGCCGAGATCGCCCAGCGCCTGTCCATCTCCGAAGCCACGGTGTTCAGCTACTTTCGCGGCAAGCGCGAACTGTGCGCGCGGGTGATCGGCGACTGGTATGACGAATCGATCGAGGCCATCGAAGCAGGGCTGCCGCGCGACGGCACCGTTCGCCAGCAATTCGCCTTCATCGTACGCATGCATTTGCGGCTCATGCTGGAAAGCGGCACGGGCATCTGCGAACTGGTGCTTTCGGAAGGGCGCACGCGCCACCACGAGCTCAGCGAAGCGCTCACGGAAATGCAGCGGCGCTACACCGCGCCGCTCATGCGCGTGCTCGCGCGCGGCCAGGAATGCGGGCAGATCCGCAGCGACATGCCGCTGCGCCTGTTGCGCTCGCTCGTGTTCGGGCCGATGGAGCACGTGCTCTGGGACGCCACGCTCGCCAACCGCCGCACCGATATCGACGCCACCGCGGAGAAGCTCGCCGACGTATTGTGGAATGCGCTGCAACCGCCCAATCTCGAACTGGCCGCGCTCGCGCAATTCAGCCAGGACGTGGGCGAGGCCATGCGCCGCCTCGAGCGTGAGCGCTCGTCGCGCAAGGCGGGCGCGCGGCCGTCTGCGCACGATCAGGGCGTGCGCGCGTAAACGGCAAACGCGCGACACACGCGCGGCAAACACCCGCGCGAGCCGGGTCGCGGCGCGCGCGGGTCGTTCGCACCGGGCGCCGGCAAGACAGGGAGGTTTCGCGCTAAGCTGGCGCTTTCGCCTCCGCGTCACTTCCAGCCGCCACGTCGCCACGCACAGACCATCATGCACACCACGCTCACCGCTCCCCTCGCCTCCCGCTTCGCGTCCCTCGCGCTCGCCCACCTCACGCGCGAGTATCCGAACAAGCTCACCCATTCGCTGGACGGCCCGCAGGACGTGCAGGGCCCGCGCGCGCTGCATCCGGTGTTCTACGGCAGCTACGACTGGCATTCGTGCGTGCACGGCTACTGGCTCATCGCGCATCTGCTGGAGCGCTTCCCGGACTTGCCCGAGGCGCCGCGCATCGTCGCCGTGATCGACGAGCACTTCACCGAGGCGAACATGGCCGGCGAGCGCGCCTACCTCGACCTGCCGCACAACCGGGGCTTCGAGCGCCCCTACGGCTGGGCCTGGCTGCTCGCGCTCGCGGCGCAACTGCACGGCATGAAGACGCCGGAGGGCGAGCGCTGGTCGCGCACGCTCGCACCGCTCACCGAGGCCTTCGTCGAACGCTTCGAGGAATTCCTGCCGAAGGCAACCTATCCGCTGCGCGTGGGCACGCACTTCAACACCGCGTTCGCACTCACGCTCGCGCACGATTTCGCGCGCCAGACCTCGCGCGACACACTCGCGCGCCTGATCGAAGATACGGCGCGGCGCTGGCACGAAGGCGATGCGGGATGCCAGGCGTGGGAGCCATCGGGCGACGAGTTCCTCTCGCCCGCGCTGATGGAGGCGGTGCTGATGAGCCGCGTGATGGGTGCGAACAAGGTTGGCGCAAACAAGGGTGGCACACACCAGGGCGCCGATGAATTCGCCGCGTGGTTCGAGCGCTTTCTGCCCGCACTGGCCGCGCGCGAACCGGCCACGCTGTTCCTGCCCGCCACGGTCACCGACCGCAGCGACGGCAAGATCGCGCATCTCGACGGCCTGAACCTGAGCCGCGCGTGGTGCCAGCGCACGCTCGCGCGCGTGCTGCCCGCGGGCGACGCGCGCGCGCAAGTGCTGCTCGAAGCGGCGCAGATCCACCTGGACACGGCGCTCGAACACGTTGCCGGCGACTATATGGGCGAACACTGGCTTGCCAGCTTCGCAACGCTCGCGCTCGAAGCCTGAGCGCCTCGCGCGAGCCGCGCCAGAGCCGGATCGGGCCTCGTCCGGTCCGGCCGGCGTCCCGCTTCAGGCGATGTCGGATTAGCGCGCCATATACGCGACATAAGGCCCCGTCGCACCCGCCCCCGACGCCGTGCCTTCGACTCCGTAATAGATGCGCCGGCCGTAGAAGAACGGCATGCCCAGATCCACGGTTTGCGCGAGGAACGACCCGAGCGTGCTGAACGCGAAGTTGGGCGACCCGAGCAGCGCATCCGCATTACCGATGACGATGCTCGCCGTGGCGTTCACGCCTTTCAGGTCGGAGAGCGTGACGGAGCGCTTGAGCGGCGAGGAGGGCACATAAAAGCTGTTGTCCTGGACGATCGACCAGTCCTCGAAACTCAGCGTGTTCGAACCCGAGTCGATGAAGGCTTGCACGGTGCCGCCGTTGCCGACGCTGCCTCTGAAATTGCCCCAGCGATTGGTCGCCAGCACGGTCGCGCCCGCACCCGCCAACTGGTTGTTCGCCTGTGTGCCGATGCCGAAGGTGAGCGTGCCGCTCGCCATGGGCGCGCCGTCCGCGGCAATGGCCGGCATGTCCACGATCACGCCGTTATTGTCGACGGGAAAAAGCGCCACCGGATTCGTGACCTGGCTGACGAGCGGCATCGGGATGGGCACGGCCGGCGCGGCATCGGCGTAGTAATAGCCCGCGGCCGGCGTGCTGCGCGCGCAAGCGGCGCCGCAATCGTTGCGTGCGACACCCACGCCGAGTATGCCGTTCGCGCCCAGCACCGCAGGGCTCGTGAGCGCCGTGTTCCAGACGCATGAGGCTGGCGCGGGCGAGACGATCATGGTGTCGCCGATCACCTGGATCGGCACGGCGGCGGCCACCTCGCGCGCGAGCTTCACGTCGGCGGCGCGCAGGCTTCCCCACGTGTAGCCCGAGCCGAAAGCGCCGCACGCCGCCACGCTCTTGCCGCTGGCGGGATCGGTCTGCACGGGCAGCGCGGCGAGCGTCGAGGCGGGAATCGCCGATGCGTACAGCCGCAAGCCGAACGAGCCGGTGTCGAGCAGCACGTGGTCGATCGTCGCGCAGCGCGTTTGCGCGCCACTGCCGGGCTGGCACACCGTCACGCTCACGAGCGGGAAATTGCGCACCGCGCTTACCGGCGAGACGAGCACCGGCACCGTATTGCCGATATCGGCGGTGGAACCCCCACCGGATGAGCCGGAGTCTCCTGAGCCCGAGTCGGACGTGCCGGAGCCACCTGAATCCGCCCCACCGGAGCCTGAACCGCCTGAACCCGAACCTCCCGAACCCGAACCTCCCGAGCCCGAACCTCACGAGCCCGAACCGCCCGAACCCGAGCCGCCCGAATTCGGGTTCTTGCCGCCCGACCCGCCGCTTGCCGCGTCCGACGCCCCCGCAGCCCCCGCAGCGGCACCGTTCGATACAACAGCGCCATCCCCACCGCCACTGCCGCCACAGGCCGTCAGCAGCACGCTAGCGCCGAGCGCCCATACCAGAATGATCTTGTGCATCTTGCGTCCCCCCGCTTATTTGATCTGATCGACGCTGAAGCCCTGCGGCAGCGCCTTCGGCAACCATGCACGGCCCGTCAAGGCGCCCATATGGCCGCCCGTCTCGACAACGAGGTCCGCTTGACGCACGGCAACCGGCCCGTAGCCGCCGCCGCGCGCGGCCTGCGCCGCCGAGAGCCCCTTTTGCCAGGCGGGGAAGTAGTTGCCCAGCAGCGTATCGAGCGAACCGATGCGCGGCCCACTCCACGAAACGGCGAATACGGTGCCGCTGGCGTCGAGATATTGGTGGATCACCGTATCGTTTTCGAGCGTGGTGGTCGTGACGGTCCACGGCACGGCAACCGCGCTGGCCGCTGCCATCAAGCGCGTGGAGGGCGTACGCTGCGCGTCCGAAAATGCAGGCGCACCGCCCAATCCGGCCGATGCGGGCGCGGCGGCAAGCCCTATCGCGACCGCCGCACTCACTGTCAGAATCCCCTTCATGTTGTAGTCCTTAACAAATCGATGATGTGCAATGGGTGGTCCACGCCTCGCACGGAGCGTCCGGCGAGTCTAAGCGGGGCAAGACAGGCGCATCGCGGTCGGCGAATCGAAATGATTATTCGAGTTTTTCGCCGCTACGGAGGGTTGACGCCCAGCACCTTGAGGGCCCTTGTTCATCGATGCCGACCCCGCCCGGCGCGCAGTGCAAAGGCCTGAACCATCGGGCTAACGGTCGCACTTCGTTGCATCGTTGTAACAACTCGAAAAATCGGCGGATTTCGCGTAATTGCATTGAACGTTGCAATGTCATAGCGTTGCAGAATGCGCGGGCGCGCGAGACCGGACCGGCACCGGCGCCCCACCCATCCCGTTCTGGAGATCGTTGTGAGAAGGTCGATATGGATTCTCGGGGCCGCCACGGCCGCCCTGGCCTGCGCGAGCGGCGCGGCGCAGGCGGCGCGCGTGGGCGTTTTCATCGGCGGCGGCGTGCCTTATTACTACCCCGTCGCCCCCGTGCCCTACTATTACGCGCCGGCGCCCGTGGTCGTCGCGCCGCCCCCGCAAGCGCCCGAGTACATCGAGCAGGGTCAGCCGCAAGCGCAGGCGCCCGGTGACGACAGCGCCAACGGCGGCGAGAACAGCGACACGTGGTACTACTGCGACGCCTCGAAAACCTACTACCCGTATGTGAAGCAATGCTCCTCGGGCTGGCGCGCCGTGCCGGCCCAACCGGCGCCTTCGAACTGACTGGACAACATCGAGTTGCACATGAAACCGACTTATCTCGCGCTGCTCGCCACGGCGGGCCTCCTGAGCGCATGCGCCGTGGTCCCGGCCGGTCCGAGCGTGATGGCCCTGCCGGGCACCGGTAAGAGCTTCGACCAGTTCCGCAACGACGACTACAACTGTCGCCAATTCGCCTTCCAGCAGGTGGGCGGCGTGACCACCAATCAGGCCGCGACCAATACCGCCGTGGGCAGCGCCGTGGTCGGCACGGCGCTGGGCGCCGCCGCGGGCGCTGCGTTCGGCGGCGGCAGCGGCGCGGCCATTGGCGCGGGCGCCGGCCTGCTCGCCGGCAGCGCCGTCGGCATGGGCAACGCGCAGGGCTCGGCCTGGGACGTCCAGCGCCGCTACGACTA
>JAITTX010000051.1 GCA_031286755.1 Paraburkholderia sp.
GACCACAAGAAAGACGACATCGTCAGGCTCACCGGCGAATACGTCGACACGCTGCGCCGCTGCGAGCTGCTCGCGACCGGCACGACCGGTGGCCGCATCGCCGAGGCGCACGGCCTGAATGTCGAGCGCATGCTTTCGGGCCCGCACGGCGGCGACCTGCAGATCGGCGCGCAACTGGCCGAAGGCAATGTCGACGTGGTGATCTTTCTGCGCGACCCCATGACTCCGCAGCCGCACGAGCCCGACATCAATGCGCTCGTGCGGGCCTGCGACGTGCATGACGTGCCGTGCGCGACCAACATCTCGACGGCGCGCATGATTCTCGACGTGCTCACGCAGCGCATGAAAGACGAGGTTTGAGCGCGGCGCCGCTCGACTCGCTCCACGCTTGCAGGACACACATGACTCACCGGACGAAGGAGGCAAGATGACCAAGGCAATCCGTTACGAGAAGACCGGCGGCCCCGAAGTGATGCAGTGGGTGGACGTCACAGTGGGCGAGCCGGGCGAGGGCGAGATCCGCGTGAAACAGAGCGCATGCGGGCTCAATTACATCGACGTGTACTTTCGCACCGGGCTCTATCCGCAACCGCTGCCAGCGGGTCTCGGCATGGAGGCCGCAGGCGAAGTCGTGGCCGTGGGCCAGGGCGTGACGCTCGTGAAGCCGGGCGATCGCGTGGCGTATGTCGCTCGTCCGCCGGGCGCGTATGCGCAGGAGCGCGTGCTGCGCGCGGATCAGGTGATCCGCCTGCCTGACGCCATCAGCGACGAGCAGGCCGCCTCCGTCATGCTCCAGGGCCTGACGGCGCAATATCTGCTGCGCCGCACGTACCGCGTGAAGGCCGGCGACACGATCCTGATCCAGGCCGCGGCGGGCGGCGTGGGCCTCATCGTGTGCCAGTGGGCCAAGGCGCTCGGCGCGACCGTGATCGGCACGGTGGGCTCGGACGAGAAGGCCGAAGTCGCGAAGGCGCACGGCTGCGACTACCCGATTGTTTATACGCGCGAGGACTTTGCCGCGCGCGTGCGCGAGATCACGAACGGCGCGGGCGTGCCCGTGGTGTACGACTCGATCGGCAAGGACACCTACGTGAAGTCGCTCGACAGCCTCGCGCCGCTCGGCATGTTCGTGAGCTTCGGCAACGCGTCGGGGCCGCTGCCGCCCATCGATTCGTCGGAGTTCGCGGGGCGCGGCTCGTTGTTCTTCACGCGCCCGACGCTCTTCACCTACATCGCGAAGCGCGCCGATTACGAGGCGATGGCCGCCGAGCTGTTCGAGGTGATCGCCTCGGGCAAGGTCAAGACCTCGATCAACCAGCGCTATGCGCTGCAGGACGTGGGCAAGGCTCACGCCGATCTCGAAGCGCGCCGCACGACCGGCTCGACCATTCTGCTGCCGTAATTTCGCGCCAGCGAAATCGCCCCGTTCGAACGAGGCGCGCATGCCAGCCATGCGCGCCTTTTTGTTTGCTGTTTATCCTCCGTTCATTCGGTTTCGGCTACGGGAAGCGGGGCTCCCCGGCCGGTGCCGCGCCTTGTTTCCCGCCATCCTGGCCGCCTTGTTTACGCGATTTTTATACCTGCGCCAAAACCTTTGATCCGGATTTAACGCGATAAACATTACCTTACCGCCATCCGTCATCCGTGAATGGAGAACACGACAATGGATGTGCTGTATATCGGGGGGCTGGCGGTCTTCGCCGCGCTCATTTACGCGTTGATCGCCGGCTGCGAGAAGCTCATGCAGTACCGCCGCGCGGATCGAGGCGCAACGGGGGCGCGCTCATGACCTGGATCTTCTGGCTATCGGGGGCGGCGACGCTGTTGTTGTTCGTCTATCTCGTCCATGCGCTGCTGCGCGCGGAGGATATCGAATGAACGCCAACAATCTGCTGCAGGCAGGGATCTTCATCGTCGTTCTGCTGATGCTCGCGGTGCCCGTTGCGGGCTATGTCACGCGCGTGCTCGATGGGCGCTCGCGCGTCGTGCGCGTGTTTGCGCCGCTCGAGAATCTGCTCTATCGCATCGCCGGGGTCGACCCCAGCGCCGAGATGAACTGGAAGCGCTATGCGTTCGCCACCATCTCGTTCAACGTGCTGGGCGTGGGCTTTCTTTACGTGCTGCTGCGCGTGCAAGGCTGGCTGCCCGCCAATCCGCAGGGCTTCGGCGCGATGACGGCGGACGGCGCGTTCAACACCGCTGTCTCCTTCGTCACCAATACGAACTGGCAGGACTACACGCCCGAGCAGACCGTGAGCTATCTCTCGCAGATGCTCGGCCTCACGGTGCAGAACTTCCTCTCGGCGGCCACCGGCATTGTCGTGGTGATGGCGCTGATTCGCGGTTTCGCGCGCCACTCGGCGCAGACCATCGGCAACTTCTGGGTCGATCTCACGCGCACGACGCTCTACATCCTCGTGCCGATGGCGGCCGTGGTCGCGGCGCTGTTGATGAGCCAGGGCATGATCCAGAACTTCAAGTCGTATCAGGAGGTGCCCACGCTGCAAACCACCACCTATGCGGCGCCCAAGCTCGACGCGCAGGGCAACCCGCTCAAGGACGCGAAGGGCAATCCCGTCACGGTCGACACGAAGGTGACCTCGCAGACGCTCGCGATGGGGCCGGCCGCTTCGCAGGAAGCCATCAAGATGCTCGGCACCAATGGCGGCGGCTTCTTCAACGCGAACTCGGCGCATCCGTTCGAGAACCCCACGCCGTTCTCCAATTTCGTCGAGATGCTGGCGATCCTGATCATTCCGGCGTCGCTGTGCCTCGTGTTCGGCAATGTCGTGGGCGATCGCAGGCAGGGCGTGGCGGTGCTCGCGGTGATGACGATCGCGTTCGCCGTGGCGGTGGGCGTCGAGCTCTCGGCGGAGCAGGCCGGCAACCCGATGCTCACCACGCTGAACGTCGATCAGCACGCGAGCGCGCTGCAGCCCGGCGGCAACATGGAAGGCAAGGAAACGCGCTTTGGCATCGCGCAAACCGGCATCTTCGTGGTGACCACCACGGCGGCCTCGTGCGGCGCCGTGAACGCGATGCACGACTCGCTCACGCCGCTCGGCGGCCTCGTGCCGATGCTCTTCATCCAGCTCGGCGAAGTGATCTTCGGCGGGGTGGGCTCGGGCCTTTACGGCATGCTCGTGTTCGCACTGCTGGCCGTGTTCGTGGCGGGCCTGATGATCGGGCGCACGCCCGAATACGTGGGCAAGAAGATCGAGTCGTTCGAGATGAAGATGGTCGCCATCGTGGTGCTGCTCACGCCGATGCTGGTGCTGCTCGGCACCTCGATCGCCGTGCTCGCCAGCGCGGGCAAGGCCGGCATTTCCAACCCGGGCGCGCATGGCTTCTCCGAAATCCTCTACGCGTTCAGTTCCGCAGCGAACAACAACGGCAGCGCGTTCGCGGGCCTCTCGGTCAACACGCCGTTCTACAACTGGCTGCTCGGCATCGCGATGTGGTTCGGCCGCTTCGGCACCATCGTACCGGTGCTCGCCATCGCGGGCTCGCTCGCGAGCAAGAAGCGCATTGCCGTGACGGGCGGCACGCTGCCCACGCATGGGCCGCTCTTCGTCGTGCTGCTGCTCGGCACCGTGCTGCTGGT
>JAITTX010000060.1 GCA_031286755.1 Paraburkholderia sp.
AGTTGGCCAACATAAGCCGGTACTGCCGGCGTGCCATTTGTAGCGGGCACACCCGTTGAGGCGGAGAACGCTGCATCACGCTGCCAGACTTTGGCGCTAATCTTGTACACCGTGTTCGCTGATGTATCGGACACCAGCAGGTAGCCACGTTGCGCGGTGGCGAATACCGTGTCGTCAACCTGCACGTTGCCGAGAAGCGGCAGATATTGCACGTGCGGTTCTGCGCCCGGCGCGCGCAACAGGACAAGTTGACCATCTCCCTGATCGTCGAGCAGCACATCGCCCGACGGCGTTAGCGTCATTGAATCCGGATCGGTCAGGTTGAGCGTCGCCACCGTGCCAAACGGAATGTCGCTGGCGTTAAGCGAGCCGCTCATTGCCGGCGTAACGTCGATCGTGTAGTTATTTGCATCGATGTGCACAACGCGGACAATCGCGGGCCCCGCATTCTTGCCACTGGCGTTAAGGGTGGGATTGGACGCACTGAAGTAGGTCTGGCCGTCCTTGAACACGATGTCGTCATAGCCGCCTCCGTGCAGCGTTTTGGCGAAGGAATATGGCCTGGATGCCTGGCCGGTTGCGGGATTGATGATGACGAGGTTGGGGTTCGCATCCTCGTTCTGCATTGCCCAGATCTCGCGCGTGTACGGATTGACCTTGAGGCCATCGTTGTGTCCCGTGACTTGATACGTCTTCACGACGCTGCCGTCCAACGAGTATTCAACAATCAAACTCACCGCGCCGTTTGAGCCATCCGGTGCGCCGGTGTTCGCATAGCCGACCCAAACGTGATCATCGAGCACGGCGAGTGAGTCCGGTGCGCTCATCAGGCCGCCGGAACCTTTCGCGAACACGGCCAGGCTAAAACCCGGAGTGACTATGGGCTTCGTCGAGGTCTGCGCGTGGGCGGAACCCACCGCGAAAGCGAGTGCGGTGAACATTAGCGCGGTGCGACTGAAAATGCGGCTTGCTGCGTAATGAGAGTGAAGGCTTTGCATGTTCTTCTCCTGAAGCAGATACGCGGGCGGGAGGGGAGGACGTCGTTTGTCAGCTAGACGGTAATGGAACGAAATAGATGGAAACATGAGCGCGTGACTGAATGGTGACGGCGCATGAGACGCCGGTCGATATGGCATCAGGCATCGATGAGGGAGCGATTTCCGACGGGTTCGAGCGACGGCAAGCAGTGAAGAACGTGACGAGATCGCCGCGCGCATCTATACCGGCACGGTGCAGCTCACGCATCTGGCCGGGCAATTGTTCACGCTGGCATCGATGTGACAGCGCGCCGGGGTGGTCCCTACGCGGTGCTCGAAATCAGCGACAACGGATCCGGCATCGCCGAATCGGAACAGACGTGTGCGTGGGAATGCTGTTACCGCGGTAGCGGACACACTGCCACCGGCAGCGGATTGGGCTTGTCCATCGTGCGGCGCGTCGCCGGGCAGCACCGCGCCAGCGTCGCGTTCGAACCGGGCTGGAAGGCACGGGCCTGAGGTCCGCGTGCGCTTTCTGGTATGACGGCATCCGGTGCAATCGAATCACGACGGAGAGGTTTTATGTCCGGTTCTGTATCGGGTCCATATCCAGGCTTTTGCGGCTTGCCGCACCAATGCCCACAAATACGAGGATCAACAGCGTGAGTACCAGACTTACGGCTCCGTCGCCGAAATTCAGGCCGCCAATCTGGACAGGCTTGCCGGCCCAGTCCGCGAAGGATGCGCCCAGAGGTCGCGTCATGATGTACGAGAACCAGAAGGCAAAGATGTCGTTCAGGCCGAAAAAGCGCCAGCCGATGGCAGGTGCCAGGAAAAGCACGAGAAACAGAAGGCCCGATATGAAGAAGCCCAGCTTCAGCGTCGCCGCCGTCGTATCGCCCGCCGCGGTACCGAGCGCGAAGGTCGCACAGACGGTAAGCCAATAGAAAAGCTCGCGCCGGCGCGTGGTGATATGGTCGATCGAAAGGCTGCCCTCGCAGCGATGCCAAAGCAGGAAGACCCCGCACAGGACGATGGCGAACCCCAGGGTGGAATAGACGAACGGCACGCCGATCACGGCGTGCATGACATCCGCTGCCATGGTGCCGACGATGGCGATCATGACAACGAGGAGCCAGTAGATCCAGGCGATGTAGCGCTCCTGGCGCCATTGCAGCACGAAGGCAAAGATAAACCCGAGAAAAGCGAGCAGAACACCGAAAGCCGGATTCCAGTGGACCAGGAAATCGGATGTCGCCTCGCCCATCGCGGTCGTCAGTATCTTGATGACCCAGAAGGCAAGGGTGACTTGAGGCACTTTGGACAGCACGGGAGCGGCCATGAAACCAAAAGAGTGCCCGCTACCGGGGTGATCATGTCCAGGGTATTTCATCGAATATCGGCGTTATCGTTGAAAAAAGTACGGCGCAGCGATTGTCTCCAATCGATGATTAAGAGACGATTAAGAAGCCGGTGGATGAGAAACCTCATGAAACACAGAGCCCAGGCCTTTCTCTTCCGCCCAAGCGGAAACCAGCGCGGCAGCATGGTGGTCAGTATCTCGTCCCTGAGAACGGCATGGTGGAAAAGCGCGGCGAGCGCGTGGAGTCCCGCAATCCACACATGATCGTGTCGCCGAGCTACTTGCGGGCCGATGCGAAAGTCGCGCCCGCGTCATGTGCCGCACCACGCCAGGGTTGAATATCGACTCCGGCGACGAGCGTCAACGGATGTCCTTCTAGCCACGCGCCTGCGATGGCGGTCAGTGGCAACGCAAGAAGCAACTGGCGCGCCGTGCGTCACGGCAGGCCAGCGAACCGGCAAGCTTTCTCAGCGCTAACAGAAGCGGACATTCACAGTGCTGCGGATCCTCCGGGGATCGACGGTCATTGCGAGGCTTTCGAAACCCATGCCGGCAACGCCTGGTCCTCCGGGAATTACTTGAACAAAACTGAGAGCGATTCCAGATTCACGGAACTGTCACACATTGGGGCTATCGTCCGGCGCCACTTACTTAGTCATGCAAATGAGGAACATGAATGAAACTGAAATCTATTCCAGTTGTGATGCTTGCGTTGTTGTCGGTATCGATCGCGCATGCAGCGGATATCACAGGCGCCGGTAGTACCTTTGCGCTACCGATCTATACGAAATGGGCGGATGCCTATCAGAAGTCGGGTGGTGGCAAAGTCAATTATCAGGGCATCGGTTCGTCGGGCGGCATCAAGCAGATTCAGGCGAAGACGGTCGACTTCGCGGGCTCGGACGCGCCGCTGAAGGACGACGAGCTCGCCAGGGACGGCCTGTTCCAGTTCCCGACGGTGGTCGGCGGCGTCGTGCCGGCGATCAACGTGCCGGGCATCAAGGCCGGCGAAATCACGCTGTCGGGCCCGGTGCTCGGCGACATCTATCTCGGCAAGATCAAGAAGTGGAACGATCCGGCCATCGCGGCGCTGAACCCGAAGGTCAAGCTGCCTGATCTGGACATCGCCGTGGTTCGCCGCGCCGACGGCTCGGGCACCACCTTCATCTGGACCGATTACCTCTCGAAGGTCAACCCCGAGTGGAAGAGCAAGGTTGGCGAAGGCACGACCGTGAGCTGGCCGACGGGCACGGGCGGCAAGGGCAACGACGGCGTTGCGGCCTTCGTGCAGCGCCTGCCGGGCGCGATCGGCTACGTCGAGTGGGCGTACGCCAAGCAAAATCACATGGTCTACACGGCCATGAAGAATGAATCGGGCGCGGTCGTTCAGCCGGCCACCGAAACGTTCAAGGCCGCGGCGGCCGGCGCGGACTGGAAGAAGTCGTTCTACCAGATCCTCACGAACGAGCCGGGCAAGGATGCATGGCCGGTCGTCGGCGCGACCTTCGTGCTGCTGCACACGGCGCAGGACAAGCCGGAGCAGGGCAAGGAAACGCTCAAGTTCTTCCAGTGGGCCTTCAAGAACGGCTCGGGCGCGGCTAACGATCTCGACTACATCTCGCTGCCGCAGTCGGTCGTGAGCGAAATCGAGTCGCAATGGAAGGCAAAGATCAAGGATTCCAGCGGCAAGGAAATCAGCCAGTAATCCTGATGTGCGCAGGTGCGGGTTTGCGCAATCCGTACCTGCTCCATTTCAGCCGAACTCAATGCGATATTTCATACGTATGCGTTTGCGCCCGTTAAGCAGAGCTTAAGCACCTGGCAGTGACAATCCGGTCAAGGTGACTGGAGGATCGCGTGAGGCTGCTACTGGTTGTAAACGATGATGCGGGTGCGCTGCCGATCATGGAGTGGGCGCATCGTTCAGGGTATGCGCTTGACTGGGCGAGCAGCGCATACGAGGCAGAGCTTGGTCTGCAGCATCAAACCCATGAACTCGTGCTTCTCGATTTTGAGACCCCGGGTCTGGACCCGCTCCGCCTTCTGCGTGGCTACCGAAAAATCGGGGGGCGCGCGGCGGTCATTGCAATGCTTCCCCACGGTCTCTTCGATAGCCCGGCGGTCGCGCTGGATGTTGGCGCCGACGACTATCTCATGAAGCCGCTGGATCCCGAAGACCTCGGCGCGAGGGTTCGCCTGTTGTTTCGCCGATCGCCCCACGATACGGAGCCGGTCACGATCGGGAATCTGGCTTTAAACCCGCTCGATTGTTCGGTATCGCTCGACGGCCTGCCCGTGGCATTGAGGTCCAGCGAATACCGGCTGCTGGCTGCGCTAATGAATGAACCCACGCGCGTATTCACACGTAGCGAACTGACGACGCAAATCTACGGACGCCCCCGGGGAGGTGCAGGGAACACGGTCGATGTGCTGATACACCGTTTGCGGCACAAGCTTGGTGCGCAGAAGATTGTGACGGTCCGGGGCGTCGGTTACCGGATGAGCCCGGCAGCGCGTGCCTGTCATTTGATCCAGTAATCAGGGGCCAAAGGGGTTAAGACGCCCCCGCGAAAACACAATGAAGCCATATCTTGATGCTGCACTCGTCATTGCACTCGCAGGCTCCACCTGCATTCGCGTCAGCAAAAGCGCAGGGCACGGGACTCCCGGTCGCGGACGTGACGCTTGAGCGTGCAATGGTCGAGCGCGGGAACTGCGCGGCGTACAATGCACGCTACGCTGCCAGACACGCCGCGACGCTGACTCTGCGAGACAAAACGTCTGATTTTGAGTATTCGGATCGCGTGACGCAGATCCGCTAGTCGCGTGACGGAACCGCACGACCGAGGTTTGGGATTGAACCTGTCGGCTCCCTTCATTCGCCGCCCCATCGCCACCTCCCTGTTAATGGTGGTGGTTCTGCTGCTGGGCGTATCGGCTTATTTCAGCCTGCCCATTGCAGCATTGCCGCAGATGGACATCCCCACCATCCAGGTATCGGCGTCGTTGCCGGGCGCGGGGCCGGACGTGATGGCCGCCACGGTGACGAGTCCGCTCGAACGCCAGCTCGCCCTGATTTCCGGCGTGACCGAGATGACCTCGACCAGCATTCTCGGCAACAGCTCGATCACCCTGCAGTTCGACCTCTCGCGCAATATCGACGCCGCTGCGCAGGATGTGCAAGGGGCGCTCAATGCCGCCGCGGGAGATTTGCCCAGGACATTGCCCCATCCGCCGACCTACGAGAAGGCCAATCCGGCTGATTTTCAGATCATGTCGCTGGCGGTGCGCTCGTCCTCGTTGCCGTTGTACGAGGTCGACCGCTATGCCGACATTTATATCGCTCAGCAGTTGTCACGCATACCCGGCGTGGGCCTCGTGGATTTGCACGGAGAACAGAAGCCGGCGGTACGGGTGCAGATCGATCCGGCCAAGATCGCCGCGCTCGGCATCAGCCTCGAGGAAATTCGCGCCGTGCTCGGCAACGCCACGGTCAGTTCGCCCAAGGGCACGCTGGACGGCCCACACCGGTCGCTGACGGTGGAGTCCACCGACCAGCTTTACCGCGCATCGGCCTTCGACGACCTGGTTATCGCGTGGCGCAACGGTGCGCCTGTGTACGTTCGCGATGTCGGCCACGCGATCGACAGTGTCGAGGACGTCAATACGGCGGCCTGGTACGGCAGGCAACGCGCGATCGTCGTCGATATCCACAAGGCGCCGGGCGCCAACGTGGTGGCCACCGTCGATGCGATCAAGGCTTTACTGCCCTCCCTGGAGAGCAGCTTGCCCACTTCGGTTTCGGTGGCGGTGGTGAGCGACCGTACGCAGACCATTCGTGCTTCGGTGGCTGACATCCAGTGGACCATGCTGATATCGGTGCTGCTGGTGGTGCTGGTCGTGTTCGCTTTCTTGCGCGGTATCTGGGCCACGCTCATTCCGGCAGTGGCGATTCCACTTTCCATCGTTGGCACCTTCGCCGTGATGTACAGCCTGGGCTTCACCATCAACAACCTGACGCTGATGGGATTGACCATTGCGGTCGGCTTCGTGGTAGACGATGCGATCGTGATGATCGAAAACATCATGCGCCACCTGGAGCACGGCGAGCCGCCACTCAAGGCGGCGCTGGACGGGGCGCGGCAAGTCGGTTTCACCGTCGTCTCGATGACCCTGTCGCTGATCGCAGCCTTCATTCCGTTGCTGTTCATGGGCGGGGTGGTGGGGCGGCTGCTCCGCGAATTCTCGATTACGGTGAGTGTGGCGCTGGCAGTTTCGGCGATGGTGTCGCTGACACTGACGCCGATGATGTGCCGGCTGTTTCTGCATTTCGACAGCCAGCGCCGGAACGGACGGCTGGAAGCACTGGCTGAAAGCGCATTCGATGCGATGCTGCGGTTCTACGAGCGCACGCTGGATTGGGCGCTGGCAAGACGCACATTGATGCTGGCGTTGACGCTGGCGGCCATGGCGCTTTCGGTGCTGATGTACTGGTTCGTCCCGAAGGGTTTTTTCCCGCAGCAGGATACGGGGCAAATCATCGCGTCGACCGATGCGTCTCCCGGCATTTCCGCGCCGGCCATGGCGGAGCACCAGCAACAGCTGATTGACATCGTGCGGCGCGATCCGGACGTCGCGTCCGTGTACAGCTGGATCGGCGAGGACAATACGCTCAACAACGGGCGCATCATGATCAGCCTCAAGCCGTTCAGCCAGCGTCACGCGAACGCCGCGCAGATCATGGAGCGCATCGGGCAGCAGGCGGCCGCCGTGCCGGGTATCGCGCTGCACATGCAGCCGCGCCAGGACCTGCAGGTCGGTGGGCGCATCAGCCGCGCGCAGTTTCAATACACGCTCGAAGATAGCGACTCGCGCGAACTGTACGCATGGACACCGCGCCTGATCGACAAGCTCAAGTCGCTGCCGTCCGTCGAGGATGTCAATAGCGATCTGCAGCGCTCGGCACCGGGTACCCTGGTGGCAATCGACCGTAATCGTGCCGCGTCGTTCGGGATCTCGCCGCAACTGATCGACGACACGTTGTACGACGCACTGGGCCAGCGCCAGGTTGCGACCATCTTCACCGACATCGACCAGTATCACGTCGTGCTCGAGGTCGACCCGGCGCGCAAGATCGATGCGGGATCGCTGAACGACATCTACGTGCCCTCCGATGGCGGCAAGCAGGTTCCGCTATCGGTTTTCGCGCATTTCGAAGATGATCCGGTGCCCTTGCAAATCAATCATCAGGGCCAGTTTCCCGCCGTGACTTTATCGTTCAACCTGGCGCCCGGCGTGGCATTGGGCGATGCCGTTGCACAGGTGAACGCGGCGATCCGCAGCATGCGTCTGCCGGCCACCTTGCATGCGAGCTTCCAGGGCACGGCGAAAGCGTTCGAAGCGTCGCTGGCGACCCAGCCCTGGCTCATCGCCGCCGCGCTGGCCGCTGTCTACATCGTGCTGGGCATACTGTATGAAAGCTATATCCACCCGCTGACCATCCTGTCCACATTGCCATCGGCCGGTCTCGGAGCCTTGCTGGCGCTACGCCTGTTCGGGCTCGAGCTGGACGTGATTTCGCTGATCGGCATCATTCTGCTGATTGGCATCGTCAAGAAAAACGCCATCATGATGATCGACTTCGCGCTGGAGGCGGAGCGGGTCGATGGGCTCGACACCGCGCAGGCGATCCGCCAGGCCTGCCTGCTACGTTTTCGCCCGATCATGATGACCACCATGGCGGCGATTCTGGGCGGATTGCCGCTGGCGCTCGGTCATGGGGCAGGCGCTGAAATTCACGTGCCGCTGGGGGTGGCGATCGTCGGCGGCCTCCTGCTTTCGCAGGTACTGACCTTGTACACCACGCCTGTTATCTACCTGTATCTGGATCGGCTTTCGCAATGGGTGTCGCGCCGGATGCTGCCGGACGGTGTCCGTTTCTAGATCACGCCATGACTTCCTCATGGCTATGCGTCACCGCCCTCTGGTGGCGGACTCCGACACCGCCCCACTCAAGACCGATTTCGCGTCGCGCCGGCCATATGAACCACACTACGTTGTGCGCCGCAACGGGATGGTCACGGATACGCACAGCCCGCTTGGCGTGTGCGTGTCCGCGTAGTCCAGACTCACATCCGCCCCCATCCGGTCTGCGATTGTCTTGACAATCGACAGCCCGAGTCCCGAGCCAATCTGCTCGCTTCCCGGCACGCGATAGAACGGATCGAACACGCATGCGCGCTCGTGCGGCGCGATACCGGGGCCGTTGTCCGCGACGCTCAGCCATGCATGAGTGCCGGCGTTGCGCACGACCAGATCGACGCGCCCACCGTCCGGCGTATAGCGGATCGCGTTGTCGACGAGGTTCTTGATCAGCATCGTCAACTCGATCGCGTCGACCGGCACTGTGACGTCGGGACCGTCCCCGATGCCGATGTCGATCCGCTTCGCTTCAGCGAGCGGCATCAGGTCCTCGAGCACGCGGCGATACACGGCAAACACCGACGTCTCGTCGGCGGGCGGTGCGGGCGCCGCCTGCACGCGCGCGAGTGCGAGGAGCTGCTCGATCAGTTTGCGACTGCGTTCGAGCCCGCCGCGCAGCGTCGCGAGCCGCGTGCGCGCCTCGGCGCTCAGGTCGGCGTTGTCGAGCCGCTCGGCCTGCAACGACATCGCGGTTAGCGGGGAGCGCAACTCGTGCGCAGCATCGGCGACGAAACGGCGCTGCGTGGCGACGGATTGCTCGACGCGCGCGAGCATTCGATTGAACGCGGCGACGAACGGCTGCACTTCGAGAGGCACGTGATCGGTCCGTAGCGGGTGCAGATCGTGTTCGCTGCGCGCGTCGATCTCGGCGCACAGCGATGCGACCGGCCGCAGCATCTTGCGCACGAGATCGGCGACGACGAGCAACAGCACAGGCACGAGGATCAGAAACGGCAAGGCCGTCCGCCACGCGCTTTCGCGCGCTGCCTCATCACGCACGCTGGCTTCCTGCGCGACCGCGATCCGCTCGCCGTTCGCGAGCGTGCGGATCAGCACCCGCAGCGGCCGGCCGCTCGCGTCGAGGGTCTGCAGCCCGTCGGGCAGCGTTGCTGCGGCCGCGAGCCGCGGCTCGGCGAGCGCGAGCGGTGTGCCGTTGCGCGAGAGCGGCTCGACGATCACTTGCGGCGCCTCGTCGCTTTCGGGCCGATAGGCGGTGGCGCTCGCCGGATGCGGTGTCGAAGGCGCGGCGGCGCTGCGGTGATCGAGCAGCGCAGCGATCTGGCGCAGCATGTCGTCTTGCAGCTCGTGGGCTTCGTCGAACGACGACGAAAACGAGAATGCGGCCGCGAGTGTCGCGACGAACAGAATCGCGACCGACAGCGCGACCGACAGCCGGAGCTGGATCGACTGGTTCAGCCATTTTTTGAAACCATCCATCCGGCGCCCCTGACGTTCTTGATTACGCTGCTGCCCAGCTTGCGGCGCAGCGAATGGATCAGGAATTCGACTGCATTGCTTTCGACTTCGTCGCCCCAACCGTAGATACGGTCTTCGAGTTCGTGGCGCGACAGGATCGCGCCAGGCCGCACCAGCAGCGCGCGCAGCAGCGCGAATTCGCGGCTCGAAAGCTGGATCGGCGCATCGCTGCCGACCGTCGCTTCACGCGTGGCTGGATCCAGCGACACGATACCGTTGCCGAGCACCGGCGCGGCCGAACCGGCCTGACGCCGGATCGCAACGCGAACCCGCGCGAGCAGCTCGGCCATCTCGAACGGCTTCAGCACGTAATCGTCTGCGCCGCCGTCGAGTCCGCGCAGACGGTCGTCGAGTCCATCGCGCGCCGTCACGACGATGAGCGGCACCGCACTGTCCTTCGCGCGGATGCTGGCCAGCACGTCGATCCCGTCCCTGCCGGGCAGACCGAGGTCGAGCAGCACGAGGTCGTAAGGCTGCGCAGCGAACGCGCTCAGTGCGTGGGCGCCGTCCATGACCCAGTCGACTGCATACGAGGCATCCTTCAGCGCGGCCTGAACGGCTTCTCCGATCATCGGATCGTCTTCGACCAGCAGAACTCGCATA
>JAITTX010000075.1 GCA_031286755.1 Paraburkholderia sp.
GCATTGCGGCGTGAAGGTCCCGTCAGAAGTCGGAATAGAGGCGCCCGCGGTTGAAGATGCGGGCTGGGTCGAACGCGGCCTTCAGGCCGCGGTGGATCTTCATGAGCGGCGCGGGCAGCGGTGTGAACACGCCAGCGCTGCGGTCATAGTCGCGGCCCGTGCGGAACATCGTGGCATGGCCGCCGGCCTGCTTCGCGCTGATGCGCACCGTTTGCGCATCGGTTTCGGTGATCCACCAGCGTTGCGCGCCGCCCCATTCCATCAGCTGCGCGCCTGGCAACTGCAACGGCTCGGCAATCGAGGGCAGGGCGAGGCGCCACAGCGCGGCGTTGGGCGCGATCGAGGCGAAGAACGGGTCGGTCTGCTCGCGCAGCCCCGCCCAGAAGCGCTCGGCTTCCACGGCGTCCACGACTTCGCCGCCCAGCAGCGCGCGCGCGGCCTTCACGCCCGCCTCCGCGCCCGCGAGCCGCACGGCGAGCGTGCCGTTGCGCCAGGCGCTGGCCGTCATCGGCAAAGGGTGGCCGCCCCATTCGTTGAGCTTGCGCACGGCGTCCGTGCCGTTCATGTCGAATTTGAGCGTGATTTCCGCCTGCGCCACGGGCAGCACTTTCACCGAAAGCTCGAGAATCAGGCCGAGCGTGCCGAGCGAGCCCGCCATCAGGCGCGCAACGTCGTACCCCGCCACGTTCTTCACGACCTGGCCGCCAAAGTGCAGCACTTCGCCGTGGCCGTTCATGACGACCGCGCCCAGCACGAAGTCGCGCGCGGCGCCTGAGCTCGCGCGGCGCGGCCCGGCAATGCCCGCGGCGATGCAGCCGCCGAACGTGGTTTGCGGGCCGAAGTGGGGCGGCTCGAAGGGAAGCATCTGGTCGTGTGCCGCGAGCGCGTGCTCGATTTCGAGCAGGGGCGTGCCCGCGCGCGCCGTGATGACGAGCTCGGCGGGGTCGTAGGAAACGATGCCCCGATGCGCGCGCGTGTCGAGCACCTCGCCTTCGAGCGTCTGGCCATACCAGTCTTTCGTGCCGCCGCCGCGTATGCGCAGCGTGCGCCCGTCTGCGGTCGCCGCGCGAATGCGCTCGGACCAGACCGCGACGATGTCGTCCTCTTCCATGATTCCCGTGGCGCGTTTGTCGTTGTGGTTCGCTCGATTGTACTGACGCGCTTCACTCTGGCAACCCGGGGCAGGCCCGCATGGTGCATGCGTTGCGCATGCCGGCGTGCGCGGCCGGCTCGCGGCGCGCAAGCCGGGCGCGCAAATACGGCCCGGAAGTCCGCCCCGCAGCCCGACCTGGAAGCGCGGTTTTGAAGTGCCGTTTAGAAGCGCGGCAGATCCGGATGAGGCAGCAGATTCCCGCGCACGTGCATCCTGCCGTATTCGGCGCAGCGCGCGCGCGTGGGGATGCCCTTGTCGGGGTTGAGCAGGCCAGCCGGGTCGAACGCGTGCTTCACCGCATGAAAAGCATCGCGTTCCTCGCGCGAGAACTGCACGCACATCGAATTGATCTTCTCGATGCCCACGCCGTGCTCGCCCGTCACGGTGCCGCCCAGCTCCACGCAGGTTTCGAGGATATCGGAGCCGAACGCCTCGGCGCGGTGCCATTCGTCGAGATCGTTGCCGTTAAAGAGGATGAGCGGGTGCATATTGCCGTCGCCGGCATGGAACACGTTGATGCAGCGCAGCTTGTATTGCACCTCCATTTCGTGGATGCGCGCGAGCAACGGCCCGATCGCGCGGCGCGGCACGGTGCCGTCCATGCAGTAATAGTCGGGGGAAATGCGGCCCGCGGCCGGAAACGCGTTCTTGCGGCCGGACCAGAAGCGCAGGCGCTCTTCCTCGGTGCGCGAGATCTGGATGCGCGTGGCGCCGTTCTCGCGCAGCACGACGGTCATGCGCGCGACCTCCTCGGCGACCTCCTCGGGCGTGCCGTCGGATTCGCACAGCAGGATCGCGGCGGCGTCGAGATCGTAGCCCGCATTGACGAACTCCTCCACGGCTCGCGTGGCGGGTTTGTCCATCATTTCGAGGCCTGCCGGAATGATGCCCGCCGCGATGATGCCCGCCACCGCGTCGCCGCCTTTCACGACGTCGTCGAAGCTCGCCATGATCACCTGCGCCGTTTGCGGGCGCGGAATCAGCTTGACCGTGACCTCGGTGACGATGGCGAACATGCCCTCGCTGCCGATCATCACCGCGAGCAGGTCAAGGCCCGGCGCGTCGGGGCCGAGCGAGCCGAACTCCACGATCTCGGCGTCCATCGTCACCGCGCGCACGCGCAGCACGTTATGCACGGTGAGGCCGTACTTGAGGCAATGCACGCCGCCCGAATTCTCGGAGACGTTGCCGCCGATCGTGCAGGCGATCTGCGACGACGGGTCGGGCGCGTAATAGAGGCCGTAGGGCGCGGCCGCCTCGGACACCGCGAGGTTGCGCACGCCGGGCTGCACGGTGGCCGTGCGCGCGTAAGGATCGACTTCGAGAATGCGCTTGAAGCGTGCGAGCGAAAGCACGATGCCGTGACGGATCGGCATGGCGCCGCCCGAGAGGCCGGTGCCCGCGCCGCGCGGCACGATGGGCACGTCCAGACGCCGGCAGATTTGCACGATGCGTTGCACCTGCGATTCCGTTTCTGGCAGCGCCACGGCAAGCGGCAGCCGCCGGTAGGCCGCGAGCCCGTCGCACTCATAGGCGACCGTGTCTTCTTCCCGATGCAGCAGGCAGTGCGCTGGCAGCACCGCCATCAACGCCTGAACCACTTCGCGCTGCCGTTGCGCGAGGACTTCCGGCGTGAGTTCCGGCAAACCCGCCTCCGGTGCGTTCATGTCTCCTCCGGTCCCTTGCAGGGTGATTGTTGCCCGCTTGTCGCTGGGTGTTGCTGGGGTTGCTGGGCATTGATCGATGTGGCTCGCCCGGGCTCGACCGCTGCGGTCAGACCCGGGCGCTCCAGGCTACACCGCCCAACTGAAGATCTTGCCGGGGTTCATCAGATTGTGTGGATCGAGCGCGTGCTTGATGGCGCGCATGGTGTCGATCGTATCGGCGCCGTGCTCTTCCACGAGGAAGCCCATCTTGTGCAAGCCCACGCCATGTTCGCCCGTGCAGGTGCCGTCCATCTTGATCGCGCGCTGCACGATCCGGTGGTTCAGACGCTCGGCTTCTTCGATTTCCTCGGGCTTGTCCGGATCGATCAGAATCGCCACGTGGAAGTTGCCGTCGCCCACGTGGCCCACGATCGGACAGGGCAGCGGCGATGCCTTGAGATCGGCCTCGGTTTCCACCACGCATTCGGCAAGGCGCGAGATCGGCACGCAGACGTCCGTCGTCACGGCGCGGCAGCCGGGCTTGAGCTGCAGCATCGCGAAGTAGGCGCTGTGCCGCGCGTTCCACAGGCGGCTGCGGTCTTCGGGGCGCGTGGCCCATTCGAAGCCCTCGCCGCCGTTTTGCGCGGCCAGTTCCTGCACGAGCTGCGCCTGCTCCGCCACGCCGGCTTCGGTGCCGTGGAACTCGAAGAAGAGCGTGTGCTTTTCGCGCAGTGTCAGGTTCGAGTGGCGATTGATGGCGCGCACCGCGAGCGAGTCGATGAACTCCACGCGCGCGATGGGCACGCCCATCTGGATGGTTTCGATGACCGTGCGCACGGCCTCGGCCATCGAAGGAAACGCGCAGACCGCCGCCGACACCGCTTCGGGCTGCGGATAGAGCCGCAGCGTGATTTCCGTTATCACGCCGAGCGTGCCTTCGGAACCCACGAAAAGGCGCGTGAGGTCGTAGCCCGCCGACGACTTGCGCGCGCGCGTGCCGGTCTTGATGACGCGGCCGTCCGCGAGCACGGCGGTGAGGCCGAGCACGTTCTCGCGCATCGTGCCGTAGCGCACGGCGTTGGTGCCGGAGGCGCGCGTCGCCGACATGCCGCCGATGCTCGCATCCGCGCCCGGGTCGATGGGGAAGAACAGGCCGGTGTCGCGCAGCGCTTCATTCAACGCCTTGCGCGAGATGCCGGGCTCCACGGTGACGGTGAGGTCTTCGGCGTTGATCGAAAGCACGCGGTTCATTTGCGAGAGGTCGATCGAGACGCCGCCCTGCACCGCGAGCAGATGGCCTTCGAGCGACGAGCCGTTGCCATACGGAATGATCGGCACGCCGTATTGCGCGCACAGTTTGACGATGGCCTGGATCTCTTCGGTGTTGTGCGCGAAGACCACAGCGTCGGGCAGTTGCGGGTCGAACGGCGATTCGTCGCGGCCATGATGGGTGCGCACGGCTTCGGATGTGGAGACGCGTTCGCCGAACGCGCTGCGTAGCTGGTCGAGGAGAGCGGCGGGGAACGGGCGGCGAGGAACAGACATATGGGCCGGCGGCGCGGGATGATTCACGCGGGTGTCTCCTTCGTTTGGACGTAATATTCGGCGCGTTTCATTTTACGCTCAACGTTCGCGCGCGCGTTCCGCCGCCTGCGCCGCGTGAAACGCTGTGTAAAGCGCCTTACGAAGCGTCGCCCGAAACCCCTGGGGCCAAATCTATAATCGCCGCCAGCCCGGTCGCGAGCGCCGGCCGGGAGACAATGACGATTCCACCTGTTTGCTTTTCGGAGAGACATACCATGGGCAACCGCCTGAGCAAGATCGCCACGCGCACCGGCGACGACGGCACGACGGGCCTCGGCGACGGCAGCCGCGTGCGCAAGGACGCCACGCGCATCGCCGCGATCGGCGAGGTCGACGAACTGAATTCGCACATCGGCGTGCTGCTGTGCGAGACGATGCCCGACGACGTGCGCGCCGCGCTCACGGACATCCAGCACGACCTGTTCGACCTGGGCGGCGAGTTGTGCATGCCCGGCCACACCATCGTCACGGACGCGCATCTCGCGCGCCTCGACGGCTGGCTCGCCGAGTACAACGCCACGCTGCCGCCGCTCAAGGAGTTCATCCTGCCGGGCGGCTCGCGCGCGGCGGCGCTCGCGCATGTCTGCCGCACCGTGTGCCGGCGCGCGGAGCGGGTGATTGTCGCGCTCGACGCCGTGCAGGGCGCGGGTGCGGCGGGTTCGGCGGACGTAGCGGCCGCGCCGCTCGCGCAGACGCCGCGCCGCTACTTGAACCGGCTCTCCGACCTGCTGTTCGTGCTCGCGCGCGTGCTCAACCGCGCGGCAGGCGGCGCCGACGTGCTCTGGCGCCACGACCGTGGCGCATCGGCAGGTGCGTCGCAGGATGGAGC
>JAITTX010000077.1 GCA_031286755.1 Paraburkholderia sp.
TTCGATTAAAGGCTAGTGGGGGACGGCGTCACACTGGCGGTTTGAGCGGCTTTCTTTTGCCTACTTTTCTTTGCCGCTGCAAAGAAAAGTAGGTGCCGCCCCGCACAGGGGCAACGCTAATAGACCGACACGAATACAAGGACCCGCGACAAGCGCGGGAACCGCGACGACGGCCTTAACTCAATGCACGCCGCTATTAGCAGCCGCAATCGCCTCCGCATAAACATCGGCGACACGCCGCGCGATCACAGCATTATCGAAGTTCTCGCGCGCATAGGTCTTGCACGCCTCTTCATCGGGCAACTTGATACGCCCCGAGAAAGCGGCGTCGATCCCCTCGGCAATCGCGGCGGCGCCGGTTTCCGGCAGCACGAGATCCTGCGAGAGGCCGGCCACCGCTTCGGGCAGGCCGCCCACCGGCGTGACCAGCACGGGCGTGCCCGCCGAGAGCGATTCCACCGTGATCAGACCGAAGCCTTCGAGCGCCACCGTGGGCACGATGCTCAGCGTGGCCGCGCGGTACAGCGAAGGCAATTGCGCGTCGGGCACGAAGCCCAGCAGCTTGACGTTATCGGTCAGGCCCGCTGCGTCGATACGCTGCTGCAGCTCGGCTTCCAGACGCCCACGCCCGGCAATCAGCAGCAGCACGTCCGGATGACGCTGCTTCACCACCTTGATGGCGTCGATCAGATCTTCGAGACCCATGCGGCGCACGAGACGGCGCACGGCCAGAACGATCGGGCGGTTCTGCGGCAATTGCAGGCGCAGACGCGCCTCGGCGCGCGTGCACTCCGGATCGAAGTGCGCGGTGTCCACGCAGCCCGGCACGATGCGCACGCGCTCGGGCGAGATCGCATAGCGCTTCGTGAGGATGTCGCCGAACGCCTTCGAGAGCACGATGAGCCGCGACGACCGTTCATACACCGACTGTTCAAGCGAATGCTTGATGCGCTGGCTCAGCGTGGCAGCGCCTTCAACGAAGCTCTCGTCGGCCCACGGTCCCTGGAAATGCGAGACCTGCGGAATGCCGCGCGTCACGTCGAGGCCCGGGAAGGTATAGAGCGCGAAGTGCGAGGAAATCACATCGGGGCGATGGCTTTGAATCTCGCGGCGCAGCGCGCGGCGCGCGTCCATCAGGCGAAACGGCAGCGAGCGCGAGGCGGAGCCGAAGCCGTGAATCGCGCCGCCGCTGTCCTGGGCCACCTTGGGTGAGCCGGCCACGACGCCGCGCACGTGCACGCCCGCGCCGGGCAGCGCCCCCACGAGCGAGTAATACATGCGGTCGAGCCCGCCTGCACGCTCCGGAAACCAGTGCATGCCGATCTGTAGCGAATGGATGGAATGTTTCGTCATCTCTCGTATCCTTGTTATGCCCAAGTCCTGGCCAAAGGCTTGCTGCGTAATTGCCTGTTCAACTGGCCCGTTGCTGGTCTGCTTTTGGCCTGCGTTTGGCCTGCTTTTGGCCTCTTACTGGCTGATATGAGTTTCTCAGGGCGTCCCGGCGCGCTGCAGCGTCTGTCCGCCCTGCAGCGGCGCCGCCGCGAAATTGGGTTCGGCCCCGCGCTGCCCGTCACGCGTTTCATGGCGCACGGTGGCGCCCGCGTCGCCCGCGAGCTGGCGATAGAGCGCGATGTACTGCGCGGCCATGCGCGCCCAGCCGAATTCGCCGGCCAGGTTCGCGGCGGCCTCGCCCATGGCGAGGCGGCGCGGCGTGTCGTCGGCGAGTTGCAGGATCGCTTTGGCGAGCGCCGGCGCGTCGTCCGGATCGTCCAGCACGATGCCGCAATCGGGCGTGATGATTTCCGCCCCGCCCGCCGTCTGCGCGGTGACCACGGGCAGGCCCGCCGCCATCGCCTCCAGCAGGGACAGGCTCATTGCTTCGTAGCGCGAAGGAAAGACATAGGCGTCCACGCTGCGCATCAGCACCGGCATCTCGCGCACGAGACCCAGGAAGTGCACGCGCGAGGCAATGCCCAGTTCGCGCGCCATCTCCGGGTACGGGCTGCCGGGCAGGTAGCCCGCCACCGCCAGATGCACGCGCTCGGGCAGTTGCTTGAGCGCGTGCAGCACGGTGCCCAGGTTCTTGCGCGGCGTGCGCAGGTCGCCCACGAACAGCAGGAAGAACTTGTCCTCCGGCAGCTCGAACTTCGCGCGGTCGGCGCTGGCCGAGGCGAAGCCGCGCGTATCCACGCCGTTATAGATCACGTCGAGCCGCTCGACCGGATCGCCGCCCGAAGCGATGATCTCGTCGGCGACCTTGCGCGAGACGGCCGCGATCACGCGCGAGCGCCGGTAGGCCCAGCGCTCCAGCACCGCGTTGGCGCGCGTGTAGATGAACTGGTACGCCGACCACACGCCGCGCGTGAGCCCGAACGGGTAATACTTGCTGCGCCCCCAGCCACCGTGCACGAAATGCGCGGTGTTGACGTCGGCATGCGCCCACGTGATGAAGCCGTTCACGTGCAGCACGTCGTATTCGCTGCGATGGCGGCGCAGCCACAGCGCGCTCTTGAGTGCGAACACCTGCTGGCGCAGCAGATTGGTGGGCCACAGGCGCGAAGGCTGTACCGGCACCCACTTTACTTTCGGATGCGCAGCCAGTTCCGGCGCGACATGCGAAGCCACCAGCGTGACCTCGAATCCTTCGTCGAGGGCCGCGCGCGCGATTTCATGATTGACGCGCCCCTGGCCGTCGTTATGGCGCACCACGTGCGTGACGATTGCGACTCTCAATCGGAGACCTCCATGTTGCGGGCCTGGAGGCGAGTCAGCTTGCTCCAGTGTCCCGCGCTGAGAATGGAAAACACACTCGAAAACAGCAGCAGACCGCCCGTGCCGACCAGCGAGTTGGTGAACACGAGCATGGCGAAGATCGACACCGTCAGGCTCAGGCACGCGCAGACATAGCGGTCCTCGGGCATGCGCAGCGCGATGCGCAGCGCGCGCACGATGAGCCACAGCACGCCGGACAGATACATCAGCGTGCCGGGCCAGCCGAGCACGA
>JAITTX010000078.1 GCA_031286755.1 Paraburkholderia sp.
TCTTGCCGTCGAGCGCGAGATTCAATTCGAGCACGTTCACGCGCGGCTCGCCGAGCACGCCGAACTGGCGGCCCTTCGTATAGCGGTCCACGAGCGCCTGCACATCGTGCACGCTCAGGTTGCGCGCTTTGGCCACGCGCGCCACCTGGTACGCGGCGGCGGCCGGCGAGATCTCGGGATCGAGCCCGCTGGCCGACGAGGTCACGAGATCCACGGGAATCGGCTGCGAGCCAGGCTGTGAACCAGGCTGTGAAGCATCGGCGCCCGCGGCCTTCAGCGCGGCGATGCGGCCTTTGACTTCATCGGCAAGCGCCGGGTTGGTCGGGCCGAGGTTCGAGCCGCCCGAATTCGCCGCGTTATACGGCATCGGCGAGGTGGCCGAGAGGCGGCCCCAGAAGTACTGGGGCGCGTCGAACTGCTGGCCGATCAGCTTGCTGCCCACTACCTTGCCGTTCACCTCGATGAGGCTGCCATTCACTTGGCGATGGAACACGGCCTGGCCGAACGCGGTCATCACGGCCGGATACACGAGACCGGTGACTGCCGCGAGCACGACGAAGATCACGATCAGGGGACGAAACTGCGCTTTCATTCTGGTTTCCTGTTGATCTGAAAATGCGGATCTGGAAATGCATTCGGGTCAAGCCCAGCCGAACGCGGTGATCACCATGTCGATCAGCTTGATGCACGGGAACGGCAAAAGGATGCCGCCGAGGCCGTAGATCAGCAGATTGCGGCGCAGCAGCGTCGCGGCGCCGAGCGGCCGGTATTTCACGCCCTTGAGCGCGAGCGGAATCAGCATCACGATGATGAGCGCGTTGAAGATCACCGCCGAAAGAATCGCCGACGACGGCGAGCTCAAGTGCATGACGTCGAGCACGCGCAACTGCGGATACGTCGTGGCGAACGCGGCCGGGATGATCGCGAAGTACTTGGCCACGTCGTTGGCGATCGAGAAGGTCGTGAGCGAGCCGCGCGTCATGAGCATCTGCTTGCCGATCTCCACGATCTCGATGAGCTTGGTCGGGTTCGAGTCGAGATCGACCATGTTGCCCGCTTCCTTCGCGGCCTGGGTGCCGGTGTTCATCGCCACCGCCACGTCGGCCTGCGCGAGCGCCGGCGCGTCGTTGGTGCCGTCGCCCGTCATCGCCACGAGCTTGCCCTGGGCCTGGTGCTCGCGGATCGTCGCGAGCTTGGTCTCGGGCGTGGCCTGCGCGAGGAAGTCGTCCACGCCGGCTTCGGCGGCGATCGCGGCGGCGGTCAGGCGGTTGTCGCCCGTCACCATCACGGTTTTGATGCCCATCTTGCGCAGCTCGGCGAAACGCTCCTTGATGCCGCCCTTCACCACGTCCTTCAACTCGATCACGCCAAGCACGCGCGCAACGTTATCGTGCATCTCCGCCACCACGAGCGGCGTGCTGCCGCGGCGCGCGATATCGTCCACGGCCGTGTCGACTTCCGCAGGGCAACGGCCACCGTGTGTTGAGACGTAGTGCTTGACCGCATCGGCGGCGCCCTTGCGGATCTCGCGGGCATGCGTGCCGGGCGCCGTGCCCTCGGGCGCGAGGTCCACGCCGCTCATGCGCGTCTGCGCGCTGAAGGCGAGGAACACCGCGTGCAGCGCGCCCATGTCGCGCTGGCGAATGTTGAAGCGCTGCTTCGCGAGCACCACGATGCTGCGGCCCTCGGGTGTTTCGTCGGCGAGCGAGGCGAGTTGCGCGGCGTCCGCGAGCGCTTCCTCGCTCACACCCGGCGCGGGCACGAACGCGGAAGCCTGACGATTGCCGAGCGTGATCGTGCCGGTCTTGTCGAGCAGCAGCACGTCCACGTCGCCGGCGGCTTCCACCGCGCGGCCCGAGGTGGCGATCACGTTGGCCTGCATCATGCGGCTCATGCCCGCCACGCCGATCGCCGAAAGCAGCCCGCCGATGGTCGTGGGAATCAGGCACACGAGCAGCGCCACGAGCGCCGTGATCGTCACCACGTGGCCCATCCTGGCGGCTTCCACCGAGAACATCGAGACCGGCAGCAGCGTCGCGGTCGCGAGCAGGAGCACGATGGTCAGCGCGACCAGCAGGATCGTGAGCGCGATCTCGTTGGGCGTCTTCTGGCGCTTGGCGCCTTCGACCATCGCGATCATGCGGTCGAGAAACGCCTCGCCCGGATTGGCCGTCACGCGCACGACGATCCAGTCGGAGAGCACGCGCGTGCCGCCCGTGACCGACGAAAAGTCGCCGCCCGACTCGCGGATCACCGGCGCCGATTCGCCCGTGATCGCCGATTCGTCCACCGAGGCCACCCCGTCGACCACCTCGCCGTCGGCCGGAATGGTGTCGCCGGTCTCGACCAGCACCACGTCGCCGCGCCGCAAATCGGACGCGGTCATGATGCGGATGGGCGACTTCGGATGCGGCTCGTTGAGCTTCTTCGCCATCACGTCTTTCTTGGCCTGGCGCAGCGATGCGGCCTGCGCCTTCGAGCGCCCTTCGGCGAGCGCCTCGGCGAAGTTCGCGAACAGCACCGTGAACCACAGCCACAGCGCGATGGCGAGAATGAAGCCCGAAGGCGCCTCGGCCTGGCCCATGAGCGCCGCGACCCAGAGGATCGTCGTGAGCACGCTGCCCACGTAGACGCAGAACATCACGGGGTTGCGCAACTGCGTGCGCGGCTTGAGTTTCCTGAACGAATCCACGATGGCCGGACGCACCAGCGCCGGATCGAACATGGATCGTGTTGCACTATGTTGTGTCATTTGCTGATGTCCCCGTTCAATGCACGCCCATCATGATCAGATGCTCCACGCCCGGCCCGAGCGCGAGCGCCGGCACGTAGGTGAGCGCGCCCACCAGCAGCACGGTGCCGAGCAGCAGCACGACGAAGAGCGGCCCATGCGTGGGCAGCGTGCCGCCCGTCACGGCAATGCGCTTCTTGCTCGCGAGCGAGCCCGCGATGGCGAGCACCGG
>JAITTX010000128.1 GCA_031286755.1 Paraburkholderia sp.
GTGTGCGACCGCTACGGCGTGCTGCTGATCCTCGACGAAATCATGTCGGGCATGGGCCGCACCGGCTATCTGTTCGCGTGCGAGGAAGATGGCGTGGCGCCCGATCTGCTCACGATCGCGAAGGGCCTGGGCGCGGGCTACCAGCCGATCGGCGCGACGCTTGTGAGCCAGCGCATCTACGAGACCATCGTGGGCGGCAGCGGCTACTTCCAGCACGGCCATACTTATATCGGCCACGCCACGGCGTGCGCGGCGGCGCTGGCAGTGCAGCGCGTGATCGCCGAGGAAAACTTGCTCGATAATGTGCTCGCGCGCGGCGAGCAACTGCGCGCGCGTCTGCGCGAGCGCTACGCGGGGCATGCGCATGTGGGCGATGTGCGCGGTCGCGGCCTGTTCGTGGGCGTGGAGCTCGTGAAGGACCGCGCGACCAAAGCCACCTTCGACCCGGCGCTCAAGCTGCACGCGGCCATCAAGCGCGAGGCATTCGCGCGCGGCCTGATGGTCTACCCGATGGGCGGGACCGTCGACGGCCAGAACGGCGATCACGTACTGCTCGCGCCGCCGTTCATCTGCACGGCCCAGGACATCGATACGATAGAGGAACGTCTGGCCGCCGCGATTGGCGCCGCGCTGAGCGCAACGGGCGTGGCCAGCGCTGCCTGATCATCCTTCTCCGGAGCCTATCGATGACACAACCCCAGAACCCGCGCCTGCCCGCTTTCGACGCAGCCAGCGCGACCTCCGAGCAGAAAGCGGTGCTCGACGAAATCCTCTCCGGTCCGCGCGGCAACCTGAACGGGCCGTTCCTCGGCTGGATCCACAGCCCGGAGCTTGCCCAGCATGCGCAGCGCCTGGGCGCGTTCTGCCGCTACAACACGGGGCTTTCGCTGCGCCTTTCGGAACTGGCGATTCTCGTGACGGCGGCGCGCTGGCAGGCCCAGGCGGAGTGGTATATCCACTATCCGATCGCGCTGAAGGCGGGCGTGCCCGAGGCGCTGGCGGAGCAGATCCGCACCGGCGCGACGCCGGTTTTCGACGAACCCGACGACGCGCTCATCCACGCATTCGTGACGGAGCTCTACGACACGAAGCGTGTCTCCGACGCCACTTACGCGCGCGCGGTGGAGCGCTTCGGGCACGAGACCACCATCAACCTCGTTGGCCTGCTGGGCTATTACGCGCTCGTGGCGATGACGCTCAATGTGTTCGGCATGCGCGCCGAAGGCCAGGCTTCGCTGCCGTTTCCGGAGTAAGGGGCAATAGGGGAGATTCGGGGCCCAGAATTCCGGCCCTGGTTTTCATCAGGCTGTTGTGCCGCGCAATGGGACCCGGCGATGCTCCGTTCATGTCCCGAGAGGCCACCCGGCGAAGACGGGTGGCCTTTTTATTTCCCGTCGCTTTTTGCGCCGATTCATAATCATGACGGCCATATTTCCGGCTCGTAATCTTCTCCATAGTGCGGCTGATATTTCAGTCTGATCGCGATTCGATATTTGAACGGCCCACCATGAAAATAAAACGAATGATCGATTTTTCGGCGGGCGTTTTAAGATCTGCTTGCGTATTACTGTGATTAGCCTTGCATGCGCAAATAATATGACTGTTTGTGCAGCGCGGGCGCGCAGAAGGCCTGTGGGCGCACCGGGCAGCGCCGCTACGCCAGACATGATTGCATGAGCCGATTTTTTCGGAGATTAATAGCGGTTTTCCCGTATTTCCATCAAAATCACTTGCGGATTTTAAGGCCCATTGCTAGTCTTGCCGGACTTATTAATGGCCGCCCGAATGATGCTGACAATAACGGGGCCCGTATGCGGAGGAGAGGAATCCGTGCCGGGGATTATTCGATGAGCGGACCTGATTAGCGAGGCAGCATCATGCTGGATACGCACATTGAGCTTGCAGAAAACGAACGGGCCGCTCGGGCTGCCACGGCGAGCGTGGGTGACGTGGTCACCCTGAAATCTGGCGGGCCGCGCATGACCGTCATGGATGCAGGACCTGCTGGCTTTGCGAACGGGCACTGGCTGATCTGCCAGTGGTTCGACGAGCACGGTGAACTGCGCCAGGACACTTTCGCGCCGGACAGGGTGCACATCGAGCCGCGTCTGATTCCGGCGGCCTCGGTCAAGCTGCGCATGCCGTCAGCACGCGCCAACAGGCGCGCTTGAACCTGATCTGAACCTGATTTGAATCTGATCTGAGCCTGCTTCGTCCCCAGCAGGCTCGTCCCCCTGGTGCTGTTTGAGGGCAGCCTTAGCGCTGTCCTTCCGCCGCAATCCGCACGGCCAGGCCTGCCAGCACCGTCCCCATCAAATACCGCTGAATCGCCAGCCACTTCGGGCGGCCGGACAGGAACGACGCAATCGTGCCCGCCGTGATAGCCGCGGTGGCGTTCACGCTGACCGAGAGCGCGATTTGCACCGCGCCCAATTCGATGGACTGCGCGAGCACGCTGCCTTTGGCCGGGTCGATGAACTGCGGCAGCAGCGAGAGATAGAGAATCGCCACCTTCGGATTCAGCAGGTTGGTGACGAAGCCCATGAGGAAAAGCTTGCGCGGCGGGTCGGGCGTGAGCTCACGCACCTGGAACGGCGAGCGCCCGCCCGGCTTGAGCGTCTGCCAGGCCAGCCAGGCCAGATAGAGCGCGCCGCCGAGGCGCAGCGCATCGTATGCAAAGGGCACGGCCAGCAGCAGCGCCGTGATGCCGAATGCGGCGCACAGCATATAGAAAATGAAGCCGAGCGCGACCCCGCCCAGTGAGATGAGGCCCGCCTTGCGCCCCTGGCAGATCGAGCGCGAGATCAGGTAGATCATGTTGGGTCCGGGCGTGAGCGCCATGCCGAGGGCGACGGCGGCAAAGGCGAGCAGCGGGGCGACATGGGGCATGGCGGGCTCCGGGGTCCTGCGTGGAAAGCGGCTGGGAAAAGTAGGGGCACGCGTGGCGGTGGGCCTGCGTGCATGGAGGCTACGTGCGTGATTATTTCATGCAAACCGGGCGCGTGCCCGGCGCGGAATTCAACGAGACGAGCGTCCACGCTCGGCTTCGCGAGCCTCGCGCGCGTGGACGCGGTCGTCGAGCCGGCGCGAGAACAGCAGCATGCCGAGGCGCCGCTGCCTTTCCTTCACGCGGCCGCCGATATTCTTCGGCGGATTCGGCTGCAGCGCCCAGTAGAGCGCGAGCAGCCAGCCGAACACCGTCCAGCCGAGCACCGCGTTGAAGAGGGCGATCGTCAGCAGATCGTCGCGCAGGCGGCGCTCCGCGAGCAGCGCGGGCAGGAAATAGAGCGCGACCGCTGCCAGCAAAACGATGATCTCGAAGACGGAATGGCTCACCATGGCCGGTCCTCCCCAGGAGGGCATCAGGGTACCCAAGCTTTCATTGTCGCGCGGATCGGCCTCGCGCGCATGCCGCACCTGGCCGGAAGGCGACGCGTGGCGAGTTTGTGCGGCGGATCTGTCGGCATCGCGGCGTTCGGGTCTATGATTTATGTTTTTCCCGCACGGTACTCGCACCATGAGCTCAGACACGACAGAGGACATCCGGCAACTGGATCACGACGCCTTGCGCGCGTTCGTGGAGCGCAAGTGGAACGACGAAATCGTCCCCGCGCTCACCGACTACATCGCGGTGCCCGCAAAGAGCCCGGCATTCGACGCCGACTGGGCGAAGCACGGCTACCTCGAGCGCGTCGTGCAGGACGCCGCGAAGTGGGCCGAAACACAGCCCGTGCGCGGCCTGAAGCTCGAAATCGTGCGGCTGCCGGGCCGCACGCCGGTGATCTTCTTCGAGGTGCCGGCCACGCGCTCGGGCAGCAGCGAGACCGTCGTGCTGTATGGCCACCTCGACAAGCAGCCGGAATTCGCCGGCTGGCGCAACGACCTCGGCCCCTGGACGCCCAAGCTCGAAGACGGCCGCCTCTATGGGCGAGGCGGCGCGGACGACGGCTACGCCATCTACGCGAGCGTCACCGCGCTGGCCGCGCTCGACGCCCAGGGCATCGAGCGTCCGCGCTGCGTGGGCCTCATCGAGACCTGCGAGGAGTCAGGCAGTTACGACCTGCTGCCGTACGTCGATGCGTTGCGCGAGCGTCTCGGCAACGTGGGTCTCGTGGTCTGCCTCGACTCGGGCGCGGGCAATTACGACCAGCTCTGGCTCACCACGTCATTGCGCGGTCTCGTAGCCGGCGATCTGGAGGTCGAGGTGCTCGAAGAGGGCATCCATTCCGGCTCCTATGGCGGCATTGCGCCGTCGAGCTTCCGGGTGATGCGCCAACTGTTCGAGCGTCTCGAAGACGCCGCGAGCGGGACGCTCCTGCCCAAGGGCTTTCATTGCGCGATTCCCGCGACGCGTCTTGCCGAGGCCGAAGCCACGGCGAAGATTCTCGGCGACAGCGTCTGGAAGGGGCTGCCCTGGGCGTGCGGCCAGGACGGCCGGCCCGTGCTGCCCAAGACCACGGACCCGCAGCAGGCGCTGCTCGATTCGACGTGGCGCCCATCGCTTTCGGTCACCGGCGCGGCGGGCCTGCCCGCGCTCGCCGACGCCGGCAATGTGCTGCGCCCGCGCACGGCGTTCAAGCTTTCGCTGCGGCTGCCGCCGCTGGTGGAGGCGTCGAAGGCCGTGGCCGAGTTGAAGGCGCTGCTCGAATTCGACCCGCCCTATAACGCGAAAGTCACCTTCAAGCCGGACACCGGCGCGGCCAACGGCTGGAGCGCGCCGGAACTCGCGCCCTGGCTCACTCAGGCGCTCGATGCGGCTTCGCGCACGCACTTTGGCGCGGATTGCGCGTATCTCGGCCAGGGCGGCACGATTCCGCTGATGAACGTCCTGCAGGCGGGTTTTCCGAAGTCGCAGTTCATGGTGTGCGGCGTGCTCGGCCCGAAGTCGAACGCGCATGGGCCGAACGAGTTCCTGCACGTGCCCTATGCGAAGAGGCTCACCGCCGTGGTGGCCGAGGTGATCGCCGCAACGCCTTGAGGGGTTTTGAATGAAGGGCCGAAACCCGGCACTGGATCCGGGTTTCGGGTTTCGGCGGTTTTTCGCGCGGCCCTCTTCGGGCCGCCGTTCAACGGTCTTGGGCGCCACGCCCGGGTCTTACCCCTTCGCCGCCTCGTCGTGCATGTCGCCGTGCACGGCTTCCGCGTGACAGGAGCAGTTTTCCTCGTCGATCGGCTGCTCCAGGTTCTTCATGATTCCGCATTCGGCGCTGCTGCTGTCGTGGGCATGACAGCTCTCGCGCAGCGTCCGCAACTGTTGTTCGAGCACGCGCATCGATTCGATCTGCTCGTGAATCCGCGCAATCTGGCAGTCGATCAGCTGATTCACTTCGTCGCAAGGCTGGCTCGGGTCGGCCTGGTAGCGCCGCAGCATGCGGATGTCGGCAAGGCCGATGCCGAGCGAGCGGCAATGGCGGATGAAGTTTAGCTGCGCGGCGTGCGCGCCCGTGTAGCTGCGGTATCCGTTGGTTTCGCGCGCCGGCTCGTCGAGCAGGCCTTCGCGTTCGTAGAAGCGCACCGTTTCGACGTCGCAATGGGCCTGGCGCGCCAGTTCACCGATTCTCATGGTCGCAGTTCTCCCAAAATGGCTTGACCCTGTAGCGGCTACAGGCTGTTCAATGATTCTGTCACTTTTGGGAGAAATCGGCCATGGTTCAGGCTTTCTGGTCGCGGTTTGTGCTCGCGCAACGCTTTCGGGCGCGCAACGACGGGCGGGATGCGGCGGCGTCGGGATCGACGGAATCGGCTGTCTCGCTCGATGGAGCGGGAGATCAGCACGCATGCGGCTGCGCCCACGCGGACAAGGAGCGCGAGCACGGCCACGCGGACACCGATGCGGACGCCGCTGCCGACGAACACGGGCACGACCACGGGCACCGGCACGCCCACGACCACGGGCATGCATGTGGACACGGCGACGGCCACGATCCCAGGCACGCAGGCAACCACGGCGATGACCCCGCGCACGGCCAGGCATGCGGCCACGACCATGCCGCCGGCCACGATCATTCGCACGACCACGGACACGATCACGCTGGCCACGAAGCCGCCGCCTGCTGCGGTGCCACCGCCGCGCTGCAATCCACTCGCGGCGCCACGCCGGCGAGCGCGCCGGAGGGCGCGCAGCGCGCGCGCTACCGCATCGACAACATGGATTGCCCGACCGAGGAGCGGCTCATCCGCAAGCGCCTCGAGCCGATGCCGGGTGTCGTGCGCCTGGATTTCGATCTGCTCGCGCGCGAGCTGACCGTCTACCATCGGCTCCCCGACGCGAAGCCGCTCGAAGCCGCGCTGCGCTCGCTCGACATGGCGCCGCGCCCGCTCGACGACGGCGCGCACGCCGGTTCGACCGCGCAAGCGCCGTCGCAGAGCCTCGGCCTCGCGTTGCGCCAGAAGCTGCTGCTCGCCGCGAGCGGCATCGCCGCCGCCGCCGCCGAGGTGCTGGCGTGGAGCACGGGCCACGAGACCGGCGTGCCGGTGCTCGTCTGCACGGTGGTCTCGCTGTTGTGCGCGGGCTTGCCGACGCTGCGCAAAGGCTGGATCGCGCTCAAGAATTTCACGATCAACATCTATTTCCTGATGTCGCTCGCGGTTGCGGGCGCGGTCATCATCGGCAAGTGGCCCGAGGCGGCCATGGTCGTGTTTCTGTTTGCGCTCGCCGAGGAGATCGAAGCGCTCTCGCTCGAACGGGCGCGCCAGGCGATTCGCTCGCTCACAGCGCTCGCGCCGGAAACCGCCGAGGTGTGGACGGCGGGCGCCGCCGCGGGGGCGCAACCGGCTGCACAACCGTCCGGCGAGTGGCGCACCCGCGCCGTGGCCGAAGTGGCCGTGGGCGAGCGCATCCGCGTGCGCACGGGCGAGCGCGTGCCGGTCGACGCGCGCGTGGTCGCGGGCCGCGCGGCGCTCGATCAGGCGCCCATCACCGGCGAGAGCCTGCCCGTCGACAAGGCCGAGGGCGATGCGCTCTACGCGGGCAGCATCGTCGTCGACGGCGTGGTGGAGGCGATCGTCACCGCCGCCGCGCGTGACAGCACGCTCGCGCGCATCGCGGCGGCGGTCCAGGAAGCCCAGGCGCAGCGCGCGCCGACCCAGCGCTTCGTCGATCAGTTCGCGCGCTACTACACGCCCGCCGTCGTCGCGCTCGCGGTGCTGATCGCGGTGGCGGGGCCGCTCGCGTTCGGCGGCGCGTGGAGCGCGTGGCTCTACAAGGCGCTCGTGCTGCTCGTGATCGCGTGCCCGTGCGCGCTCGTGGTCTCGACGCCGGTGACGGTCGTGAGCGGTCTCGCCGCGGCCGCGCGCAACGGCATGCTCGTGAAGGGCGGCGTGTGGCTCGAGCGCGGGCGTCTGCTCAAGGCCGTCGCGCTCGACAAGACCGGCACGCTCACGCGCGGCGCGCCGGTGCTCACCGACACGCTCGCGCTGGCGGCGCTGCCCGAGGACGAGGCCCTGCGCCTCGCCGCGAGCCTCGACGATGCGAGCACGCATCCGGTCGCGCGCGCGATCGTGGCGGGCTGGCGCGAGCGCGCCACGCAGGGCGCGCCGCTCGCGTCGATCGACAATTTCGCGGTGCTCAACGGCCTTGGCGTGACGGGGCGCATCGACGGCGAGGCCTGGCATCTGGGCAACCATCGGCTCGTCGAGTCGCTGGGGCTGTGCTCGGCGGAACTCGAAGCCCGGCTCGCGCAGTTCGAGGCGGCCGGCAAGACCGCCATCGTGCTGTGTTCGCCGCGCGAGCCGGTGGCGCTGTTCGCGGTCGCCGACGCGGTGCGGCCCGAGAGCCTGCCCGCCGTGCGCGCGCTCAGGCAACTGGGCGTGACGCCGGTGATGCTGACCGGCGACAACCCGACCACGGCGCAGGCGATCGCGGCGCAGCTCGGTATCGACGACGCGCGCGGCAATCTGTTGCCGCAGGACAAGCAGGACGCGGTCGCGGCACTCTCGGCGCAACACGGCATGACGGCGATGGTCGGCGACGGCGTGAACGACGCGCCCGCGCTGGCGCGTGCCGACATCGGCTTTGCCATGGGGGCGGCCGGCACGGCGACGGCGCTAGAAACCGCCGACGTCGCGATCATGGACGACGACCCGCGCAAGATCGCCGCGTTCATCGGGCTGAGCCGCAAGGTGGCGGGCGTGCTCACGCAAAACATCGCGCTCGCGCTGGGGATCAAGGCGGTGTTCCTGGTGCTGGCGCTGGCGGGCGAGGCGACCCTCTGGATGGCCGTGTTCGCGGACGTGGGCGCGAGCCTGCTGGTGGTCGCCAACGGGTTGCGCGTGCGGCGGCATTTCGAAAGCAGGGCTGCCGCATGAGCAAGACATCAGTCGGCCTGCTCTTCGTCATGCTGTTTGCCGGCGCGGCCATCCCCGCTCATGCCGGCCAGAAAGCGCTTCGTTCGCCCGAGCGCGGCGTGCTGTGCGACCGCTACTTCTGCGCCAGCGATGAAGGCATTTCCCGCGCGCTGACCGTGAAGTACCTCGGTCGGCGCGCCGCGGCGAAGGTATTTTCTCAGGGCGATTTCGACCTCACCGAATTCACTTTTACCAACGGCATCTTCTGTGACGTGAAAGAGCGGCTATGTCGCCAGGATCGTTACTACGGCGCCGACGGCAAGCGCACGGGCGCCGTGTCCGGGAAGTACACCGAACTGCTGTTTGGCAATAGTCCAGGGAAAACAAAGTAGCAACATCTGGCTGCCGCCATTCGGCGGCCAGGTCATATACGCAACTAACAGCCTATCCCGCGCGCGCCCATCCAATCCACATCGCAGTGGCACAGAAAACGGCCATCGCACGAACGCGTGTCAAAAGCCCGACGAACCGCCCCCAAAGCGGGCAAGAGCGCTGCGCAGCATACCCCGCATGGCTTCATCGCAATCGCCGGGAAACTCACAACGGCCTGCAACCAGTGTCGCAACAGGCACGCCGTCACGAAACACGATGCGGTTGCCCGCGACCGCTGGCACTTTCTCCCCGGGCAGCACGGTGCCGACCAGATTGAGCGGATCCGATGCGGCGATGCAGACCAATGCGCTGTTTGAAAGATTGCCGGCACTGCCGCGCCGACGCACCTCGCGCAGCAGCGCGACGGCTTCGGGCAGCGCGAATTGTTCGCCAGAGAGCCCCGTGACGAAGCGGCCGCCGCGCAAGTCGCCGCGTGCTTCCATGCGATGCAGCACACGCAGCAGGTCTCGCCACGGCGGCAGCCACGGCGCTTCGCGCGCCAGCAATTGCCAGCACACCACGCCGTAGCGGCGCAGCAGCACGTTCACGACGTGCTCCAGCAGATCGGCATCGGCGGGAGGGCGGCGCAATGGCGTCGGGCTCGTCGCGCGTTCCGTCGAGGGCTCCCCGGCTTCCGGCAACGCAACCCGCCGCAGCACCGCCCAGCGCCCGGCATCGGCCATCCCGCCCACGAGCGGCCCGAAGCCGCGCGGGCGTCGTCGGCCGTAATGTCCTGGTGCGTTCCGCCTCGTGGCGGGGCGCACCAGCGCGCGCAGCCCCGCGAAGCTGTCGGCGCTCACGAGTCCCGCGGCCACCAGCTCGCCCAGCGCGGTTTCCAGTTCCACGCCCAGCAGATGCGCATCGGCGGCCAGTTCGTCGAAGAACATCGCGCCGTGGCGCAGCAGGGCCTCATGGACGCGCCGCGCCCGCGCCGAAAGCTCCGCTGCCTCGGGGGCGTCGACGAGCGCCGTCCAGCGCGCCAGCTCGCGACGCGGCAAGAGCACGACGGGCGTGCTGCGCACCGTCGACGCGGCGGCCCGCGCCGGCAGCCGCGCCCAGGCGAGCCAGCCGGAGCGGCACAGTTCGTCGAGCAGCAGCGGGGTGTAATCGTCGATGCGCGCGGGCAGGATCTCGTCCTCCCACGCGAGCGCCGAAGCTTCCCAGCCTTCGAGTTGTTCGAGCATGGCCGCCAGCGCCTCGCGGCCCGAGCCCCGCGCGCCCGCGGCCACGTGCTGCCACTCGAACAGGAAGCGCATGAAATCCTGCCGCTCCACCGGCTCGATCTCGCGGCGCAGCTTGCGCACGGTATAGCGATGAATGCGCGCGAGCAGATGGCGTTCGCACCATTCCTCCTCGTGCGCGCCCGGCGTGAAGCGGCCGCGCATGACCGTGCCTTCGGCTTCGAGCCGCGTGAGCGCAAGCGCCACCACGCTCGCCTCCAGCGCGAGTGGCCGCGCGACCTGCGCGATCGTTAGCGGTCCGAATCCAGAGAGTCGCGCACGCACGATTTCGACCAGCGCCGTGTCCTCGCTCCATGGCTCGCCGCGCGGGTCTTCGTCGCCGGCAAGCGCGGCGGGGGGCGCCAGCGGCGGCTCGCATTGCGCCCGCGGATAGATCGCGCGCACGCAGGCAAGGCGCTCGATGCTCACCCACAGCGCGTCGTGCTCCGCGACCGGCAGGCGTGTCGCGCGTCCGGCCGCGGCCAGCCCGCTGAGCCGCTCGATCCAGCCGTGCGCGCGCGCCTCGCTTTCGGCCAGCACGCCGAGTGTGTTCAGCGCATCGTGCAGCTCATCGGCGTCGCGCACTTGAGGCCAGGCCTCTTCGCGCACGCTCGCGATGGCTTCGGCATCGAGCGCGCCCATGTCGTCCACCGACTCGGGGTCGCGAAAGCGGCGCGAGAGCACCGCCTGGGTGCGTCGCTCCTCGAGCGGCGCGTCGTCGAGGAACGCATAGGGGCGCGCGCTCAGAATCTCCGCCGCGAGCGGCGAG
>JAITTX010000160.1 GCA_031286755.1 Paraburkholderia sp.
ATGATGCTCGCCTACGACAACGCATGGGGCGGCGCGGCGGCCTCGTACGACGTGATGTACGGCGGGCCAGGCGCTTCGGCGCCGCTCGTGAGCAGCGCCGACACCGACAAGCGCGTGATCGTCGACGCCTATGTGAAGTTCGGCGCGGCCAAGGTGGGCGGCGGCTGGATCCGCCGCAACACCTCGGCGGCGGAACACGCCCAGTCGGACATCTTCTTCCTCGGTGCGCAATACTATGTGACGCCCGCGTTCGCGCTCGACGGCCAGGCGCTGCGCTACATCTTGCGCGATCATTCGAATTCCACGCTGCTGGTCGCGCGCGCGAACTATTTCGTCACGAAGCGCACGACGCTTTATGCTTCGCTGGGCTACATGATGAACAGCGCGCTCGCCGCGAATGCGGTGGCGGCGGGCGGCACGGTGCCGGCCGGCGCGAACCAGGTGGGCGCGATGATGGGCATTCAGCAGCGCTTCTGACCTGACCTGATGCGGCGCGCACCGCGCGCCGCCAGCGCGCCGGAACGCATCACACGATGAACACCCGCAGAGAACCGGAGAGAAGCAAATGGCGACAGACCTGTTGAGCGCCGCGCTGGCGGATCTGCGCGCCGACGCCGTGGTGACCGGGCACTTCTCGCTCACCGCGCCGTGGGCGTTCGTGAAGCCGGCCGTCGAGGGCGCGGCGTTCAGGACCGGCTTTGGCGATCCCTATTACATCGCTGTGGAGGGCATGGAGCCGTTGCGCGTGGAGGCGGGCGACTTCGTGCTGCTGCCGCACGGGCACGAGCACGTGCTGGCCTCGGCGCCCGGCGTCGCGCCGGTGCTGTTCGACGATCTGGTCGCGCGCGAAGGCATCCGCCCGAGCTTCGATACGCCCTTGCGGCTCACGGCCGGCGGCGGCGGCGAGGTCTGCGATCTCTATACGGGGATCGTGTTCTACCGCGAGGCGGTGCGCAATCCGCTCTTTTCGGTGCTGCCGCCGCTCATTCACGTGCGCGCGAGCGATCCCGCGGTGGGCCCCTGGCTCGCCGACACGCTGATGGCCTTCATCCGCGAGTCGATGGCCTGCCAGCCAGGCTGGGCGGTCGCGGCGGCGCGCCTCGCCGACGTGCTGTTCGTGCAGTTGCTGCGCGCGCATCTGGCCTCGGCGATCAGCCACACGGGCTGGCTGCGCGGCCTGATGGATCCGCAGATCGGCCGCGCGATCGCGCAGTTGCACCGCCACCCGGAGCACGACTGGACCGTCGAGTCGCTGGCGGCCACGGCGGGCATGTCGCGCTCGCGCTTCAGCGCGCGTTTCGTCGAACTGGTGGAGGAAACGCCGATCGGGCACCTCACCGCGTATCGCATGTATGTCGCGAGCGGCGCGCTGCGCGATTCGCGCCGGCGCTTGATCGAGATTGCGACGAGCGTGGGCTATGCGTCGGAGAAGGCCTTCATTCGCGCGTTCCGGCGCTGGTCGGGCATGGCGCCCAAGCAGTACGCGCGCAGCATGCGCAATGCCCACGAAGTGCCCCAGGTGCCGCCAGCGCCTCGTGTTCCTCACGCCCCGGGCGCGCCGTACGGCGCGTGAGCGGGGCGGGCGGCAGAATCAACGCACCGGATCAACGCAGCACGATCAGCGCGGCAGGAAGGGCTCGATTGCCGCGTCGCTCATGCCCGCCGCGCGCGCCGCTTCCACGATCTGCGCCCAGCTTTCCGAGTCCACCGGAATGCCGCTCGCGCCGCGCACGCCGCGCGTGGCGTTCTCGCGCTCGCCGGGCAGCAGGATCTCGTCCACGCCGGGTTCGCGGCGCGCGGCCTTGAGCCAGTCGACGAAGGCGTCGGCCTGTTCGTCGCGCGCGGGCGCGTCGAAGGCCTCGGGATTCACGATCACCGAGAACATGCAGTTGACGATGGCGTTGGTGGTGACGAGCGTTTCGGCATGCGAAGTAAATCCGCCTGTGAGCGCGCCCGCGAAAATCTCGCACATCGCGGCCAGGCCCGAGCCCTTGTGGCCGGCCACCGCGCCGCCGAAGGCGAGCAGCGCGCCGTGCTGGCCTTCGCTGAAGAGCGCGCCGGGGTCGCGCGTGGGCACGCCGTCGTAGCCGATCAGCGCGCCGGCGGGCGTCTCGATGCCCTTGTTGAACGCCACGCGCACCTTGCCCGCGGCAATCGCGCTGGTGGCGAAGTCGAGCACGAGCGGCGGGCGGCCCGGGCGCGGGAAGGCCGCGCAGAACGGATTGGTGCCGAAGCGCCGGTCGATGCCGCCGAACGGCGCGACGAGCGGGTCGCCCGCCACGTTCACGAAATGGAACGAGACGAGCCCAGCCTGCGCGCATTGCTCGGCCCAGTGGCCGATGCGGCCGATATGGTGCGCGTTGCGCAGGCCGAGCGCGCAAATGCCCAGTTCCTTCGCGCGCGCGATGCCGCGCTCGATCGCCTCGTGGGCGACCACCTGGCCGAACGCGCGGCCGCCTTCGACAGTGAGCACGGCGCCCGCGTCGCGCACGAGCTCGGCATGGCCGTTGAGCTTGAGCGCGCCTTCGCGGCACGCGCGCATATAGCGTGGAATCATGCCCACGCCGTGCGAGTCGTGGCCGGCGAGATTGGCCGCGACCAGATGATCGGCGACGAGCTGCGCCTCGCGCGCCTCGCTGCCCGCGGCTTGCCAGATGGCGGCCACGAACGCATGCAGCGACTGGGCCTCGACGAGAATTTCGGAGTATGGAGCGGTATTCGATTCAGGCATGGCAATGTGAACTGAAGAGCGTGAAAGAAGGATCAGGTGCGCGAAGTGAGCGTCTCGTCGGCGAGCGCCTGCTCATGCGGCGAGCGCAGCGGTTCCACTCGGCCCACCAGCAGCAGGTAGCTCGCGGCGCCCAGCACGCAAAAGCCGCCCGCGACCACGAGCGGAATCGTGAACGAGCCTTTGGTGAGTTGCAGCATGATGCCGGTGAAGGTCGTGAGCGCGATGCCCGCGAGGTTCGAGGCGAAGTTCTGGATGCCGGCGATCGAGGCCACGTGCTGCGGCGTGGGCGCGACGTCGGCGGGCAGGGACCAGATGCTGGCCGCCGCCGCCGCGAGACTGGCGTAGGCCACGGCGAAGAGCGCGAGCATCTCGTAGATACCGGGCGCGACGGCGGTGAGCGTGATGACCGAGGAAAGCAGCATGCCGCCCACGATGCAGGTCTTGCGCGCGGCGGTGAGGCTCCAGCCGCGCCGCACGAGCGTGTCGGAGATCCAGCCGCCCAGCCAGCCGCCCGGAATCGAGGCGATGGCGGGCAGGGTGCCCAGCGTGCCGAGCGACTTGAGCGAGAAGCCGCGCGCTTCCACGAGATAGCTCGGGAACCACGTGATGAAGAAGTAGATCACGAAGTTCAGGCAGAAGAAGCCGAGCATCATGCCCCACACGGTGCGATAGCGGAACAGCGTGGTCCAGCGGATGGCGGACGCGGGGCGCGCTTGCGCGCCGGTGGCTGCGTCGGCGGCGGACGCCTGCCCGCGCGCGAAGGCCGCTTGCGCGGCGGGCTCCCGGTAGATCATGGCCCAGCCTACGATCCACACGAGCCCGAGCGCGCCGGTGATGACGAACGACGCCTTCCAGCCCCACGCGGCGATGATGGCGGCCACCACGGGCAGGGAGAGCGCCGAGCCCACGCGCGAGCCGCTGTCGAAGATGCTGGTGGCGAGCGCGCGCTCGTCGCGCTCGAACCATTGGCTCACGAGCTTCGCGCACGAGGGGTAGGCGCCCGCCTCGCCCACGCCGAGCATCAGGCGGCAGCCGAACATGGCGGCAAAGCCGCCCGCCCCCGCCGTGGCCGCCGTGAACACCGACCACCATCCCACCGCGAGCGGCAGCGCGAGGCGCGCGCCCACGCGGTCGACAAACCAGCCGAACGGCAATTGCATGACCGCATAGGTCCAGAAGAAGCCGCTCAGCAGCAGGCCCATGCTCGCGGGCCCCAGACCGAACTCCTTCATGATGTGCGGCGCGGCCACCGCGAGATTGGCGCGGTCGATGTAGTTCACCGCGATCGCGAGAAAGCAAAAGAAAACCACCATCCAGCGGGCCTTTTCCTTCATGACATCGTCTCCTCCTCGAGCCGTGGCGCGTGCTCGCGCCACGGCGGGTTGTTGCGTGCGCATTCGTGAACCGTTGCGCCGTTATGGAAAAAGCGGAAAGCGTGAAGTGAAACGTGTATGGCGAGGCGCTCGCGAAGAGACCGCGGCGCCCTGGGTGTGCTGTGCACTCGTGCGGTTGCGCCGCGCGAATCGCTCGCGGCACTGGCCCGATATAGTCAGACTAAATTAGACCAGCGCCGCGTGGCGGTCAAGCGGGGGTAGCCCGCATGCAGGGCACGCGCGGCGGGAAAGAGCAGCGGTTCGCGCAGTGGCCGATCAGTGGCCGCGCAGGGGGCGCTCAAGGTGCATCAGGGGGCGCGCATGGGACGTTCGGGATGGGCTCAGGGCGCGGGGGCGGGCATGAACTTGAACGAGGGCGTAGGCACGAACTTGTCGGCGGTTTCGCCCGAGTACATCTGGCCGGAGTCGATCGTGAGCTTCATCACGGGGGCGCCGGGCTTCAGATTCAGCTTGTGCAGCGAGACCCGGAACGTATCGGGGCGCGTGGCGGAGTCGAAGTAATAGACGAGATCGGTTTGATCAGCGACCGTGCGCCAGATCGTGGAAGACAGATTGGGCGTCTCGGGCGTGCGGATGCCGAGCGGCACGCTCACCGAGCGCATCACGCTCATCACGCTCGCGACCTGCTGATACGCGCCGTTCTGCATCGGCACGCCGGCCATGTAGTTGGGATCGGCCTTCCCGGGAATCGCGTCGAGCAGGAACGACGCGCGCACGAAGCGGTCGGCGGCGCGGTTGGTGCCCGGCAGGAAGCTCAGCCCGCCAATGCTCTTCCAGTACGCGTCCAGCGCGAGCTGCTCGCTGTAGATCGGCGAGTTCGTCATGATCTTGTAGGCCTTGCCGTGATGGATCACGAGCTTGCCGCCGAGATATTCGAGGATCGCGGAGTCGCCGCTCGCGTCGGATAGCGAGAGATGGATCGTGACGGGTTTGCCGTTGGGCAGCGGCGGCGCGATGATCTGGAACGGCTCCTTGCCGAGCGCGTCCACGGCCTCGCTCACGCTCGCATAGTTGTCGAGCACGTATTGCGCCCACAGGCTGATCGCCATGGGCGGGCGGCCCGAGCCGGGCGTGCCGTAATCGGTCTCCGCGAGGTAGAGCGCATTGGCCACGAGGCCACGCTCGTTCATGCCGTCCACGCTGCCGATGTCGTAGCCCGAGACCACCACGCTGCCGTATTTCGAGCGCCAGCGCGGCGATTGCGGGCCGGCCTCGCCGTTGCGATCGATGCCGGCGGGGAAGACCCAGAGGTTCGAGCGCATGTCCTCGGACCAGTCCATCGAGCGGCCCGTGATGACGAGGCCGTTCTCGCCCACGTAGAGCGCGCGCGTGCAGGCCGGTGTGACACTGGCCCAGAGCAGTGCGCCCGCCGCGAGAACCGATGCGGCGGCGAAAGCAGCGGCGCGCTGCGGACGGCGCGCGCATTTCGGCTTGGCGAGGGACATGGTTGCGCGCTCCAGAAGCAGGTTTGGCCGCTCGGGTCTGGCCGGGCCGGGCTGAGTCGATCATGCCACGGAAGCCGCGGCCCACACCTCATGCGCGGCTGCTCAGGTCTTGCGCGTCTCGAGCTCGAGCGCGAGGAAGTCGACGAACGCGCGAATGCGCGTGGACATCTGGTGCCGCTGCAAATAGACAGCGTAAATGTCCGCGTTGGGCGTGTCGTATTCGGGCAGCACCTGCACGAGGCGGCCGTCGGCCAGATACTCGGCGATGTCCCACTCGGCGCGCATCAGGATGCCGTGCCCCTCCAGCGCCCAGCGCACGGCGATCTCGCCGTCGTTGGTGGTGAGATTGCCGTTGATGCGCACCGCCTCGGTCTTGTGCGCGGCGCCGCGCCCCGAGGCGAGACGCCAGACGCCATAGGCCTCGTCGCCCTGGCGAATGCCGATGCAGTTATGGCGCGCGAGTTCTTGCGGCGTGGCGGGCACGCCGTGCCGCGCGAGATAGGCGGGCGCCGCGCACAGGAGGCGCCGGTTGGCCGCGAGACGCCGCGCCACCACGCGCGTGTCGGGCGGCTCGCCAAAGCGCACGCAGACGTCGAAGGTGTCGTCGGTGAGTGGTGGCGGCGCGACCGAAAGCTGCAATTGCACCGTGACCTGCGGATGCTTCGCCACGAAGCGCGAGATGGCGGGACCCACGTGGCTGCGCCCGAAGCCGAGCGTCGCGTTCACGCGCAAGAGGCCCTTGGGGCTCCGCTTCGCGCTGCCGAGCAACTCGGCCAGTTCGTCGATCTCGTCGAGAATGCGCCGCGCGCGCTCCAGATACAGCTCGCCCTCGGGCGTGAGCATCATGCGCCGCGTGGTGCGGTTCACGAGCGGCACGCCCGCGCGCTGCTCCATCTGCGTGAGGCGCTTGCTCACGGCGGCGGCGGTGAGGCCCAGCTCGCGCGCCGCCGCGCTCAGGCTGCCCGCCGCCGAAAGCGCGGAGAAGAACGAGAGATCGGCGGGATGCACGGCATCGCTCATGAATGATCCGCACTTGTGAATTAAAGTTAAGAATGCTTTGAGTCTAGCACCGGTTGCAGCGCTCCAGGTTCGGTAAAGTCGGTCCCACATTCAATCGAAGGACGTGGAGACGGACACCATGAAGACGTATCGCATCGCAACCATTCCCGGCGACGGCATCGGCAAGGAGGTCGTGCCCGCGGGCAAGGCCGTGCTGGAGGCGCTCGCGCGCACCAACCGTGGGTTCGCCTTCGAGTTCGAGAACTTCGACTGGGGCGCCGACTACTACCGCGCCCACGGCGTGATGATGCCTGCCGACGGCCTCGACAAGATCCGCGACAAGGATGCGATCCTGTTCGGCTCGGCGGGCGACCCCGAGGTGCCCGATCACGTCACGCTCTGGGGCCTGCGCCTGAAGATCTGCCAGGGCTTCGACCAGTACGCGAACGTGCGCCCGACGCGCATCCTGCCCGGCATCGACGCGCCGCTCAAGCGCTGCGGCCCCGAGGACCTGAACTGGGTGATCGTGCGCGAGAACTCCGAAGGCGAGTACGCGGGCGTGGGCGGGCGCGTGCACCAGGGCCACCCGATCGAAGCGGCTACCGATGTCTCCATCCTCACGCGCGCCGGCGTCGAGCGCATCATGCGCTTCGCGTTCCGTCTCGCGCAGTCGCGCCCGCGCAAGCTGCTTACGGTCATTACGAAGAGCAACGCGCAGCGTCACGCCATGGTGATGTGGGACGAGATCGCCAACCAGATCGCCACTGAATTCCCAGACGTGAAGTGGGACAAGGAACTCGTTGATGCCGCAACGGCCCGCATGGTGAACCGGCCCGCCACGCTCGACACCATTGTCGCGACCAACCTGCACGCGGACATCCTGAGCGATCTGGCCGCCGCGCTCGCGGGCAGCCTGGGCATCGCGCCCACGGGCAACATCGACCCCGAGCGCCGCTATCCGTCGATGTTCGAGCCGATTCACGGCTCCGCGTTCGACATCATGGGCAAGGGCCTCGCGAACCCGGTGGGCACCTTCTGGTCGGTGGTGATGCTGCTCGAGCATCTGGGCGAGCAGGCCGCCGCGCAGCAGGTGATGGACGCGATCGAGCGCGTGAGCGCCGACCCGGCGCTGCACACGGGCGACCTGGGCGGCACGGCCACCACGGCGCAGGTGACCGAGGCCGTGTGCGCGCTGATCGAGAAGGTTGCCGTGGCGGCCTGAGCGAGATCCCTCGCTGTTTGAATTGCCGTCTGAATTGCGGCGTGAATTGCGGCCTGAATTGCGGCTTGAGCGGCCGCCAGAATCGCCGCTCGACGGCGCGTGCATATACACACGAATCCACTACACACCCGCACGCGCCGCTTTGAAACCGTGGCCCGCGCCTGGCGCGCGGCCCGGTCTCCAAGGAGGAGACACATGCATTCCGAACTCGAAACCCGAGTCTCGAACAAACTCATGTGGCGCATCATTCCGTTCGTGATGCTGCTGTATTTCGTGAGCTTTCTCGACCGCGTCAACGTCGGCTTCGCCGCGATGTCGATGAACAAGGCCATCGGCCTTTCGTCGGCGGCGTACGGTCTTGGCGGCGGATTGTTCTTCATCGGCTACTTTATTTTCGAAGTGCCGTCCAACCTCATCTTGCATCGCGTGGGCGCGCGCGTATGGATTGCGCGCGTGATGGTCACGTGGGGCATCGTGAGCGCGGCCTCGGCGCTCGTTAGCGGTCCTGCGAGTTTCTATGCGCTGCGCTTCTTGCTGGGCGTGGCCGAAGCCGGCTTCTTTCCCGGCATCATCCTGTATCTGAGCCAGTGGTTCCCCACGCGCCAGCGCGCCGTGGCCGCCGCGTGGTTCATGGCCGCCGCGCCCATTTCCACGGCCATTGGCTCGCCGATCTCGGGCGCGATCATGCAGATGAAGCCGATGTTCGGCCTTGCCGACTGGCAGATGCTCTACGTGCTCGAAGCAATTCCGGCCGTGCTGCTGGGCTTCGCGGTGCTGCGCTGCCTGACCGATGCGCCGAAGAAGGCGAAGTGGCTCGCCGACGACGAAAAAGCCTGGCTCATCGGCAAACTCGACGAAGAGGCGAGCGCGCGCAGCGCGCAGCACGGTCATACGGGCGCGGTGCTGGCGGCGCTGTGCAATCCGCGCGTGCTTGCGCTCGCGCTGATTTACTTCGGCACCTCGGCGGGGCTCTATACGCTCGGCATCTGGGCGCCACTGATCGTCAAGCAGTTCGGCTACAGCGCGTTTCAGACCGGCCTGCTCACGGGCATTCCGAGCGTGGCGGCGGTGGTGGCGATGGTGCTGTGGGCGCGCCATTCGGACCGCACCCTGGAGCGCACGTGGCACGTGGTGGTGCCGTGCCTGCTGGCGTGCGCGGGGTTCGTGCTGGCGGCCGGCGCGCACGGCACGGCCGCCATCGTGGGCGCGCTCGTGCTGGCCAACGTGGGCATCAGCGCGGCCAAGGCGCCGCTGTGGGCGATGCCGAGCGCGTTCCTCTCGGGCGCGGGTGCCGCGGCGGGGATCGCGATGATCAACTCGCTCGGCAACCTGGGCGGCTTCGTCGGGCCTTCGGTGATCGGCTGGCTCAAGCACACGACCGGCGGCTATGGTGCGGGTTTATATGTGGTGGCGGGGACGCTTGCGGTTTCCGCCGTGGTGACGCTGGTGCTCGGGCGCAAGGCCGGTGGCGGCGAGCACAAGACGCTCGCCCAGGCGCAGCGTTGACGTGGTGCGCGGCGCGTGCACAGCGGCTGCGTCGCTGTGTTGTGCCGCTGCTCCGCGCCGGTATTCTGTGCCGCTATTTCGTGCCGCTGTTTCGTGAATCGGCGCGCGGCGGCTTCTAGCGCGAGCGCTTGCGCGTTGCCTTCTTCGCGCCTTCCTTCGCCGCGCCCGTGCGCGGCGTTTCCTTTGGCGCTGGCGCCGTGGCGGCGCTCAGGTCTTCGAGCCACGACAACGCATCGGCATACGCGAGGAACTGGCGCAGATACCCCGGCGAGAGTTCGCGCATGAGCAGCAGCGCGCGGTGCACGAGGCTGCTCGAATTGAGCGGCCCCGCGTTCTTCGGCACCTGATCGAGCGACTGCCGCACCTGCTGGTCGGCGCTCAGCTTCGACCAGACCTCGCGAAAGTAATCGAGCAGCTCCGCGGGCGGTCCGCTGCGTGCGAGATGGTTCGCGTTGCCGAGCTGCGCGGCGAGCGTGCCGTGCGCGGCGGCGTCTTGCGGTGGCGCGTTTTGCGCGTGGGCTGGTGCGTTCGCTTGTGCGTTCGTGTGCGGGTTCGATGCGGCGCGCTCGACCTCCGCGGCATAGTCGGCGAGCAAGGCATCGATGCGCGCATCGAGCACACGCCGCGCCGGGCCCGCATGCGTGCCGGAGCGGCGCTCCAGAGCGTCGATCAACGCATAGCGCACAGGATCGACGCGGTCGGCGCCTTGCGCGCGCCAGGCGTCGAGCGCGGCACGTGCGCGCGTGCTTTCGCGCTCGCCCGCGTGGTTGCCATCGTGGCCGCTTTCGCTATCGATCGCGTGCCGGCTCTCGCATTCGCTGCCGGCCTCGCCAGCAATGCCGGCTTGCGCGGCATCCGCCTCGCTGGTACCCGCCGCGTCCACAACTTCGTCGCGCGCGCCGTCACTCATGGCCGTCACGCGCTCCGCTCTGTGCATGTGCACTGCTCGTGGGGCGCGGCACCGCCGCGATTTCCACGCGGCGATTCTTCGCGCGGCCCGCCGCGTCGGCATTCGAGCTCACGGGCTGCTCCGAGCCGAACGCCGCCGCGAACACTGACGCCGCCGGCACGCCCGCATCGATGAATGCGCGCGTCACCGTGAGCGCGCGCTCGGCGGAGAGCTCCCAGTTGTCGGCGAAGCGGCGGTTGCCCGCATGCACCTGCTGGTCGTCGGCGAAGCCGCTCACCATCAGGATCTGGTCGCGGTCGCGCAGATACGCGGCCAGCGGTCCCGCGAGGCTCTTGAGCAGCTCGCGCCCCTGCGGCTGCAATTGATCCGAGTTCAGCGCGAACAGCACATTGCCGCTGATGCCGATGCGCCCGTTCACGAGCGTCACGCGCCCCGCCGCGAGCGGGCCGGCCAGCGCCTGTTCGAGCGTCTTGCGCCGCTGCGTTTCGAGCTGGCGCTGCTTGACCTCGTTGGCGAGGCGCGTGGAGGCTTCGAGCTGCATGCCGATCACGCCGACGAGGATCAGCACGAACGCGCCCAGCAGTGCCGCCATCAGGTCGCCGAACGCGGCCCAGACCGGCGCGGTGGGCTCCACGCCGCCGTCGATTTCGTCGTTCATTCGGCTTCAGCCCCTGCCTGAACGCCGAAGCGTTGCAGGTTCTCGACAATTTGCTTCTGCGAAAGCAGGCTCAGGTCGATCACTTCCTTCGCCTGGGCGACGTAGTAGGCAAGCTGGTCGTCGCTGCGCGCGAGCGATTTGTCGAGCGCGGTTTCGATGCGCTGCAACTGCGTCACGAGCTTGTCGTTCGACTCGCCGAAGTGCTGGACGGCCGCGCCGAACGCATCGCCCAGGCTCGCCATCTCGACGGCGCTGCCCGTGACCTGGGCCGCCGCGCCTTCCAGCGTGTGCGCGCCGGTTTGCACTTGCTGGTCGAAGCGCGCGCCCACGCGCTCCATGAGGCCCGCCGAGGTCTGCACGAGGGCGTCGATGGCGGTGCGCTGCTCGGTGCTCGCGTGGTTCACGGCGTCGAGCAGCGTGGTGACGGTGGAGAGCAGGCGGCCGCGCTCCTCGAGCATCGCGGTGTCCTGCACCATGCTCTCGGAGAGCTTGCGGCGCAGTTCGGCAACCACCTCGGCGGCGACGCGCGGCGCTTCCGATGCGGCATCGACGAGACGCGCGATCTCGGCAATGGTGCCGCTGGCGTGCGCCTCGGTTTGCGTGGCGATATCGCTGGCGGTCTTCGCGAGCGCATCGCAGATCGCCTGCTGGCGCTCCGCTGCCTGCGCGCTCGCCGCTCGCCATGCCGATGCGTTGGCTTCTGCCGCGCGCGCGATCTCGGCAATGGTGCCGCTGGCGTGCGCTTCGGTTTGCGTGGCGATATCGGTGGCGGTCTTCGCGAGCGCATCGCAGATCGTCTGCTGGCGCTCCGCTGCCTGCGCGCTCGCCGCTTGCCATGCCGCCGACGAAGCCTCGGCCACGCGCGTGATCTCCGCGATCGTGCTGTTCGTGTGCGTGCCCGCATGCGCGGCGATATTGCTCGCGGTTTGAGCCAGCGTCTCGCACACGGCCTGCTGACGCTCGGCCGCCTGGGTGCTGGCCGCTTGCCACGCCGCCGCTGCCGCCGCGGCCGCGCGCGAGATTTCGGCGAGCATGTCCTTCGCGTGCGCGTCGGTCTGGGCGGCGATGGCCTCGGCGGTTTGCGTGAGCGTCGCGCAGACCGTCTGCTGATGCTCCGCCGCCTGCGCGCCGGTCGCGCGCCATTCGTCGCGCAGCGTGGCGCCCATCGCGCCGAGCGTTTCGCTCCACGTCGCGAGACGCGCCTCGTCGCGCGCGACGAGCTGGGTCTGCAGATTCGCCTGAGCCTCGCTCACGGCGCGCAGCAGCGCGGCCGAGTGCTGCTCGAAGGTCGCGGCGGCCGAGGAGAGCGCCTGCTGGTTATCGCCCGCAAGCTTTTCGCCGGCGCGCTCCTGGCGCGCGAGCGCTTCCTGCCACGCCTGCGAAACATCGGAAGCCGAGGCCGCGAGACGCGCATCGACGTCCTGCACCAGGCTGGCCGAGCGCTGCTCGAAGGTGGCGGCGAAGCGTTCGAGCGCGCCCTGCAGGTCGCGGGTGAGTGCCTCGCCCGAGCGGCGCTGGTCCGCGAGCGCCTCGTTCCAGATGCCGGCCACGCGCGTGGTGTTGGCCTCGAAGCCCGAGGCCAGGCCGTCGAGCTGCCGCTCCACGGCTTGCGTGAGCGTGCCGTGCAGCGCGGCGCTTTCGCGCGCGAGGCCCGCCATGGTTGCTTCCACGACCGGCGCGAAGGCCGCGCCGGTCGCGCGCGCGCTTTCGGCGGCGCTCGCCTTGAGCGATTCGCCCACCGAGGAAGCGAGGCGCGCATAGGCTGCTTCCGCGCTGCCGAGGAAGGCCTGCTGGCTCGCGATCTGACGCTCGCCGAGCGCGTCGCCCTGGCGCTCGATGGCCGTCATCATCGCTTCGAGGCGCTCGACCAGCTTGGGCATCGCTTCGGCCTGGCGCTGCATGAGCGCGAAGCTCGTCTCGCGCTGGTGCGCGTGCGAGAACGGGCGCAGTGTGGTGGCGATGTGCGCGTCGAGGCGCTGGGCGGTCTCGATGCGCTCGCGGCGGCACAGCGCGGAAAGCAGGCCCAGCATCGCCGAGCTCGCGACGCCCGCGATCGAGGTGCCGAACGCGAAGCCCAGACCGCGAATCGGGCCGGCGAGCGCAGCGCGGATGCCGTCGAGATCGGTGGCGCCGTCGAGCGCCACGCCGGTGCCGCGCAGCGTCGTCACCATGCCGAGCAGCGTGCCCAGCATGCCGAGCAGCACCAGCAGGCCAACCAGATAGGGCGTGAGCGACGGGCCGGGCAGCGCGACGCGCTCGCCTTCGACGCGCGCGCGCACGGCGCTGCGCAGGCTCGGATGCAGTTGCTCGAGCCAGCCGCCGAGCGAAGCGGCGGTTTTAGGCGTGGCGCCAGCGGCGGCGCCCACGGCGCGCGCGAGTGTGGCGGTGGCCTGGGTGTAGCGATACAACTCAAAGGCGCCGGCCACATAGCAGGCGCCGATCAGCACGGTGACCACCAGCGCGAGCGGATTCGAGCCGGCGTAGCCGGCCGCGATCCAGCACACCGCCGCGAGACCGGCGAGGAAAACAACGAGATCGATACGAAGTCTGGACATAGCGTTTGGGTTAGCGTGCGCTACTAATGGGCACGAAGGGCCGCGAGCAGCCCTTCGACCGGTTGAAACCGAACATCGAGTTCGGCGAGCAAGACGCTCTGTACATCCTTGCGGAACGCGTCGAGCCAGGCGCTTGGCGCGTCGTCGGCAGCGGCCGGTGCTTCGTTGGCCGCTGCCTCATGGGCCGCGGCTTCCCGGGCGGCTTTGCGCAGCCGCTCGAAATGCGCGCCCAGCAGGCCGGGAATCGTGCCGAGCAGGCTGCGCTCGCGCACGGCCAGCGAGCGCTCCATGGTGGCGTCGAGCGTCGCGAGCTTCGCCATGGCCGGCGACACGGCGGCAAGCCGGCTGCGCAGCCGCCCGCGCAAGTCGCCGATATCGGTCTCCATCTTCTGCTGGAGCACGACGTAGCACTGACGAAAGACGGCGTAGTCGGTGTCCGCTTCGTCGCTTTGAGGCGCCTGCGATGCGCCCGCGTGACCGTAGGCGCGGCCATGGCGCGCTTTCGCGGGCGCGAGCACGCCGTCGAGGGCAATCGCCTTCGAGAGCGTGGAGCGCAGGCTCAGGCACCGCTGCGCCTCGTCCTCGCCGCTCGTGCGCGCGCCGCCTGCCATGGCGGGCGCTGGCGCGGCGAGCACCGTCGAGAGCGCGATCGCGTCGGTCCAGCCGAGCCACTGGCTCAGCCGGTCCGCGAGCGGCTGCGGCGAGGCCTGCACCTCGGCCTCGCCAAGGCGCGCGAGCAGGCGCACGAGGGCCGGACCGCTCAGTGACGTGCGCGGGGACGTGCGTTGCGGGGGAGGGACCATACCACGAGAGACAAAAAAGGCAGCAGTTTACACGGCGGCGCGGGGTGGCTCGTGGTTTTGCGCTCCGGGATGCCGTTCAGGCGGTCCGGGCGCGCGTTAAACTGTCTCTCCCGCACGGGCGCCGCCGCTCGCGCACGAGGAGATTCCCATGGCGTTTTCCAGTCTGAGCGCATTCGCGCTGACCCTCCTGATCGTGGCCGGCATGCCGGGCCCGAGCGTCGCGGCGCTGGTGGCCCGCGTGCTGACGAGCGGCTTTCGCGACGTGCTGCCGTTCCTCGCCGCCATGTGGATTGGCGAAGCGGTCTGGCTGACCTTCGCCGTTGCCGGGCTCGCGGCGCTCGCGCACACCTTTGCGCTCGGCTTTCTCGTGCTCAAGTTTCTGGGCGTGGCGTATCTGCTGTTTCTCGCGTGGAAGATGTGGTTCGCGCCCGCCGGGTTTCAGGCCGATAGCCTGCCGGGCAAGCGCTCGCCGCTGCGCATGTTTCTCGCCGGCATGGCCGTGACGCTGGGCAATCCGAAGATCATGATTTTCTATATGGCCCTGCTGCCGACCATGCTCGATCTTTCGCATGTGGGCGTGTTCGCGTGGTCGGAACTGGTGCTCACGATGCTGGCGGTGCTCATCGCCATCGATCTCGCGTGGGCGCTGTTCGCGGCGCGCGCGCGGCGCCTGCTCACGAGCCGCCGCATGGTGCGCGCCGCGAACCGCAGCAGCGCGATTGCCATGGCGGGAGCGGCGGTGACGATTGCGGCGAGGTAGGGCGGTTGATTGGGGCAAGGCTGATGGGCTCCGTGCGCCGCCCTTTTTTTAATCGGACGTGCTGGATTGGGCCGGGTAGCGTGCAACCGATTCTCGTCCACCTCATGACGGGAGGTGCCCCAAGCGAACGCTGTTATGCTTCGGGCCTCGCGTAACCAGACAGATGGAACAGATTGCAATGACGAGCAAGCGTATTGGCGTAGCCGGGCTGGGGGTGATGGGGACCGCGATCGCGCAGCGCCTGCTGCAATGCGGGCATCACGTGTCGATCACCTCACGCCGGCGCGACGCCGCGAACGCGCTGCTCGATGCGGGCGCGCACTGGGCCGAATCGCCCGCGAAGCTGGCCGCCGATTGCGAGTGCGTGATCGTCAGCGCCAATCACGCCGCGCAGGTCGAGAGCATCGTGTTCGGCGAAAACGGGCTGGCGCAGGGGCTGGATGGCCGCGCGGACGGCCTGCTCGTCATCGACATGTCCACGATTTCGGCGGACCAGACGGTCGCGCTCGCCACGCGCGCCGCCGGCTCGCGCATGGGCTGGGTCGACGCGCCGCTGTCCGGTGGCGCGCCCGCCGCGCTCGAGGGCCGCTTGACGCTGTTCCTCGGCGGCGCGCAATCCGATGTCGAGAAGGCCACGCAGGTGTTGTCGAGCCTGTCGAATCGCATGACCCATCTCGGGCCCGCTGGCTCGGGCCAGACCGTCAAGATCATCAATCAGATCCTGGTTGGCATCGGGCTCTTCGCGCTGTCCGAGTCGGCGTCGCTGACCTCCAGGGCGGGGCTCGATCCGCAACTCGTGGTGCAGGCGCTCTCCGGTGGCCGCGCCGACTCCGTGATCTTCCGCGAATTCTTCGCCAAGTTCGCCAATCTCGACTACACCCCGACGGGGCGCATCGAAAACATGCTCAAGGACATGCAGAACGCGCAGGATCTCGGCCGCGCCGTCGGGTTGCCGCTGCCGTTCACGAGTCTTGCCGCCGATCTGAACCGGTGGCTGGTGTCGCGCGGCCTGGGCGATGCCGATATTGCTGCGACTATGGAGTTTTATCGCGGCGCGTAGTGTCCGGCACGGCGCGGCCTGGCTCGACGCGCGCACCGCGCTTTCGGTCACGCCTGGCCTGAACCCGCGCGACATTCACCCCTTGGTCGCCCCAAACGTGAGCCCGGCCACGAAATGCTTCTGCATCGCGAAGAACATCGCGATCGAAGGCAGCGCCGCGAGAATCGAGCCCGCCGACACCAGGTTCCACGCCGTCGTCCATTGCCCCTTGAGCGCCGCGACGCCCACGGTGATGGGCGCGGCGTCGTCGCCCTGGGTGAGGCACAAGGCCCAGAAGTAGTCGTTCCAGACGAACGTGAACACGAGTATCGCGAGCGCCGCGAGCGCGGGGCGGATCAGCGGCAGGATGATGCGAAAGAACACCGTCCACTCGTTCGCGCCCTCGATGCGCGCCGCCTCCACCAGCTCATAAGGCAACTGCTTGATGAAATTGCGCAGGAACAGCGCGCAAAATCCGGTCTGAAACGAGAGGTGAAAGAGAATCAGGCCGCCCACCGTGTTGTAGAGGCCGAGCTTGAGCGTGAGGTCGCGCACGGGAATCATCAGCACCTGAATGGGCACGAAGTTGCCCGCCACGAAGGTGGCGAACAGCGCAGAATTGCCCGGGAAGCGATAGATCGCGAGCGCGAATCCCGCCATGGCCGCCAGCGCGATGGCGCACACCACCGCGGGCACGGTGATCAGCACGCTATTCCAGAAGTAATGCAGCATGGGCGAGGTGGTGAGCGCCTCGCGATAGTTGTCGATGAGCGCGAAGTGCTTCGGCCAGCCCCAGTAGTTGCCCTCGCTGAGCTCGTCGCTCGAACGCACCGAAGTCATCAGCACCGCGATCATCGGCAGGAGCCAGATCACCAGCGCGAGCGGCAGCGAGAGCTTGTAGAGACGGCGCGGCGCGGGCTTCCATTTTTCGATCGGTGTCGGAAACATGACGGAATCCTCAGTGATTTTCGATGCTGCTTTTCAGTGCTCGCTGCTCAGCAGGCG
>JAITTX010000279.1 GCA_031286755.1 Paraburkholderia sp.
GGATTGTGCGCGCTCTTCACGAAGTCGCCGCGCGACGGGATCTTGCCGAAGTAGGCGATCTGCGCCTGAACGGTTTGCGTCATTGCGCCTCTCCCGCGTTATTGTTGGCGCCCGTGGCATTGGCCGTCGTGACGGCGCCGCCCGGCGCGTTGTTGTTCTGCGCGTTGCCCGCGGCGGGCGCCGCGTTCGGCGCACCGGACGGATTGGCGTTGCCGCCCGCCGGGCCCACGGTCGCGATCGAAGACGGCAGTTGCACGCCGCTCAGCCCTTGCTGTTGCGGCGCATTGCCGTTCGCGGCCGTGGCCTGCGAGGTGCTGATGATGCGCATGCTCACCGAAACCGTCACGCTGCCTTGCGTCCACGTGAGATCGAAGGTGCCGTCCGGACGGCGGTTGCGTTGCGCCGAATTGATCAGCTTTTCGAGACCGTAGCGGCCCGGCTCGTTCACGAGCTGGATCGTGCGGCCGTCGAAGGTGGTGGCGGACAGCGTGGCGCCCGGCGTGCCCTGCGGGTTCGGCCACACGAAGTTGGCCCACTGCGGCGGCGTGTTGCGGTAGCGCAGTTGCTGGCCGTCGATCGCGATCGTGTACTCGGTCGTGCCGCTCGACGGTTGCGGCAGGATCTGGAACACCGTTTGCGGCTCGCTCGAACCGGCGCTCGTGCTTGCCGCGCCGCCTGCGAGCGGTGCGACCCAGCGCGCGAAGCCGCTGGTGAAGTCGGGCGTGAGCGAGAGGCCCATGTCACCCCACGTGCGCGCGGTGAGCGTGTCGCCGCGGCGCACCGCGAGCGGCCCGAGCGTGGTGCTCACGAACTTCGAGATCGCGCCGTCCGGGCCGAAGGTCTGGGCGATTTCGCTCGAACCCGCCTCGATCTTCGCGGTGCTCGAGAACGGATACTTGTTCGCGAGCGACGCCTGGAAGGGCTGATACACCTGGGCGTTCCACACCTTGTTCACTTCCGCGCTGGCCGGCTGGATCACCACGGCGTACGCCTGCATGAGCGGGCGCACGAGCAGCGGCCGCAGCGCCTTGCGCTGGTCGTCGGAGAGGCCGGTGAGCATCTGTTCGTCGACGAACTTCAGCGAATCGGCCAGTTCCGAGCCGTTGCCGTCGAGCGTCTGCTGCATCAGCTGGCGCGCGCCCGGTCCCGGATCGCCCTGGTTCTTGATGGTGTTGAAGCGCGTGCGCACCTTCGAGAGCGTGTCCATGTAGCCCTTGAGCATCGAGCCATTGTCGTGCGTGACGACGATGCGCCCAAGACCCGCGAACGCCTGGCCGATCGGCCCCATCGGCATCTGGACCGGCTTGCCGTTGATGTCGATGTTCGCCTGGATCGGGCCGCTCGTGGCGCGCGAGAACAGGTTCTTGAACCAGCCCATGATGCCGCTTTGCGCCTGCTTGATGGTGGTGTTGACGAGCGACGGGTTATCCCACGAGGTCTGGTCGTAGGCGGTTTCGAGGATCTTGCGGATCGGCGAATCCTGCGGGTCGCCGAGGCGGTTCATCGCATCGACGGCCTGGCCGAAGCTGCCGAAATCCTGCACGGCAATGCCCTGCATGAACTTCTGCCAGTGCTGCGCGTACTCGGTCTTGTACATGCCCACCAGGGTCTTCTGGATCTGCTCGGGGCTGCCTTCGAGCGTGAGGTCGTCGCTGGCCGAGGTGTTGAGCACCCAGTCCTTCGCCTGCAGCTCCTTGGTGGCGGCTTCGCGAATCGCGGGCTGCACGTACTGGAACCACGCTTCGCGCGTGAAGGTGCCCGGAATGGCGTAGCTGCCCGCCACGAGCGAGGAATTGCCATCGCCGACGATGCGCGCCACCGTCATGGGCGCGAAACGCGTGGAGGCGCGCGCCTTGATTTCCTCGTAGACGCGCTGGCGCGCCGGCATGCCGCGCACCACGTGGCGCAAGTCTTCGCGCGTCTGGTCGACGAGCGCGAGATTCGCGTTGATCATCGGCCAGTCGTCGTCGGACACGCGCGAAAGGTAGAAGGTGATCATGCGCTCGGCGCTCTTGATCATCTCGTCGCGAGGCATGTTGCCGCGATTCTGCTCCAGCCAGCCGCGCCAGAAGCGCGCGATCTGGTCGGTGAGGTGAGCGGCTTCCACGTGGCGCTTGTCCGAGAGCATCAGGTAGGTCTTGAGCGCGTTGTAGGCGTCCTCGACGCTGCTCGGCGACGCATCGCTATAGAGGCCGCCCTGGCTCGGGCTCGCCATGGCCGCGCGCGCGGAGACCGGCACCGCGCCCGAATCCGGCGCGTGGGTCATGGGCGCGAGCTGGTCCGGATGCGTGTCGACTTCCTTGAGGAAGCCTTCGACATTCTGCGAGACCGGCGTGAGCATGATCTGGCGAACGCCGTTGTAATACTCCTGCAGCAAATGCTGCTCGACGCGGTTGCCCTGATACAGGCCCAGCGAGACCGCGAGCGGCCGGTTGCGGCGGAACTGCTCGAGCTGCTCGATGCGGTCTTCGAGAATGTCCATCGCCTGCAGGCGCGATTGCAGATCGTTGCGGTTCTGCTGCAGCTTTTCCACGTTGTCGAGGTCGGCCTGCACGTTCGCCACGAGCTGCTGGTTGTTGATGGCCGACCACGTCCAGCCGCCGAGCGCCAGCGCGAGCGCGGCCACCACGCCGAAGAACGTGGCGTAGCGCAGGCGGGTTTTCGCGGGGCTCGCGAATTGCCGGACCGTTTGCTTGTCGGCGAAAATCACCTTGGAGAACAGGTCTTTCAGGAAGAAGCCGTTCTTCGAGAACGCCGCTTGCGGCTTGGGCAGGCTGTCGGTGGAGAGCGTGAAGCGGTTGGCGATGCGCTGGGCGGCGGCGCTGTTGGTCTCGCCTTCCTGCAATGCGCTCGTGAAGTAGAAGCCGCGGAAAATGGGCTTGTACTGGAACGGATTGTTCTCGAACAGCGTGGCGAGGAACGCGCGCAGCGCGGGCTTGATGGTCGAAAATTCGAGCGGGAAGCTCAGTTGGCCCGGCGTGAGCGCGTTGCCGCGGCTGATCGACATCTGCGCGATGCTGATTTCCTTGAGGCCGTCGTAGAGTTCTTCGAAGCGCTCGTCGAACTGCGTGACGACGTCGCGTTTCTCGTCGGGCTCATAGGGCAGGGTGGCGCCCCAGACGCGGTCGTATTCGTTGCGGTCGCTGCCGCTGAAGAACTCGGTGAAGCCCGTGATGAGGTCGACCTTCGTGAACATCACGTAGACGGGCGCGAACACTTCGAGCTTTTCGGTGAGCTCCTGCACGCGCTGGCGCAGGTTCTTCGCGAGATTGATCGCGAATTCGGGGCGGTTGCCGGTGAGCTCGGCAATGCTCGCGGTCACGATGATGCCGTTGATGGGAGCCTTGGGCCGGAAGCGCTTGAGCAGGCCCAGAAAGCCGAGCCATTCGCCACGGTCTTCCTCGTGCACCGAATAGCGGCCCGCCGTGTCGAGCAGAATGCCCTCGGTCGTGAAGAACCAGTCGCAATTGCGCGTGCCGCCAATGCCGTGAACAATGGCGTCTTTCTTATCGGCGAACGGAAACTGCAGGCCCGAGTTGAGCACGGCGCTGCTCTTGCCCGCGGCGGGATTGCCGATCACGATGTACCACGGCAGTTCGTACAGCGCCGAGCCGCCCGAAAGCTGGCCGATCTTCGAAGTCTTGATGGTCTTCACCGCATCGACGAGGCGCGTGCGCAGCGCGTCGAGCTCGACCTGAGTGCCGTGCGCGGCGGCGACGGCGGCGGGGCTTTCGACCTGGGCCTGCTGCTCGAGCATCTCGCCGAGCTTGTCGTTGGCGCGGCGCGCGCGAATGCGGCGCACGATCCAGACCAGCAGCCAGAGCGCGAGCAGCACGCCCAGCGCGGCCGCGACCCAGACGAGCGCGACCTGCAGCGTGTCGGCGGCAATGAACAGCACCGCGGCCAGCGCAATGAAGCCGATGATGGAAAGCGTGCGCCTGTGGGTCAACACGTTGAGGAAGCGTTGCATAAGCCGGTCAGGTCCTGGTGCTTTGAGTGCTGTTCTGATTGTCCGTGGCGATGGTCACGGCGGGCGGCATGAGCTTATCGGCGCACGGTTGCGAAACCGTGTCGGCGAATGGCGTGGAGGGGGTGTGAGGGCGCGCGGCGCCCGCCCGGTGGCATGCGGTGAGGCGCTGCGTTTGCATTCTCATCGGCACGCTTATTGGACTTTTTGAAGTGCCACAGTCCTGCGCCCGAGCACGAAACCGGGCTTGTGATATTCGACGTGCCCGAGATCCATCATTTTCCACCGGCCACCCCACGTTAGCCCGACCTGCTCGGCAACCTGCCCGTATAACTGATAGCCGCGCATGGCCCAAGGATCTTTTTCTGAAATGACGAGTTTGCCGTCACGTAAAAACGCGTTATCCGCCGCGAGACCATATTGGTGATAGCTCTGAAATGCCGCGGCATTGGTCACGCTGCCCCCCATTTTTGCCAGCCGGTCCTGCCGTTCGGGGCTCCGATAACCTTCCAGTAACGCCATTTGATAACCGTATTGCTCGCGCATGATTTTATAAGCGAGCAATAGACGCGTACGGAAATCGGGATCGAGCAGATTCCAGTCTCGGCTCGCATCTACCAATGCGGGCCGAATCTGTTCGACCTCCCGTGTGGCGAACGCTTCGGGCGGCAATGGCGGCGGCGGAACGAGCTGCTCGCCATTGAGCAACGCCGAGATTTTCTCGTCGGGCGCCCGCAGCGTGTCATCGTATTGGAATAACTGGTGGCCGCGAAGCGCAAGGGCGATCAGCGGCGGCGTCGCAAGAATACCTGTCGTCGACAAAATCAGCAAGCGCCGTTTAATCAGCAAATTTTGCACGCCGGAGACGGTCGATTGAGAATATTTTGCCGATCTGGAAATGCCTTTGCGCGCGTGCGTGGCGCTTGCTGAAACGCGCCGCGTGATACGGTTATGCAGATTGGATACGGTTTCGAAAAACGCGGCCCGCACGCCCGGAAAAAGCAGTATTGCTGCTAACGGCACGGTAAGGACGAAATAGACGACGAGTGCAATGGCAACCAAAAGCGACACCGTGAACTGGAGGCAATTGTTTTTTGTAATGCTTGATTTTAGAATCAGGCCTGCCCGAAGTCGGGCCGACACGTATTATCACGGCGAAACAGGCCCGATTCAATGTGCACGATTCGAATGAGACACTAATGAGTGTGCCGGACAACTCCCAACCTAAAGCTCCACCCAGCCTGCTCGCCGATGCTCCCGCCAAAGCGGCCAGCGCCCCGGCCGGCAACGCCCCCAATGGCTCGCGCATCCTTGCGAACCTGGAAGGGCGCGTCGTGCCGCCTGCCGCGCCTGCCGGCAAGACATCGTCGCGGCCCTCGAAGACAGGCGCGCTCGTTGCGCTGCTCGTGATCGGCGCCGGCGCGTTCGGCGCATGGCACCTGATGACGCGCGCGCCATCCACGGCATCGAGCGCGTCCGCGCCGGCGAGCGCCACGGTTGCGGCCGCAAGCGCATCGCAGGCGGCTGTCGCGAGCGCGCAACCCGACGCCGCCTCGGCATCGCACGCGGCCACCATCGTTTCCGACGACGATGCGGCCAACGCCAGGCCAGCCGCGAACAGTTCCGCAGCCGCGCCGGCCAGCGATGCCGACCGGCTCTCGCGCGCGCTGGCAGACGGCGCGCACGACGGCAACGCCAGTGGCGCCACGGTTGCGGCGGCAGCGCCCAAAGCGCAAACGCGCGAGGCGCAGGCGAGCGAGAAAGGCGGGAAGGGCGCGGAGAAGCGCCAGACGGCCAGCGCGCGCCGTGCGGAAAGCAAGAGCACGGTCGCGCAGTCGAAGAAGCCGCACAACGCCGCGAAGAAGGACGACTCCGATGCCGATCTGCTGGCCGTGCTCGTTGCTCGCACCAAGCCGGCCGACACCAAGGCGGCCGCGCGCGCGCCCAAGGCGGGTGCCAAGGCCGCGGGCGCCAGCAACGCACCGCTTGCGCAGCAGGTGAAGGCATGCGGGGAGCGTGGCTTCTTCGAAGACCAGTTGTGCCGCTGGCGCGTGTGTGACGGCCACTGGGGCCTGGATCCGGCATGCCCCTCGGCGGCGCGCGCAAGCAACGAGCATTGAAATGGCGATGGCACGTCCGTCGGGCGTGCCATCCGCATCCACGGCCAGACCGCTCCGCTCCCAAACCCCTACCGTAATTTGCCGCGAAGGTCGATCGTGCCGATGAAGTCCTCGGTCACGCGCGGCAGCGTGCGGCCGCGTTTCTTGACGAGCGCGATTGGCCGCGTGAACGCCGGATCGTCGATCGGCCGCGTGACGAGCCCCTGCTCGGCATGCACTTCGCGCGCGGACTCCGGCAGGACGGAGAGGCCGAGGCCGCCGCGCACCATCGCCACGGCCGTCATCATGTACATGGGCTCGCATGCGATATCGGGCGCGCAGCCCGCCTTCGACAGTGCGGCATCCACCACCGCGCGCACACTGGTGCCGGGCGCGGTCAGCACGAGCGGCATCGACGCGAAATCATCGACCTGCACCGAGCGCTTGCGCGCGAGGCGATGGTTCTTCGGACACACGATCACGAGCCGGTCCTCGCCGGTCTGCAAGATATCGAGCGTCGCATCGACGCTGTGACCGCCGGTCAGGCCAATATCGGCTTCCTCGTTGCGCACGAGCGCATTGACCGCGCTGGCGACGACATCGCGAACCTGAAAGCGCGCGCCCGGCACCCGCTTGCGAAACGCCTGAATGAGCTCGGGCAGCGCGCTGGCCGCGAACGTCGGCAGGCACGCGAGCCGCACCGTGCCGCTCGAACCTTCTCCGAGCGCGCGCGCATCCCGCAAGGCCTGCTCCATGTCCATCAGCGAGCGCGTGAGAATCGGCAGCAGCTCGCGGCCCGTTTGCGTGAGCGCGACACTGCGGCTGTTGCGATCGAATAAACGCGCGCCGACGGTTTCCTCGAGACGGCGAATCTGCACGGTCAGCGCGGGCTGCGACACATGCAGCCGGGCGGCCGCGCGCGTGAAATTGCCGGCTTGCGCCACGGTCACGAAAGCGCGGATGTCGCGAAGATTGAGATCCATAAAAAACTGTGATTGCTGTAATCAATTCATTTCAATTGCGTTATTGAACTGCCGAACTTACGCTGGTCCGCACTAAAAGACAAGACTGGAGACACACCATGCTGCCTTTGCTGGGGCTCGTCACGATCGTGGTACTGCTGGCCGCGATTCTTTCGAAGCGCATGTCGCCGCTCGTCGCGCTGATCATCGTGCCGATCGCGGCGTCGCTGATCGGCGGATTCGGCCTGCAGACGAGCAAGTTCGTCATCGACGGGTTGAAGGGCCTCGCGCCCGTCGTCGGCATGTTCGTTTTCGCGATTCTCTATTTCGGCACCATCACGGACGCGGGCACGCTCGATCCGATCATCGATCGCATCTTGCGCACGGTCGGCACCAAACCGACGCGCATCGTGATGGGCACGACGCTGCTCGCGCTGCTGATTCACCTCGACGGCTCCGGCGCAGTGTGCTTTCTCGTCACCATTCCCGCGATGCTGCCGCTCTACGAGCGCCTGAACATGGACAAGCGCGTGCTGGCCGCGGCGGTCTCGATGGCGGCGGGCATCAACTTCCTGCCGTGGACCGGGCCGATGATCCGCGCCTCGGCATCGCTGCATTTGCCGATTTCGGCGCTCTTCAATCCGCTGATTCCGGTGCAGGCGATCGGCCTCGTGTTCGTGTTCAGCATGGCTTGGTGGCTGGGCCGGCGCGAGGAAAAGCGCCTCGGCCACAGCGGCGCGAGCGGCGCCGTTGCGCTGCCCAGGCGCGAGCTTACGGCCGATGAACTCGCGCTGCGCCGCCCGAAGAACTTCTGGTTCAACATCGTGCTGACGATCGTGGTGCTGGGCACGATGGTGGTGATGGGCGAGAAGATTCCGCCCGCGATCATGTTCATGGTGGGCCTGTGCATCGCGCTGATGGTGAATTATCCGAACGTCGACATGCAGCGCAAGCGCATCGACGCGCACGCGCGCGCCGCGCTGATGATGGCGGGCATCCTGCTCGCGGCGGGCGTGTTCACCGGCATCATGCAAGGCAGCGGCATGCTCAAGGCGATGGCGCAGGCGGCAGTGGGCTTCGTGCCGCCCGCCATGGCCGGGCACATTCCGGTCGTGCTGGGCGTGCTGTCGATGCCGCTCTCGATGCTGTTCGATCCCGATTCGTTTTATTTCGGCGTGCTGCCGGTGATTGCCGAAGTGGCGTCGCAGCTTGGCGTGCCGCCGGTGCACATCGGGCAGGCCGCGCTGCTGGGCCAGATGACCACCGGCTTTCCCGTGAGCCCGCTCACGCCGGCGACGTTTCTCGTCGTCGGCCTGTGTGGAATCGATCTGGCCGATCACCAGAAGTTTACATTTCCGCTGCTGTTCGGCGCGTCGATCGTCATGACGATCGCGTGCGTCGCGCTGGGCGTGTTTGCGCTGTAATCAGGAGTTGTCGACGTGAAGAAACGGAACGAATCATCAAAGCGTGTGCGGATAGGCGCGGGTGCGGGCTACTCGGGCGACCGCATCGAGCCCGCCGTGGAGCTCGCGGAGCATGGCGCACTCGACTACCTGGTATTCGAATGCCTGGCAGAACGCACGATCGCGATCGCGCAGCAAACGCGCCGCCACGCCCCAGAACTCGGATACGACCCGTTGCTGGAAGCGCGCATGCGCGCGGTGCTGCCCGTCGCGGTGCCGCGCCGCGTGCGCATCATTTCGAACATGGGCGCGGCCAATCCGCGGGCGGCGGCGCTGAAGACCGCGCGGATCGCGCGAGAATTGGGCATTCATGGCCTGAAGATCGCCGCCGTCACCGGCGACGATGTGCTCGACGTGCTCCTGCAATCGTCATTGCGTTTCGAAGAATCCGGCGACGAGGTCGGCGCTTACCGGGACCGCATTGTGTCGGCCAATGCGTATCTCGGCGCGGCGCCCATCGTCGAGGCGCTCGCGGCTGGCGCGGACATCGTGCTCACCGGGCGAGTCGCGGATCCTTCGTTGTTCACGGCGCCGCTCATCCACGAATTCGGCTGGCGCATGGACGACTGGAATACGCTTGGGCAGGCAACCGTCGTCGGCCATTTGCTCGAATGCGCGGGGCAGGTGACGGGCGGCTACTTCGCCGATCCCGGTTACAAGAACGTGCCGGATCTCGCGCGTCTCGGCTTTCCGATTGGCGAGGTGAGCGCCGATGCAAGTGTCGTCGTGACGAAGGTGCCGCAGGCGGGCGGGCAGGTGACCGAGGCAACCTGCAAGGAGCAATTGCTTTACGAAATTCACGACCCGCACCGCTATTTGCAGCCGGATGTGGTCGCGGACTTCACGCGCGTACACGTCGTGGAGGAGGCGCAAGACCGCGTGCGCGTGATGGGCGGATGCGGGGCTCCGCGCACCGATACGCTCAAGGTGTCGGTTGCGTATGTCGACGGCTACATCGGCGAGGGGCAGATTTCCTATGGCGGACCAGGCGCGCTGGCGCGCGCGCGGCTGGCGCTCGACATCGTGCGCGAGCGCCTCGCGCTCACGGGTGTCGACACGGGCGAACTGCGCTTCGATCTCATCGGCGTGAATGCGCTCTATGGCGATGGCCTCGCCGCGCATCACGGGGAGCCCTACGAGGTGCGCGTGCGCGTGGCGGGTCGCACCTCGAATGCCAGCGAGGCGGCGCGCATCGGCAACGAGGTCGAAACGCTCTACACCAATGGACCCGCGGGCGGCGGAGGCGTGACGAAAGCGGTGCGCGAGGTGCTCGCCGTGCAGTCCGTGCTGATGCCGCGCGAGCAGATCAATCCGTTTTTTCAATTTGTCGAGGCTGGCGATGAAACTGCGTGAACTGGCCCACGGCCGCACTGGCGACAAAGGCAATACGCTGAATATTTCGGTGATCTGTTTTGACGCGAAGCATTACGCGCATCTGCGCGACGTCCTCACGCCGGAGCGCGTCAAAGCGCACCTCGCCGACGTGGTCAAAGGCGAGGTCTTGCGCTATGAACTGCCGCTGCTGGGCGCGTTCAATTTCGTGCTCGGCAATGCGCTCGGGGGCGGCGTCACGCGCTCGCTGGCGCTCGACGCGCATGGCAAGTCGGTGAGCGCGGCGCTGCTCGATATCGACGTGGCCGAGCCTCGCGAATGAACGGAGGGGACGGGCGCGCCCGGTTCAATGCAGTTCGTTGAATTCGATGCGCCCGCCCTTCATCACCAGCGGAATGCGCTCGCCCTGGCCGCCGAGGCAGCTCAGGTCGCGCAGCGGATCGCCGTCGACCACCAGCACGTCGGCATAGGCGCCCGGCGCGAGGCGTCCCAGCTTGCCCGTCATGCCGAGGATCTCGGCGCCGATAGTGGTGGCGCTGCCGATGATCTCGGCGGGCGTGAGGACTTGCGCGCGAATTGCGAACTCGTCGCTTTGCATGCGATGCGACGGGCCGAGCAGATCGGTGCCGAAGCCCATCTTGACCCCCGCGCGCTTGAAGATCTCCAGCGACTTCAGGCCGGCCTCGCGCACGATGTCGATCTTGGCCGCGCTCTCGGCCGGCAAGCCGTAGCGCACGCCTTCGAGATGCAGCGCTTCATAGGCCACCAGCGTGGGTACCGCGTAGGCGCCGCACTCGGCAATCAGCGCGGCGCTCGGCGCGTCGATCAGGTTGCCGTGCTCGATGGTGCGCACGCCGCAGCGCACCGCGCGCTGCATCGATTCAGGCGTATAGGCATGCGCCATCACGTAGGTGCCGCGCGCCTGGGCCTCGGCCACGACCGCACGGATCTCGTCCTCCGAATAGCCGAGCGCGCCGACCGGGTCGGTGGGCGACGCGACGCCGCCCGAAGCCATGATCTTGATCTGGTCGGCGCCCATCTGCAGCTCCTCGCGCACGGCCCGGCGCAATGCGTCGACGCCATCGACCACCCGGCTCAAGGCCCCGACGCGCACGCAGCAGTTGCACGGCGCGTCGCCGGCGATGAAGTCCGAGCGCGCGCGCACGTCGCCGTGGCCGCCGGTCTGGCTGAGCGCGCGTCCGGCAACGAACAGGCGCGGCCCCTGCGCGAGGCCCATTTCTATCGATTGCTTGAGCGCGAGGCCCGCGCCGCCCGCGTCGCGCACCGTCGTGAAGCCGCGCCGCAAGATACCGCGCATGATCGGAACCGCCTTGAGCGTGATGAAGACGTTGGGCATGGCGACCTGGCCGGGCAGATCGAACTGCGTGGCCACCATGTGCGCGTGCAAGTCGATCAAGCCCGGCATGAGGGTCTTGCCCTCGAGGTCGAAGACCTGCGCGTCGGGGGCGGTAATGGGCTGTTGCGAGACCTCCTTGATCGTGCCGCCTTCCACCAGCAGATTATGGCCCGGCTGCAAGGCCCCTTGCAGAGGGTCGAGCAAAGCGCCGTTCTTGAACAGGATGCGGTCCATGGTTTCTCCTTCGTGGGGCGGTTGCGGGAGCTGCGTGCGGCGAGTGGCCCGGTGGCTTAGCGTTTCAGGCGCATGGCGGCGATTTCTTCCAGCGACCGGCCGCGCGTGGGCACGCCCATGATCAGCACGGCGAGCGCGCCGATGGCCAGCACCAGCGTGGTGGCGCCGAACACCCCGCCGAAACCGAGGCGCGGGTAGAGATAGCCGACGAGAATGGGCGCGGCGATCGCGCCCAGGCGCCCGATTGCGGAGGCGACGCCCATGCCGGTCGCGCGGACATGGGTGGGAAACACTTCGGGCGTGAAAGCGTAGACGCCGGCATAGGTCCCGTTCATGAAGAATGACAGCAAAAAGCCCGATGTCAGGATGGCGGCATCGCTGTGGGTGAGCGCGAGCCCGAGCGCGGAGAAGCCGCCGAGGGCCATGTAAATCACGATGGTGGCCTGGCGGCCGATTTTTTCATTGAGCCATGCGCCCGAGAAATAACCTGGGATTTGCGCGAGGTACATGACGAGCGAATACGAAAAGCTGCGCGTGATGGTCATGCCGCTTTGCACCAGTAGGCCGGGGATCCACGTAAAGAACGCGTAGTAGCTGAAGGTGATCGACAGCCACATCAGCCAGGCCATTGCGGTAATGCTCGCCAGCTCGCGCGACCAGAGCGCCTTGAGATTGTCCAGCGGCGTGCGGCGCCCACTGGTTGCGGGGGCAACCGGTTCGTGCGCCGGCACCGGCTCCTGCTCGAACGGCACGCCCGCGGCGCGCAGCTCCGCCTCCATTTTGTCGACGACAGCCTCGGCCTCGGCGGTCCTGCCGCGGCTGTCGAGCCAGCGCGGCGACTCGGGCAGCGCGCGCCGCCACCACAACAGCATGACGACCGGAAGCGCCGTAATTACCGAGACGACGCGCCACGCATCGGGAGAGAGCGGGATGACGAGATAACCGAGCACGGCGGCCGCGACGAAGCCGAACGAGAAGAAGGCCGCCAGACTGCCGGTGAACGTGCCGCGATATTTGCGCGCCACGAACTCGGAGAGAAACGGCGCCACGATGGCGCTTTCGCCACCGGTGCCGAACCCGGCGATGATGCGCATCGCCATGAAGAAAGGCCAATCCTGCGCCGCCGCGCTGATGAGCGATGCGACGCAGTAGATGATCAGCGACCACACCATGACCGTGCGCCGGCCGATCACATCGCCGAGAATGCCGGCGAGCGCAGCGCCGAAGAAATACCCAATGAAGGTGCCGCTGCCGAGCACGCCGGTCTGCACGCTGCTCAGATGCCACTGCTCGCGCAACACCGGCAGCATGAAGGCCAGCACGGCGGCATCCATCGCATCGAATACGTAGCCCAATCCGCCCAGCCACAACAGCCGCCGATGGAAGCTCGAGTACGGCATGCGTTCTATGCGGGCTGGAATCGTCGACATGGCTTGCCTCCATAGGGGGGCGCGGCGTGGCGCCGGGCAATGTCGAACGAGTATAGGGAGTCGAAATGGACGCGTCTTGGCCGCAAACCGCACCGAACATGCGGATTCCGGCATAACGGCGCGCTATCGCGATTCGGCGCGCGGGGGCGGGCGGTAATCCGCTATCTCGCCGCGCCTGCCGGATGTTTCGCTACGCGATTGCAATATCCGCGAGCTGATCGAGGCTTGCGCAGCCGAGTTGCGCGAGCCCGTTGTCGATTTCCGCCCGCATGATCTCCAGCGCGCGCCACGCGCCGCGCTCGCCCGCCGCCGCGACGCCGTAGAGCGTGGCCCGTCCGAGCAGCACGCCCTGCGCGCCAAGACGGCGCGCCTTGATCACGTCCATGCCGCGCCGGACGCCGGAGTCGAGCAGAATCTCCGCGCGAGCGCCCACCGCATCGGCAATGGCCGGCAGCGCCGCGATGCTCGGGATCGCGCCGTCGAGCTGCCTGCCGCCGTGGTTCGTCACCACGATCGAGTTCACGGCGCAACGCACTGCCTGCGCCGCGTCGTCGGCGTCGAGAATGCCTTTCAGGATCAGCGTGCCGTCCCAGCGCTCGCGTAGCCATTGCACGTCGCGCCAGTTGAGCGTGGTGTCCATCTGGCGCTCGATCCACTCCGCCGCGTCGAGCGCGCTCGCGCGCTTGCCGATGAAAGCGTCGAGATTCTCGAAGCGCGGCAGCCCGGGCGCGTAGACGTTGGCGAGCCAGCGCCAGCGCGTCGCCGCATTCAGCAGGTTCCGGAAGTTCGGCTGCTTGAAGCCACGGTAATTGCGCGCCTCCCAGTTGCGATTGCCATACACGGTCGCGTCGGTCGTCAGGACGATGGAGGTGAATCCCGCATCCCGGGCACGCTGCAGTAGCTCCAGCGTGCACTGCCGGTCCTTGAACATGTAGAGCTGGAGCCAGCGGCGCGTGTCGGGCCAGTCGCGCGTGGCCGCCGCGACGCGCTCGATGCTCGCGCTCGCGAGCGTCGCGAGACAGAAGGGCACGCCGCTTCGAGCGGCCGCTTTGGCCAGCGCGATATCGGCATCGCGCCACAGCATGCCGTTGAAGCCCGTGGGACCGACGGCAATCGGCGCCGATGCGTCGCCGCCTTCGAACCGCGTCGCGATCGAGCGTGCCGATACGTCGCGCAGCGTGCGAGGCACGAGCCGAATCGACTCGAACGCCGCGCGATTCGCGTGGACGCTCAATTCGTCCTCGGCGCCGCATTCGAGGTATTCGAGCGCGAAGTGGGGCAGGCGCCGGCGCGCCATGGCTTGAAGATCGGCAATCGCGGCTGCGCGAGCCGGATTGCATCCGCTATAAAGCTTGCGTTTCATTCAGGTATGCCAGGCATTTCGCTTCGAGCGCCGCTCAAAGCACTTTCCCGGGATTCAGGATCTGGTGCGGATCGAGCGCCGCTTTCAGGCGGCGCATCAGGCCGATTTCGGCGTCGCTGCGCGTGCAGGCCAGGTACGGCCGTTTCAGCACGCCGATCCCGTGCTCCGCCGAAATCGAGCCGCCCATGGCCTGCACGACGCCATAGACCACACGATCCAGTTCGTGCGCGAGCGCCTCGTCGAGTTCGGCCAGCGATGCGCCGATATGCACGTTGCCGTCGCCAGCATGCCCGAAGAACAGGCACACGATGTCCGGCCAGCGCGCGCGCAGCGCCGCCTCGCAACGCTCGGCGAACACGCCGAGCTCGCCGGTCGGCAGGCTCACGTCGAAATTGACGAGATTGGGCAGCGCGTCGATCGCGAGCCCCTCGCGCAGCAGCCACATGTCGCGCGCTTGCCGCTCTGAAGTCGCGAGCGCCGCGTCGTCGACGAGCCCCGCTTCGAAGCAGTCGGCGAGGCAGGTTTCGAGCGTCTGCGCCGCATCGCCGCCCGGCGCGCTCGTGGCGCATTCGATCAGCACGGCGAAACCTGCTTCGCCGGCGAACGGCGCGACGACATCGGGCGTGTGGCTGCCGACATAGCGATAGAACGACGGCCACATGGCCTCGAAACTGACGACTTCCGGCACGGCGCGCATGCGGTCCCAGAGCCGGACCACCGCGTCGTAATCCACAACGCGGCACATCGCGGTAGCAGGGGAGGCGAGCTTCGGGCGAAGCCGCAGCACCGCGCGCGTGATGATCCCGAGCGTGCCCTCGCTGCCAATGAACAATTGCTTCAGGTCGTAACCGGTGTTGTCCTTCAGCATCCGGTTCATCGACGAGACGACCGTGCCGTCGGCGAGCACGGCTTCGAGCCCGAGCACCTGCTCGCGCATCACGCCATAACGGATCGCGCGCGTGCCGCCCGCATTCGTGGCGATGGCGCCGCCGATCTGGCATGAGCCGCGCGCGCCCAGATCGACGCCGAACGTGAAACCAGCCGCTTCCGCCGCCTCCTGCACCACCTGCAGCGGTGTGCCGGCGCGCACGGTGATCGTGCCGGCCGCCGCGTCGATCGACTCGACGCCGGCGAAGCGCTCCATCGACAGCACGATCTCTCCGCCGAGCGCGACCGCGCCGCGCGCGAGGCCGGTCAGCCCGCCCTGGGGCACGACGGGCTGGCCCAGCTTCGTGCATAACGCGAGTGTGCGCGCGACGTCGTCGACGCTGCGCGGCCGCACCAGCGCACGCGGCCGCGCGCCGGGCGCCTCGTTGTAGGCGGTGAAGTAGTGCGGGTCGATATCGGCCGACCGCGTGACGATGTCCGCGCCCAGCTCGCCAACCAGCGCGGATTCGAACGCGGCGTCGGTCGCGCACGCGTCCATGGCTGCCGCGCCCGGTTCACCGCACGCGGCAGTCATATCGCGATTCGGCATGGCGTTACTCCGCGGAGATGTCCGCGTTGCCGAAGTACTTCTGGCCGAGCGACTTCACGGTGCCGTCGGCCTTCAGTTTGTCGATGGCCGCGTTCAGCTTCGTCTTCAGCGCGGTGTCGCCCTTGCGCAGGCCGAACGCGATGCCGGCGCCGAGGATCTTGTCGTCACGCACGGGCCCGCCCGCGAACGAGAAGCCCTTGCCCTCGGGGCGGTCGAGGAAGCCGGACTGGCCCGACGGCGCCTGCACGAGGGTGGCGTCGACGCGCCCGGCGGCCAGGTCGGCGTAAGCCTGGTTCTGGTCCTGATACGACACGACCGAAATGCCCGCCGGCTCCCAGTGCGCCTTCGCATAAGTTTCCTGAACCGACGCCTGCAGCACCGCGACGCGCTTGCCCTTCAGCGAGGCGGGTGTGGGCAGCAGACCACTGCCGGTGCGCGCGATCAGCATCGTCGGCACGCGATAGATGACGTGCGTGAAATCGATCGCCTCGCGACGCTTGTCGGTCGCGTTCATGCCCGAGTTGATGGCGTCGAACTTGCGGCCGTTCAGCGCCGGGATCAGGCCGTCGAACGACGTCTCGACCCAGGTGCAGGTGAGCTGCGCGGTCTTGCACACGGCATTGCCGACGTCGATGTCCATGCCGACCAACTGACCGCTCGGCGACTTCGACTCGAACGGGGCATATTCCGCCTCGAGGCCGTAGCGCAGCGTATTCGACCCGGCGAACGCCACGCCGGAACCCAGCGCGCAGGCGAGCGCGAGGCCAATTTTCAGGTGTTTCATGGTGATTTACTCTCGTTGGGAGCGTCAGTGGTCAGCGCAAGGGTGCCGCCGGTGTCCGTCGCTGTCAAATGTTGCAAAGCCGCCGCGCGCCCTCGACCAGCGTGGCGTCGTCCTTCGAAAAGCTCAGCCGGATCACGCCGTCGTCGGTGCCGTCCGTATAGAACGCGGACAGCGGAATGGTCGCGACGCGCGCATCGCGGATCAGGCGCAAGACAAAGTCGCTGTCGCGCTCGTCGGAGAAGTGCCGGAAACGGGCGAGCATGAAGAACGAGCCCTCGCTCGGCAGCAACTCGAAGCGCGACCCCGCGAGTTCGCGCGCCAGCAGGTCGCGTTTATTCTGATAAAACGCGGCGAGCCCGAGATAACTGGCGGGCTGCGCGAGCATTTCCGCGAACCCGACCTGCATCGGCGTGTCGGCCGCGAACACCATGAACTGGTGCACCTTGCGGATCTCGTCCATCAGCGTGGCGGGCGCGAGCATGTAGCCGACACGCCAGCCGGTCACGTGGAACGACTTGCCGAACGACGACACGATCACGCTGCGCTCCGCGAGCTCGCGGTGCCGCGCCATGCTCTCGTGCCGCGTGCCGTCGAACACGACGTGCTCGTACACCTCGTCGGACAGGATCACGATGTCGGTCTGCCGGGTGAGGCGGGTGAGGTGTGCGATGTCGTCCGCGGAGAAAATCGTGGCGGTCGGATTGTGCGGCGTGTTCACGATGATCATCCGCGTGCGCGGGGTCATCGCGGCGGCCACGGCGTCCCAGTCGACGCGGAAATGCGGGGCGGCGAGCTTGACGGGAACGGGCGTCGCGCCTTGCATCCGCACGATCGGCGCGTAGCTGTCGAACGACGGCTCGAAGTAGATCACCTCGTCGCCGGGATGCACGAGGGCGCTGATCGACGCATAGAGTCCTTCGCTCGCACTCGCGATCACGGTGATTTCGGTGGACGGATCGTAGCGCGTGCCGTACAGGCGCTCGGTCTTCTCGGCGAGCGCGTCGCGCAGGGCGCCGACGCCCGCCATCGGCGCGTACTGGTTGTGCCCGTCGCGCATCGCGCGCGCGACGCTTTCGACGAGCGCCGGGTCCGGAGCGAAGTTCGGCGCCCCCTGCGAAAGGTTGAGCGCGTCGTGCTCGGCCGCGAGTTGCCCGATCACGGTGAAGATCGTGGTGCCGACATCGGGCAGCTTGGAGCGGGGTACGGTGGCGCTTCGCATGAGGTCTCCTTCTGGATCGGGTATTGATCGATGCGCGTGTGCGCGATCAAGTACGCGAAACTTTATGCGGACCCGTAGCAGGTGCCAATCGAGTATTTCGCATGAGAGGCATGAGTTAAATGCATGCCGGTGGGGCTGCTGGGCCGTGGGATGGTGGAAAGAGCGTGCCTGGCGGCATGCTTATGCATTATTTTACATAATGCAAATTATCGCAGTTTTTATAATGTTATCTAACATTCTACGCATAACGTGGCGTCATCTTTTGAAACACGACGCCCAAGTCTATTCTGCATACTGCTGAAACCCATGCACGGAGGTCTTTTTTGTTTTCCGGCTCGAGCATCCCGCGCGACACGATTCAGGCTTACCTCGAAACGCATTACGAGGTGTTTGGCGACACGCCTGCAACGCTGCAAGTCGGTCAATTCAATCCGACGCTCGCCGCGCTGCACGATGCGCGCCACGTCGCCTGTAGCGCCTTCATCACCGCCTGCAATCCGTATAGCCGCAATCTCGATCCGCAAGACAATGCGGCCCGGCAAGAAGCGCTCGCGCGCGAACTCGATGCGCTCGGCCTCGCGTACCTCAAGGGCGTCGGAAAACATCCGTCGAACGGCTGGCCCGGCGAAGCCAGCTTCCTCGTGCTGGGCTTGACGCTCGATGCCGCGAAGGCGCTTGGTGAACAGCACGGACAGAACGCAGTCGTCTGGTGCGGCGCGGATGCCGTGCCGCAACTGATTCTCCTGCGCTAAGTCACGGTCACTGGCCGGCTTGCAGATACGGCCGCAGCCAGCCCAGTCCGCTGGAGGTGGCCGCCTTCGGCCGGTATTCGCAGCCGATCCAGCCGTCGTAGCCGAGCGCGTCGATCAGCGCGAACAGGTACGGATAGTTGAGTTCGCCCAGATCCGGCTCATGCCGCTCGGGCACGCCGGCAATCTGGATATGGCCGATGCCGGCGATGTCGCGCCGGAGCTTCATCGCGAGGTCGCCTTCGACGATCTGGCAGTGGTAGCAGTCGAACTGCACGCGCAGGTTGGGCGCGCCCACTTCGCGGCAGATGGCCTGCCCTTCGTCCTGGCGGCTGAGGAAATAGCCGGGCATGTCGCGCTGGTTGATCGGCTCGATCAGGATCTGGATGCCGTCGCCGCGCGCGGCTTCGGCGGCCCAGGCGAGATTGCGTAAATACGTTTCGCGATGGCGCGCGCGCTCGCCGTCGGCGCTGGTCAGCCCTGCCATCACATGCAGCTTGCTGTTGCCGATCGTGCGCGCATAGTCGAGCGCGGTCTCGACCGAGCGGCGGAACTCGTCCTCCCGGCCCGGCAGCGAGGCGAGGCCCCGCTCGCCCGCGGCCCAGTCTCCGGGCGGCGCGTTGAAGAGCGCCTGCACGAGGCCGTTGCCGTCCAGGCGCGCGCGGATTTCGGCGGCCGGGTGCTCGTAGGGAAAGAGGTATTCGATCGCGCGGAAGCCGTCGCGCGCGCAGGCGGCGAAGCGCTCCAGGAACGGCTGCTCGTTATACATCATGGAGAGATTCGCGGCGAATCGCGGCATGGCATCGGCTCCGGTTAGAGATTGAGGATGGGTTTGGAACGGGCCGGGCCGGCCATTACCGGCGCGGCTTGCCGATCATGCGCGACATGGCCCGCGCGAGCTCCTTCACGACTGTGTCGGCGGTTGGCCGGTGCAGCAGCGCGATGTCCATGGTCTCGACCGAAGGCAGCCCGCTCTTTTGCGTGAGCACGACGTGATCGGCCGTGACCGAGCGCAGCGGCAGCAGGCTGATGCCGAGGCCGTCGGCCACCGCCGCCTGGATGCCGCTCAGGCTCGAACTGATGAAGCTCAGGCGCCAGCGGCGCCCGAGCGCTTCGATCGCGTTCGTCATGTCGTCGCGATACAGCCCGCGCGGCGGGAACGCCACCAGCGGTATCGGATCGAGCTGAAACGAAGGATTCTTCGCGCTGTCGATCCAGCGCAGTTGCTCGGGCCAGCTCGCCACCGCCTCGCGGCTGTTGCGCCGGTGTTTCACGAGCGCGATGTCGAGGTCGCCGCGATCGTAGCTGCTCGCGACGTCGCGGCTCAACCCGCTCATGACTTCGAGCTTCACTTGCGGATGCTGGCGATTGAACGCCGCGAGCATATGGGTCGTCGGCCCGCCGACGAAATCCTCGGGCACGCCCAGGCGCACCGTCAAACCCACCGTCGCGCCCGCCAACGATTCGATCATCTCGTCGTTGAGCGCCAGCATGCGCCGCGCGTAGGCCAGCAAGGTCTCGCCCGCATCGGTCGGGCTCACGTCGCGGGCGCCGCGCTCGAGCAGCTTGTGCCCCGCCATGTCCTCCAGGCGCTTCACTTTCTGGCTCACCGTCGACTGCGTCGAATGCAGCCGCGCCGATGCCGCCGTGAAGGTGCCGCAATCGGCCACCATGACGATGGCCTTGAGCAGGTCCAGGTCGAACAGAGGCCGATGCCCTCTCGCGTTGCTTTTCATCGGACTATCCGATTTTCGAATGAGATACCGCCTTCTATCACGCAGTGTGGAGGCTGGCAATCGCCGCTCATTATTCGATTTTTTACTGAATGCTATTCGAACATTTAATTTTTGAATAATGAGCCCGATCGCTAACATCCGAATGCTTTGATTGGCTGAACTTCGGGATCAGCCTGCACATATAGAAGTCTGGAGACAGGAATGGCGCAAACGCAGTTGAGCAGGCCAGCGCGCATCAAGTCAGCAGTGAGCCTTCGGGTTCTGCTGGCGGCGCTGCCGTTCGTTGGCATCTATTCGGGCGGCACGCTCGCGGCCCATATACCGATGCTGTTCGGCGTCCCCTTCCTGCTGGTCTGGAACCTGATCTGGATGGCGGGGACGGCCGCGATTCTCGCCCTCATCTATCTGCTCGACAGCCGCGACGAAGCTGCTCGCGCGCACGGCAAGACGGCAGGTGAACCATGAATCCGGCGCTTGTCATCATCGTTCTGTTCGCGCTGTTTTCGCTTTTCATCGGCTTGCGCGCGCGGCGCGGCAAAAATCTGAGCCTCGAACAGTGGGCGGTCGGCGGCCGTGGCTTCGGCTCGCTCCTCACGTTCCTGCTGATGGCCGGCGAGGCCTTCTCGACTTTCACGTTTCTGGGCGCGAGCGGCTGGACCTACAGCAAGGGCGTGCCCGCTTTCTACATCCTTTCATATGGCTGTCTCGCCTATCTGTTCGGCTATTGGATGCTGCCCGCCATCTGGCGCTTCGCGAAGGAGCGCGGCCTCGTTTCGTTCGCCGACTATTTCGCGGCGAAGTACGAAAGCCGAGCGATCGGGGTGCTCGTCTCGGTCGTGGCCGTGTTCGCGATGGTGTCGCTGCTCATCATCCAGTTGCGGGGGCTCGGCATCATCGTCTCCGAGATGTCGTACGGCCTGATTGCCGAGAACACCGCCATCTGGATCAGCGCGACGCTGATGGTGCTCTATATGAGCGTCTCCGGCATTCACGGCTCGGCGAGCATCGCGATCTTCAAGGACGTGCTGATCCTCGCCCTCGCGATCTTTCTCGGCACGTATTTGCCGTTCCATTATTTCGGCGGCTACGGCGAGATGTTCGCGCGCATCAATGCCGTGCATCCCGAGTTGCTGCGCCTGCCCGAGCACGGCTACAACCTGAGCTGGTACAACTCGACGCTGCTGCTCACCTCGCTCGGCTACTACCTCTACCCGCACGGTTTCACCGCAACCTACGTGGCGCGCGACGCCGCGGCGCTGCGCAAGAACACCGTGCTGATGCCCATCTACCAGGTGCTGATCGCCTTCCTGTTCATGGTGGGATTCGCGGCGGTCCTCACCGTGCACGGGCTCGAAGGCGCGCAGACCGATCTCGCGCTGCTGCGGCTCGTCAAGCAGACCTTCCCGGCGTGGTTCGTCGGCATCGTGGGCGGCGCGGGCCTGCTCACCGCGCTCGTGCCGGGCTCGCTCATCATGCTCAACGCGTCCACCACGATCGCCCGCAACATCTATCGCGAAGGCTTCGCGCCGAACGCGACCGACCGCCAGGTCACCCGCGTCGCGCGCATCGCGCTGCCGCTCTTCACGCTCGTCGTGGTGTACTTCGTGCTGCGCGGCGGCGCCACCTTCGTCTCGCTCGCGATCTTCTCGTCGAGCCTGCTCACGCAACTCGTGCCGATGCTCGCCTCGAGCTTCCTGAAGCGCCCATTCGGCACGCGCGAAGCCGCGTTCGGCGGCATTTTCGCGGGCGCGATCGTGCTCGCGCTGGCAAACTGGCGAGGCATGACGCTCGCCGCGGTTTTCCCGGGCGCGCCGCTCGCTTTCACTTCCATTAACACGGGCCTCGTCGCGCTGTTCGCCAATGCGCTGGTGTTCGTCCTCATCAGCGCCGCGCAGCGCGCGTTGCGAGGCCCCATGGCCACTACCGTGGAATCGGCATGACTTCTGCTATTCGCCCTCTCCTGATTTCCAATGTCCGCCTGGCCGATGACCAGACGGTGTCCGTCTCCGTCGTCGGCGGACGCATCGAGGCGATCGGCCCGAACGTGGCGCCGCCCGCCGATGCGCTCGTCGAAGACGGCGGCGGCGCCCTGCTGCTGCCGGGCTTCGTCGAGGGCCATACGCACCTCGACAAAACCCACTGGGGCCGCGAGTGGTATCGCAACGAAGTCGGCCCGAATCTCACCGACCGCATCGCGAACGAACGCGAATTCCGCAAGAACTCGGGGCACGATGCCGGCGTGCAGTCGCTCGCGCTGTCGCACGCATTTCTCGCGGCCGGCACGACGCGCTTGCGCACCCACGTCGACATCGACACCGACGCTGGCCTGCGCTACCTCGAAGGCGTGCTCGGCACGCGCGACACGCTGGCGGGCGTGCTCGACATGCAGATCGTCGCGTTCCCGCAATCGGGCATGCTGATCCGTCCGGGCACCGAGGAACTGCTCGGCAACGCGCTCGCCGCTGGCGCCGACGTGCTCGGCGCGCTCGATCCCGCCTTGATCGACGGCGACCCGGCCGGCTCGCTCAATGCCACCTTCGCGCTCGCCGAGCGTCACGGCAAGCCCATCGACATCCATCTGCACGAACCCGGCGAGATTGGCGCGTTCACGCTGAAACTGCTGCTCGACCGCGTGGAGGCCTTGGGCATGCAAGGGCGCGTCGTGGTGAGCCACGCGTTCTGTCTGGGCGCGCTGCCCGAGCCCACGGCGCTGCTGGAGCGCGTCGCGCGCCTGCGCGTGGCGCTGCTGACGAGCGCCCCGCCCTCGCGTCCCGTGCCGCCGCTCAAGCGCTGCCGGGAGCTGGGCATCACGATCTTCGGCGGCAACGACGGCATCCGCGATACGTGGACGCCCTACGGCGTGCCGGACATGCTCGAACGCGCGATGCTGATCGGCACGCGCTACGACCTGCGCCGCGACGACGATCTGGCGGTCGCGTTCGACTGCGTGAGCGCGGCGGCCGCGCAGGGCTGCGGTTTCGCCGATTACGGCCTGTATGCGGGCGCGCGCGCCGATCTCGTGCTGGTGGACGCCGAAACACTCGCGCATGCGGTGGTCGCGCGGCCGGCGCGCAAGCTGGTAGTGGCGAACGGGCGCATCGTCGCGCGCGATGGCGCGCTTGTCCACGCCGCGTGACGTGCGGTCTGCCCAGTAACAACCCGCAAAATAGCTGACGAAAGAGGATACCCATGGACCAACGGGAACGCGTGGACGTGCTGATCGTGCACGGCTGCGTGATTACGGTCGACCCCGCGCGCCGCGTGATCGAGGACGGCGCGGTGGCGGTCAAGGGCGAGCGCATCGTCGCGGTCGGCACGAGCGCGGAGCTGGCCGAAAAATATTCTGCAGACCGTACGATAGACGCGCGCCGCAAGGCCGTGCTGCCGGGCTTCATCGACGCCCACGCGCATGCGGGCCACGCGATGCTGCGCACCATCGGCGGCGCCGACGGCGACGCCTGGACCCGCGCCTGCGAGGTGATCTATACGCAGGCGTCGGACGAAACGTTCTGGGAGATGGAGTCGCATCTCGCGGCGCTCGAACGCCTGAAGGCCGGCGTGACGACCGGCGTTTCGCTGCTCGGCGGCGGCGATTCGATCATGCGCGTGGACGACCCGGTCTATGCGCGGCGCCATTGCGACGCCGTGGTCAAGACGGGCACCCGCTCGATGGTCGCGGTGGGCCCTTCGCGGCCACCCTCGCCGCGCGCCTATACCCGTCACACGCCCAACGGCAGCACGACGCGCGAAGTCGATTTCGATCAGATGTACGAAGTATGCGAAGCGATCATCGACACCTGCCATGGCGATGCGAACGGGCGCATTCACGTCGCGCTGACGCTACCCGTCTACGCGCCGCAGCACTACCCCGAGCAGGCGCAATGGGAAAGCGTGGCGCGCGCGGAGGCGGCGCGCTACATGGCGCTGGCGCAGGCGCGCGGGCTCTCCTTCACGCAGGACGGCCATCGCGCCGGCTCGCTGGAATTCGCGCAGCGCGAACTGGGTCTGATGAATGCGAAGTCGTTCATGTCGCACGCCATCGACCTGACCGAAGCGGACATTGCCGCGTGCGTGGAGTCAGGCGCCTCGATCGTGCACAACCCGAGCGCGATCATGTCGATCATCGGCCGCTGCCCGGTGCCGGAGCTGATCGATGCGGGCGTGAACGTGGCGATCGGCTCGGACGCCGCCGCGCCCGACCGCGGCTACGACATGTTCCGCCACATGTGGCAGTGCATGCACTATCACCGCCGCCACTTCCGCGATCCGGACGTGCTGCCGCACGGCAAGGTGCTGGAGATGGTCACGATCGATGCCGCGAAGGCGTTGTCGCTGGATGCGGAATTGGGTTCGCTCGAAGCGGGCAAGCTGGCCGACATCATTCTCGTCGACCTGTTCAAGCCGCATATGCTGCCGATGAACATGCCCGTCTATCGCGTCACGTGCTTCGCGAATGCCGCGGACGTGTGCATGACGATGGTGGGCGGCCGGATCCTGATGGAGGATTACCGGGTGCTGTCGGTCAACGAAGCGGAAATACTGGAGGAGGTTCAGGCCGCTGCGGAGCACACGCTCGAGCGCAGCGGCCTGCGTCACCTGCTGGAGATGCCGGCGACGCTATGGCGAGCCAGCCACTATTGAGCGGCTGGCAGGCGGGCTTTGAAGCAGGCTTTAAAGGAGGCTTTGAAGCGGGCCTCGAAGCCCCGCTTCAAGCCGGCTATCAAGCCGTGCGCTTCGGCTGCTGGCCGAGCGTGAGCTTCACCGTGCGGTTCACATCCTTGTACAGGAGGTAGCGGAAGCGCGACGGGCCGCCCGCATAGCAGGCTTGCGGGCAGAACGCGCGCAGCCACATGAAGTCGCCGGCTTCGACTTCCACCCAGTCCTGGTTCAGGCGGTAGACAGCCTTGCCTTCGAGCACATAGAGGCCGTGTTCCATCACGTGCGTTTCGGCGAACGGAATCGTGCCGCCCGGCTCGAACGTGACGATGTTCACGTGCATGTCGTGGCGCATGTCGCTCATGTCGACGAAGCGCGTCGTGACCCAGCGGCCTTCCGTGCCCGGCATCGGGATCGGCTCGATGTCGCGCTCGTTGGTCACGAAGGCTTCGGGCATCGGCACGCCTTCGACGGCTTCGTAGTGCTTGCGCAGCCAGTGGAAGCTGGCGACGTTGCCGCTGCGGTTGTGCAGCGTCCAGTTCGTGCGCGGCGGGATGAATGCGTAGCCGCCCGGCACGAGCTTGTGCTCGACGCCATTGAGCTTGAGCTCGAGCTCGCCGTCGACCACGAAGATCACGCCTTCGGCGAGATCGTCGAGTTCGGGACGGTCGCTGCCGCCGCCCGGGCCCACTTCCATGATGTACTGCGAGAACGTTTCGGCGAAGCCGGTCAGCGGACGCGCGAGCACCCACAGGCGGGTGTTGTCCCAGAACGGCAGGTAGCTCGTGACGATGTCACGAATCACGCCCTTCGGGATGACCGCATACGCTTCGGTGAACATGGCGCGATCGGTCAGCAATTCGGTTTGCGCCGGATGGCCGCCTTTCGGCGAGTAGTACGGACTGGATGACATGCTATGTGCTCCGTGAGGATTTGATGTCACAACTTCAAAGACGAGGCCGCGCGCGCGGACACCGGCGCGCGAAAGCGCTCGGGATAGTTAGCCGCGCGTGCCGGGTACGGCGGGCGTGGCTTCGAATTGCATGCGGGGGGCGTCGCCCCAGAGCTGTCCGCGCCGCACGACGACGCGCCCGGCGGGTGCGGCTGCCACGGCGGCCGCTGCGTTCGGTGCCTTGACGACGACGAACGACGCCTCGTTGCCGACCTTCAGGCCATAGTCGCGCTTGCCGATCACGGCCGCGCCGGCTTCGGTCGCCATGTCGAGCGCCACCAGCAGTTCTTCGTCAGTATAGAACCCGGAACGATAGCCAAGCAGCATGGCGCGCTGCAGCATGTCGCCGTTGCCGTACGGCCACCAGGCGTCCTGAATGTTGTCGTTGCCGCTGAACACGCGCACGCCGGCCGCGCGCAACGGGAGAATCGGCGGGAAGGCGCGGTCGCCGGGGGCGTTCGTCATGATCGACACGCCCGCTGCGGCCAGCGCGTCGGCAATGCGCGCCACTTCGTCGGCGCTCACATCGCCCAGTGCATAGGCGTGGCTCACCGACACCCTGCCCTCCAGGCCGACCGCGCGGGTGCGCGCGGCGATGCGATGGAGTTGCTCGATGCCTTGCGCGCCGGGTTCGTGCAGGTGGATGTCGATCTTCACGCCGCGCTTTTGCGCAATGCCGAAGACGATGTCGAGCTGGCCGTCGGCGTCGCCGTCGAGCGTGGTCGGGTCGATGCCGCCCACCACATCGGCGCCGTCTTGCGCGGCGGCGTCGAGCACCTCGGCCGTGCCCGGGCACGACACGACGCCCGCTTGCGGAAAGGCAACGAGTTCGATGTCCATGAGGCCGCGCCATTTTTCGCGGGCTTCCATCACGGCATGAAGATGGGTCAGGCCGGTCGTGGCGTCCACGTCGACATGGCTGCGCATGGCCATGGTGCCGAACGACGCCACCTGGCGCAGCAGCGCGTCGGCGCGCTGGGCAATGGGCGCCGCGCTCGCCAGCGCCGCTTTTTCGTCGGCGAGACGCTCACGCAGCGTCGCGACGGGGCGATGCGGGCGCCAGCCGTCGCCGAGGAAGCTTTTATCGAGGTGGATGTGGCCGTCGACGAAGCCCGGCAGGACGAGGTGGCCCTGGAGGTCGACGACTTCGGCGCCGCCGGTTTCGGGGCGCGCGGTGCCGAGGCTGGCGAAGCGTCCGTCGCGTACAGCGAGATTGAGGGACTGGCCGTCAGCGCCCACGGCGTTGACGAATACGCGATCGAACATGACTGTGTCTCGGTGAAGCAGGACCCACTCGACGCGTTCCGATCTGCGTTGCGCTCGGTGCGCAGTGTGGCCCTATGGGGGGATGAATGCCGTCACCATATCGGAAGCCGGCATTATCGACAAATTAAATATTGGAATATTCATTATTTGATTTTCCGATGGGGCGTGCGAGGACTTGCCCGATGATTGGTCTGATGGTTCGTCCGATGATTTGTCGATAGTGCCCGTCTTTGCGGATTACAGGCCGAGCGCGCGCCCGTCGCTGCGCGGGTCGTGGGCGCCCGTCATGTGGCCGCCCGCGTCGATGCGGATGGCGCCGGGGTGCCCGGCCAACTGGCTTTGGGCCGGAATGGCGCTCATCTCGTGGCCGCGCGCCGCCAGTTCGTCGAACACGCGCGTGCCCGCGTCCGCTTCGAGCTTGAGGCTGTCGCGGCTGTCCGAGAAGGTCTTGCCGAGCAGAAAGCGCGGCCGGCCGAGCGCCGTGAGCGGATCCATGTCGTAATCGATCAGGCGCGTGAGCACAGCCGCGAGCGTCTGCGGCTGCCCGTCGGCGCCCTGGGTGCCGTACAGCAGGTGCGGGCGCCCCGCCTTGAGATACATGCCGGGGTTGAGCGTATGGAACGGCCGCTTGCCGCCGCGCAGGACATTGGGGCTCTTCGGGTCGAGACTGAACGAGGCGCCGCGGTTGTGCCACAAGATGCCTGTGTCTCCAGCCACCACGCCGCTGCCCCAGTCGAAATACACGGTTTGCAGCATGCTCACGCTGTTGCCCTCTTCATCGGTCGCGCCGATATAAACCGTGTCGCCCGTCTTGAACGTATGGGGCCACGGCATCGCGCGATCCATGCGGATACGGCGCGCGTGAGCGTCGAACGTGGCCGACGACAACATCTGGTCGACCGGCACGTCCACGAAATCCGGATCCGCGACGTAGCGGTCGCGGTCGAGAAACGCCAGCTTCACGGCTTCGACGAGGACGTGATAGTAGTCGGCGCTATTCTCGGGAATGGCGGCGAGATCGAAGCGCTCGAGAATGCCCATGATTTCGAGCGTGGTCACGCCCTGGGTCGGCGGCCGCAAGCCCAGCAATTCGCCGCCGCGATAAGCCACGCGCAGCGGCACTTCCTCGCGGGCCGTGGTGCGGGCGAGATCGTCCAGCGTGAGCGGCGAGCCCGCCTGCTTCAGCCCGGCCGCAATCCGGGCCGCCAGGTCGCCTTCGTAGAACTCGCGGCCGCCATGCGTGGCGATACGCTCGAGGCTGCGCGCCAGTTCGCGCTGAACGAACGGTTCGCCGGCCTGCGGAATGCGTCCGTGCGGCATGAAAACCCGCGCGAAGCCCTCCCAGCTGGCCAGCTCGCCCGCGCGCAGCGTCTGCCAGAACTGCTGCGAGGGCGTCACGGGAAAGCCGTTGGCCGCGTATTCGATGGCGCGCGAGAACAGCGACGACCAGCCCTGCTTGCCGCCCCAGGTGCCCCGGCTGAGCGCGTAGGCTTTGTCCCAGACGGCGACCGAGGCCGCCGTGGTGAGCGCGGCGCCCGGCCCGCGCACCGGAATGGCGCCCTGATAGTCCGGCACGCGCGCGGGCGCCTGGCCGATGCCCGAGAGCGTATGCACGTGGCCCGCGCGATCGCTGATCACCATGAAGGCGTCGCCGCCGAGCCCTGTGAAGTGCGGATAGGTCACGCCCAACACCGCGCCGATCGCGATGGCCGCCTCGATCGCGTTGCCGCCCGCGCGCAGCACTTCGCGTCCGGCTTCGCTCGCGAGTTCGTGCGGGCTGGTCACCATGCCGCGCGACGAGCGCGCGAGACGCGACGTTTCGGCGAACTTGCCGGGGGAGCGCGCGACGGTGTTTTCCAGGGTCGCCTCGTCATCCAGAATCGCCTGCTGTGCCATCTCGTCGATGTCCGCTTCGATGTCCGCTTCGATGTCCGCTTCGATGTCCATTTGGGCTTGCGCTACGAACGTCATGCTGCCTCCACTATGCATTTATTGCTTGAGCCGCGGCCCACTGGTTCGAGCAGATTGCCGCGGCCATTTCTTCAACTCCCTCACTCGGTCTCGACTTCCGGCTTCCAGCCCTTCCACCAGCGGTGCGTGGTGACTTCGGGTGCCGAATAGCGCTCCTTCACCCAGGCATAGGCCGGTCCGAGCGCGTTCATCGCAATCGCCGCGAAGAGCGCCATGAGCGGATTGTGCGCAACGGGACCGAAGCCGCCGAAGAGCGTGCCGAAATACGTCGCGAACCCGAAGAACATGCCGGGGATGAAGTTGAACATGACGAACTGGCGGGCCAGCGCCATCATCAGGCCGTTCAGCGTGAAGAGAATTGCCATTTGCGCGAGCAGCAGCGTGTTGCCGCTGAATTGCGTCGCCGCGTAATCAAAGCCCAGAATGATCAGGAATGCGAAGAACGAGCCTACCGGCAAGGTGGGCCAGATGCGCTTGAGGTTTTTGGCGCTCGGCCCGCCCATCGCGAAGGTGGCGGCCCAACTGATGAAGATGGCCCACGGCGGCAAATGCAACGGCAACATGCTGATCGGTATCGTCGTGACTGCAAGGGCTGACGCAACGACTTCCGCGGGTAGCTTCTTCATGATCGTCTCCTTGAGTTTTGATTGAATGTCACTGGGCGCAGCAGCACGAATGCCGGTGGATTTCGCAATGATGGGTGGTGACCACCGTGATGCGCCCGCGCTTGACGACCCACAGCCGCGGCGGGATGTCGAGCAGCGCGTCGGCCACCTTGAAGGTGTCGAGAATCACGAGATCGGCCTGCTTGCCCACGGCGATGCCGTAGCCGTGCTCGATCCCGATGGCGCGCGCGGCGTTGCGCGTGCCCATGTCCAGAATCGCCTGCTGGTGCTCGGGCACGCCGAACTGGGCCACGTGCGCGAGCATGTTGCCGATCTGCAGCATGTCGGCCTTGCCGAACGGCGTGAAGGCGTTGCGCACGTTGTTCGACGAATAGGCAACGTTCACGCCGGCGTTGTGCAAGGCCTTGACGGGCGTGAGGCCGCGCCGCTGGTTGCCCTGGTCCTTGCGGCCGCCCAGATACAGGTCGGTGGCCGGCAGGGTCACGATGCTGATGCCCGCTTCGCGCATGCGCTCGATGACGGGCTTGAGCGCCTCGTCGTCGAGCGCGCCGAGGCTCGTGACGTGCCCGAGCGTCACGCGGCCCTGGTAGCCGGTCTCGATGGTCTTTTGCGCGATGTACGCAATCGCCGCGAAGCGCTGGTCGCTGGTGTCGTCGGCGAAGTCGGCGTGCATGTCGACCGGCACGTCGAAGCGCTGCGCGAGCTCGAACACCATGTCGATGTGGCGCTGCGTGTCGGCCCAGTTGAGTTCGTTGTACGGGCAACCACCCACGACATCCGCGCCCATCTTCAGGGCGTCGATCATCAGCTCGTGCGTGCCCTGCGACTTGAGAATGCCCTCCTGCGGGAAAGCCACGATCTGCAGGTCGAGCAGGTCTTCGTATTCGGATTTGAGTTCGAGCAGCGTCTCCACGCCGATCAAGCCCTGAATGAGATCGACGTCGGGGTGCGCGCGCACAGCCACGGTGCCGTTCTTCACCGCCATGTCGAGCACCTGGCGCGAGCGCTCGAGCACGTCGTTGCGCTCCTGCTTGCTCTTGAGCACGCCCGTCACGCGAATCGCTTCGTCGAGCGTGCCGAAGCGAGCCGGCAGACGGCGGTGCAGCAAGGCCTTGTCGAGATGCAGGTGAGCCTCGATCAGCCCCGGAATGGCTGCGCGCCCGCCCGCGTCGATGACCTCGTCCGCCGATGCGTCGATGCCCGGTTCGAGCGCCACGATGCGTCCGTCACGAATGGCGATGTCGACCAGCGGGTCGTCGTCGCGAACGCATACGTTGTTGATCAGCAGGTCCACATGCATGGTCGGGTCTCCTTACGTAATGGGTCGGCTGGGACAATGCGCTAGCGCGTCCCGGCGCCGCGCGCATGCGCTGCGGACCTGCCCGGTGGCGGCCCGCGGCGCTTGCGCGGTAGTAAAGACAGATTAGGTGCGCGGCGCGGCGCCTGACATCGGGATCGGCTGGTTTTCGCCCAGGGATTTTCCGAGACGCACCGCACAAAGACGAGGTCCTGGATGGATGGCGCTCAGGTGTCCGTGCCGGCGACGATCAGCCCGTGCTGGATCGCGTAGTGGACGAGCCCGGCAGTCGACGGGATATCCATCTTGTCGAGAATATTGGCCTTGTGCGTGCTGACCGTTTTGCTCGACAGCGAGAGGCTGTGCGCGATTTCGTTGATGCTGCTGCCCTCGACGAGCATCTGGAAGATCTGGAACTCGCGTGGCGTGAGTAACGTATGAGGAAACGAGCTGGCGGGCTGGTGCAACTGCTTGACCAGCTTCTCGGCCACGAGCGACGAAACGATCGTGCCGCCGCGAGCGACCTTGCGTATCGCGCCGATCAACTGATCGGATTCGGCGTTCTTGGTGAGGTACCCCGCCGCGCCCGCGCGAATCGCCTGGACCGCGTATTGCGACTCGCGGTACATGCTCAGCACCAGCACCGGCAGCGACGGGTGGCTTGCCTTGATCTGCTGGATCAGCGCAATGCCGCTCTTGCCCGGCATCGACATGTCGAGCAGCAGCACGTCGACGGCTGTGCCGCGCAATTGCTCGACAACGTCGGCGCCGTCGACGGCTTCCGCCGCCACCTGCATGTCGGGCACCGTGGAAAGGATTCTTTTCAGGCCATCGCGAATGATCGCGTGGTCGTCGGCAATCATGACGCGCATGGCGGGCTCGCTTCGTTGGCGGCGGTGTTGGCAACTGCGTGGCGCAGCGGGATGCGGACGCTCACGCGCGTCCCATGGCCCGGCCGGCTGGTGACGCTTAGCTGTCCGCCGAGCATCAGTGCGCGCTCGCGCATGCCGAGCAGGCCGAGCCTGGGCCCGCTCGCGGCGCGCGAAGTGTCCATGCCGCAGCCGTCGTCGGCAATCGCCAGATGGCAGTGATCGTCGAGCGCGTCGAGCTCGACCACCACGCGCGAGGCATGCCCGTGGCGGCTCGCATTGGTGAGCGACTCCTGCACGATGCGGAAGATGGCCGTGCTGCGCTCGGCATCGAGCTCGCCCAGCAGCGCGTCCGGCATGTTCAGCCGCAGTTCGCACGGCAGCGCGTTGCGCTGCGTGAACGACTCCGTCAGCCATTCGAGCGCGGCGTGCAGGCCCAGCTCGTCCAGCACCGGCGGACGCAGATCGGACGCAATGCGGTGCACGGCATCCATCGTGGTATCCACCAGGCCTTTGAGCATCCCGATGTGGTCGATCTGCCCGAACGTCAGCGCGCGGGCCTGCGTCTCCAGATAGTTCAGGCCGAGTCGCAGCCCGCTCAGCAACTGGCCAAGCTCGTCGTGCAACTCGCGCGAAATGCGCGAGCGCTCGCTCTCGCGCACGGACTGAAGCCACGCGGAAAGCTGCCGCAACTGGGAGCGCGAATCGCGCAGCTCGGTTTCCGTGCGCTTGAGGTCGGTGATGTCGCGCGAGATGCCCACTGTGCCGACGATGCTCCCATCCGCGTCGCGCACCGGCATCTTGACGGTGTCGAACCAGAGCAGCTTGCCGTGGGGGCCGGGGCGCCTTTCCTCATAACGGCGGCGCTGGCCGCCTTCGAGCACGGCGCGATCGGTGTCCAGATACACCTGCCCCAGTTCCGGCGACCAGACCTTGTCCGGCGTGCTGCCGATGATGTCTTTCTCGGGGCGTCCGCATGCTTCAATAAATGCTTCATTGACAAGGACATAGCGCGACTCGGTGTCCTTCAGCCATGCCTGGTCCGGAATATTGTTCAGAATGGCCCGATGCAGTTCGCCATAGTTCTCCACTACTGTTCCTCGCTAGGGACACGCGCGCGCCGACGAGCAAGGCCGCCAGGCCCCGCTATTGGGTCTGCACTCCGGAACTGGGAGGCACGCAGGGACACGCAGCTCGCGAGACGAGCCCCCGAATGAATGCAATATATCGAGACCGGCCAGAACACGCGCCTCTAGTTTTCCCGGATATTCCTGGATTTCAGGTATTCATGAATTATTTATCTGATTCCGCCCTGCCGCGAAGCGCTTGCGATGACACCTTGATGCCCTGAGCCGCGGCATGCCGCACCCGGACGCCTCATGCGCGAACATCCGCATTGCGTCTCTACAGCCTGAAATCTGTAATTCCCGGATACAGCCTTAAGGCTGTATTTTTCATTTACAGCTTTTAGTTTGTATTTTCCATTTACAGCCTATAGACTGTGACGATGCCCTTTGCAAAGTCACCATTGCGGGAGTCTCGCGTGGACTATTCGCTCAAGACCGTCAGCCAGTTGCGTCCCATGCTGCTGGGCTTTCGCAAGCAAGCCGGCCTGACCCAGGAAAAGGTCGCGCAGCGTCTCGGCATCTCCCAGCAAAGCTATGCCGCCTTCGAAGCGCACCCCGAAGCCGCGAGCGTCGACCGGCTCTTTCGCGTGCTGCGGCTGTTCGCGGTCGAAATGCGCCTGTCCTCCGCGGCTTCGGCGCCGGCAACCCGCAGCGCTGCCGCGAAAAAACGCGCGGCACCCACGGCCGCGCCAGCCGCCGCGAAACGCACGGCCGCCACCGGCGCCGCGGGCAAGCGCGCGGCGCCCAAGCCCAGTGCGAAGCCGCGCAAGCGGGAGGACTGGTAATGGCGCGCACCCGCCAGACGAACCGGCTCGACCTGTGGATGAACGGTCTGCCCGTCGGGTACTGGGAAATTGTGCGAGGCGTGGAGCGCCTCGCCTATTTCGAAACCTGGCGCGACGACGAGCAAGGCCGGCCGCTCTCGCTTTCGCTGCCCTTCACGCCGGGCAACCAGCCGTTGCGCGGCGCGGCCGTGGCCGATTACTTCGACAACCTGCTGCCCGACAGCGAGCGCATCCGGCGGCGCATCGCGGCCCGCTACCGCACGGCCGGCATCACGCCGTTCGAGCTTCTCGCCGTGCTCGGGCGCGACTGCGTGGGGGCGCTGCAATTGCTGCCGGCCGGCGAGACGCCGGTGGACCTCGAGAACATCGAAGGCAAACCGCTCTCCGTTGCGGCCATCGCGCGGCTGCTGCGCGACACCACCGCCGCGCCGCCATTCGGCGAGCACGAGAGCGTGGACGACCTGCGCCTCTCGATTGCCGGTGCGCAGGAAAAGACCGCCCTGCTGCGGCACGGCAACCGCTGGCTGCTGCCCATGGGCAGCACGCCCACCACGCACATCCTGAAGCTGCCGCTGGGTCTCGTCGGCAACATGCGCGCCGACATGCGCACCTCGGTCGAGAACGAATGGCTGTGCGCGAAGATCGTCGCGGCGTTCGGGCTGCCGATCGCGTCCTGCGAGATCGCGCATTTCGAAGACACCAAGGCGCTCGTGGTGGAACGCTTCGACCGGCGCATGGCGCGCAATGGCCGCTGGATCGTGCGCCTGCCGCAGGAGGATCTGTGCCAGGCCACGGGCACGCCGGGCCTGCACAAGTACGAGGCGGACGGCGGGCCCGGCATCGAAAGCGTGATGACGGTGCTCGGCGGCTCCTCGCGCCAGGCGGACGACCGGCGCCACTTCTTCCTCGCGCAACTGGTGTTCTGGCTGCTCGCCGCCACGGACGGCCACGCCAAGAATTTCAGCATCGCGCATCTGCCAGGCAGCCGCTACGTCGCCACGCCGCTCTACGACGTGCTCTCGGCGCATCCCATCATCGGGCGCGGGCGCAACCAGCTTCCGGCGCAGCGCGCGAGCCTCGCCATGGCCGTGCGCGGCCGCAACGCGCACTACCGCATCGCGCAGATCCTGCCGCGCCACTGGATCGCTCAAGGGCAGCGCGTGGGCTTCGCCGCCGAACAGGTCGAGGAAATGATGGCGACGGTGGCCGGCGCCACCGAGCGCGTGATCGGCGAAGTCGCCGCGCAGCTTCCCCGCGACTTTCCGCTCGACGTGGCCGAGGCGATATTCGCGGGCATGCGCAGGCTGGCAAGAGTCTTGAAGGCCGCTTGAGCCGATGCTGGCAACGCGCGCGATGCGCGTGCGCGTTGCCGGCCGGGTGTGTGCATCCACGTGCGGATGCGCGGAATCAGTCGCGCGCCAGCGCGCGTTCGATGCTGATCTGCGTGGGCATCATGTTGACGTTTGCGTTGTGCATGACCCACAGCGATAGCCCGACGATCACCACGATCAGGAACGCCGTGCACACGAAGATGCCGGTGTTCGCACGCTGGCTGCGCGCAGTGCCGACGTGCAGGAAATACACAAGCTGCACCACGAGCTGGGCGACGCACAGCACGACGATGGCTACGAGCCCTGTCTCAGGCGAGACGAGGTGGTACATGACCACGCCGAACGACAAGAGCGTGAGCACGAGCGACAGCATGGTGCCGATCATGTAGCTCTTGAGACTGCCGTGCGAGTTGTCGTGACCGCGGCCGTGACTGCCCGAATGCGTAATGTTGGTTGGACTCACAGCATGCCTCGCAGATAAACAAAAGTGAAAACGCAGATCCACACGAGATCCAGGAAGTGCCAGAACAAGCTCAGGCATGCGAGACGGCGGCGGATCGCGCCGGTGAGGCCGAACTTCCAGGTCTGATGCATCATGATCGCGAGCCACAGCAGACCGGCCGTGACGTGCAGGCCGTGCGTGCCGACCAGCGTGAAATACGCCGAGAGATACGCGCTCACATGCGGTCCCGCGCCATCGGCGATGAGCTTCGCGAACTCGTTCACCTCCATGCCGACGAAGCCTGCGCCAAACGCGAACGTGATTGCGAGCCAGAGAATGACCTGCGCGCGGCGCGCGGCATGCAGGCCCAGCATCGCCATGCCGAACGTCACGCTGCTCGCGAGCAGCAACAGCGTTTCGCCGAGCACGTAAGGCAGCTCGAAGAGCTGCCTGGCGCCGGGGCCGCCCGCCGTCGCATTCGCGAGCACGCCGAAGGTGGCGAAGAGCGTCGCGAAGATGAGGCAGTCGCTCATCAGGTAGATCCAGAACCCCAGCGTGGTTTTGGTGCCATCGTCGTGACTGTGATCGTGGCCGTGCCCATGGGCGTGAGTGGTAGCAGCGTGTGCCATGGTTAAGCCATCTCCTCGATTTGTTCGGATTGTTCGGAACGCTCTGCGATATCGAGTTGCCTGAAGCGTGCGTTCTCGATGCGCGCCACCTCGGCGGCCGGCACCCAGTAATCGACGTCCTGGTCGTAGCTGCGCACGATGAACGTGGCAATCATGCCGGCGAGCCCCAGCGCCGCGAACGGCCACATGTGCCACACGAAGGCGAAGCCGAACAGCAGGCCGAACGCGGCGATGATGAAGCCCGCGCCCGTGTTGCGCGGCATATGGATGTCTTCGTAGGCGCGCGGCTGCACGTACGCGCGGCCTGCTTCCTTGTTGTCCCAGTGCTGCTCCATCGAGGTGATCTCCGGCAGCACGGCGAAGTTGTAGAACGGCGCGGGCGAGGCCGTCGACCATTCGAGGCTGCGGCCGTCCCACGGGTCGCCGGTGAGGTCGCGGAGCGCATCGCGGTTGCGAATGCTCACGTAAAGCTGCACCACAAAGGCGACGATGCCGAGGCCCACGAACACCGCGCCCACGAGCGCCACCACGAGCCACGGATGCCAGCCGGGCACCGCGTAGTGATTCATGCGGCGCGTCATGCCTTCGAAGCCGAGGATATAGAGCGGCGTGAACGCGAGCCAATAACCGATCAGCCAGCACCAGAACGACACCTTGCCCCAGAACTCGTCGAGCGTGAAGCCGAATACCTTCGGGAACCAGAAGCTGATGCCCGCGAGACAGCCGAACACCACGCCGCCGATGATCACGTTATGGAAGTGCGCGACGAGGAACAGCGAGTTGTGCAGCACGAAGTCCGCGCCCGGCACGGCGAGCAGCACGCCGGTCATGCCGCCCACGGCGAACGTCACCATGAAGCCGATGGTCCAGAGCGTGGCGCTGTGATAGCGGATGCGGCCGCGATACATGGTGAAGAGCCAGTTGAACAGCTTCACGCCGGTCGGAATCGAAATGACCGTGGTCATGATGCCGAAGAACGCGTTGACGTTCGCGCCCGAGCCCATCGTGAAGAAGTGATGGAGCCAGACGAAGAACGAGAGAATGCCGATCGACGACGTGGCATACACCATCGACTTGTAGCCGAACAGCGGCTTGCCCGAGAATGTGGCGATGATCTCCGAATACGCGCCGAATGCCGGCAGGATCAGGATGTACACCTCGGGGTGGCCCCATACCCAGATCAGGTTGATGTACATCATCGCGTTGCCGCCGAGCTCGTTCGTGAAGAAATGCATGTCGAGATAGCGGTCCATCGTGAGCAGCGCGAGCGTGCCGGTCAGCACCGGGAACACCGCAACGATCAGGATGTTGGTGATGAACGCCGTCCACACGAACACCGGCATCTTCATGAGGTTCATGCCGGGCGCGCGCATGCGCAGGATCGTCACGATGAAATTGATGCCCGAGAGCGTCGTGCCCAGCCCCGATAGCTGGAGCGACCATATGTAGTAGTCCACGCCGACTGTCGGGCTGTAGCCCAGTCCCGAGAGCGGCGGATACGCGACCCAGCCCGTCGCGGCGAAGTCGCCCACGAACATCGAGACCATCACCAGCACCGCACCCACCACCGCGAGCCAGTAGGAGAGCGAGTTCACGAACGGATACGCCACGTCGCGCGCGCCGATCTGCAGCGGCACGACCACGTTCATGAGCCCGAGAATGAGCGGCGTGGCCACGAAGAAGATCATGATGACGCCGTGCGCCGTGAAGATCTGGTCGTAGTGATGCGGGGGCAGATAGCCCGCCGCGTCGTTGTAGGCAACGGCCTGCTGCGCGCGCATCATGATCGCGTCGGCGAAACCGCGCAGCAACATGACGATCGCGAGCACGATGTACATGATGCCGATGCGCTTGTGGTCCACCGAGGTGATCCACTCGCGCCACAAATAGCCCCACTTCCCCGCGATCGTGATCGCGGCGAGCAAGGCAAGACCGCCGAGCGCCACTGCGACGCCCGTGCTCATGATGATCGGCTCGTGCCAGGGAACGGCATCGAGCGTGAGTTTTCCGAACATGTGTGTTTACTCCGCTGCGAGGGTGGCGGGCGCGCGTGCCCCGCTGCGTTCAAGGGTGAGTGCGGGAACGTTCGCGCCCGTGCCGCAAATCGGATTGCCGTGCGCGTCGCGCATGTACTGGCCGACCACGCCGTCGAAGAGGCCTGCCGCGACGTTCGAATAGAGGGCGACGGGCGTCTTCTCGCCAGGCTGCGCGAGGTGCTGGTAGGCGCCGCGGCTCAGCACCGCCGGCGAGGCTTTCGCGCGCGCGATCCACGCGTCGAAATCGGCGCGGCTCGTGGCGAGCGTGTCGAAATGCATGTCGGAGAAGCCCGATCCACTGAACGACGCCGAGCGGCCCGCATAGGTGCCGGGGTGGTTCGCGATCAGATGCAACTGCGTCTGCATGCCCGCCATCGCGTAGACCTGGCTGCCCAGTTGCGGAATGAAGAACGAGTTCATCAGCGAGTCGGCGGTCAGGCGGAACGACACGGGCGTGTCGACCGGAATCGCCAGCTGGTTCACCGAGGCGACGCCGTAATCCGGATAGATGAAGAGCCACTTCCAGTTCAGCGCGACCACGTCCACGCGAATCGGCTTCTGCTGCGATTCAATCGGCTTGTACGGATCGAGCGAATGCGTCGTGCGCCAGATCAGCGCGCCGAGCGTGAGCACGATCACGCAAGGGATCGACCACACCACGACCTCGATGGCGGTCGAATGCGCCCACTTCGGCGCATAGGTCGCGCGCGTGTTGGACGCACGATAGCGCCACGCGAACCAGAGCGTGAGTGCGATCACGGGAATCACCACGAGCAGCATCAGGCCGAGCGAGATCAGGATGAGGTTCTTCTCCTGCACGCCGATATCGCCTTTCGGGTCGAGCAGCACGGAGTTGCAGCCGCCGAGCAGCGCGAGCCCGGCCGCGCCCGCAAGCGTTGCGGCAGTGCGTGCGGCGCGCATGGCGCGCGGGGGAGATGAGCGTAAGCGGGAAGCCGGTTGTGAAAGCGGCGGGCCGGCTTCGGCGGCCGGTCCTCTTCGTGTGTGGGGGATGCGCATGTCGGGGTTCCGTGGTTGACTCATCGCGCAAACCCATCCATACGTGCTCACAGCGCTTTCACGACAGCGTCCGGACACGGCCGCCCGCATAGCCAGCCTGAGCAACCATACATAGCCATATATGTATGGATTTATGCGATTCGTGTCCGCATGCTAGAGTAAGACATCATGCATACATCTGCGACAAAATGGCGCGAACCGACCTGATCGATCCGGACAACACGGCTCCCGAATGGGCCAGGACCTGGGCTTCGGCGTTACAGGGCGGCAGCGGGCCGCGCTATCTGCGGCTCGTTGATTTCATCGAGTGCGCGGTGGCCGAAGGCACGCTGACGCCGGGCGAGCGCGTGCCCGCGCAGCGCGCGCTCGCGGCGCTGCTCGGCGTGGATCTCACCACCATCACGCGCGGTTTCAACGAGGCGCGGCGGCGCGCGCTGATCGAGGCGCGCGGACCGCTCGGCACCTTCATCGCGGCGCCGCGCGCGGCGCTCGAGCGGCGCGTGGACCTGAGCATGAACATCCCGCCCCCGCCGGCCGGCATCGACACCGACGCGCTGCTGCGCGAAGGCCTCTCCCGCCTCTTGCTGCGCAGCGACGCCGACTTGCTGATGACCTATCACATCGGCGGTGGCAGCGCGGCCGATTGCGCGACGGGCGCGAAATGGCTCGAGCCGATGCTCGGCAAGATCGACCCCGCGCGCATCATGGTGTGTTCCGGCGCGCAGGCGGCGCTGGCCGCGTTGATCCTCGCGTTCACGGGGCCGGGAGATACGGTGCTGAGCGAGCCGCTCGTCTATCCGGGGCTGCCGCACGCGGTTGCTCAATTGGGGCGCCGCCTGGAAACCGTGGCAACGGATGCCGACGGCATGCTGCCCGATGCGCTAGAAGCCGCGTGCCGTCTGCACGACCTGGATGGTCCGCACGGCGCACGCCTCCTGTACCTGAACCCCACGCTGCAGAACCCCACCGCCAGGACCATGCCGGAGGCGCGCCGCCGCGCGATCCTGGCGGTGGCGGCGCGCTGCGGCCTGCGCATTGTCGAAGACGATCCCTACTGGCGCTTCGCGCCCGATGCGCCACCACCGCTCGCGCGTCTTGCGCCGGCGCAGGTCTGCTACCTCTCCACGCTTTCGAAAACGCTTTCGCCCGGCCTGCGCACGGCGTTCCTGGCGCTCCCCGACGCGGCATCGCACGTGCGCGCGCTGGCCGCGCTGCGCACGTTCTCGCTCATGGCCGCGCCGCTCACAAACGCGCTGGCGCTGCAATGGATCGAGGACGGCACGGCCGCACACATCTTCGCAGGCGTGCGCGCCGAGGCGCAGGCACGTCAGCGCATGGCGGCGCAGACGCTCGGCCCGGCGACGGGCGAGAACGCAGGCATTCATCTCTGGTACGCGCTGCCGAGCTACTGGCAGGCGCGCGAACTGGCGGCGACCGCGAGCACCGAAGGACTCGCCGTGGCGCCGTCCACGGCGTTCGAGCCAGGCGCGGGCGCGGCCGGCAACACGGCCAGCGCAGCCAACGCGATCCGCATCTCGCTGGGCGCCACCGTCGAGCGCACGCGCTTGCAGGCTGCGCTGCGGCGGCTATCGACGCTGCTTGCGAGCGACCGGTCGGCGTCCGCGCAGGTGCTGGTCTGACGCTGGCATTGCGCTTGCTCCTTCAGCAGCCGGGCGCGCTGCACGCGCGGCCGGTGGTTGCCGCACACATCAGCCGAGACGCTGCCGCGTTGCGCCGGTACACTCACCGGATCGAATGCGGCCTGAATCGGGTTCCTGCAATGGGTTCCACCGGCGGGTTCCAGCAGCCGGCCCCAGCCGCTGGTCCGAACAGCGGGCCCCACATCACCGCGCCGCGCGCCGGCGCCTTTTTCGGGAGGTTTGAACATGGCCAACGACACGATGTTGCAGCAGATGCGCGACAAGCCGGGGTTCATCGCCGCGCTCGACCAGAGTGGCGGCTCGACGCCAGGCGCGCTGCGGCAGTACGGCATCCCGGAGAGCGAGTACAGCGGCGAGGCCGAGATGTTCCGGCTCATGCACGAGATGCGCGTGCGCATCGTCAGCGCGCCGGCCTTCACGGGCGCGAAGGTGATCGGCGCGATTCTCTTCGAGCAGACCATGGACGGCCAGGCGCACGGCAAGCCGGTGCCGGCATTTCTCTGGGAAGAGCGCGGCGTGGTGCCCTTCCTCAAAGTCGACAAAGGGCTCGAAGCCGAGGCGGACGGCGTGCGGCTCATGAAGCCGATGCCCGGCCTCGGCGTGTTGCTCGAGCGCGCGCTGAAAGCCGGCATCTTCGGCACCAAGATGCGCTCGGTGATCGAGCACGCGTCGCCCGCGGGCATCGCGGCCATCGCGAGGCAGCAGTTCGAGGTGGGCGAGCAGATCGGCGCGCGCGGGCTCGTGCCGATTCTCGAACCCGAGGTGTCGATCAAGGCGCCCGACAAGGCGCAGGCCGAAGCGCTGTTGCGCGACGAACTGCTCAAGGGGCTCGACGCCCTGCCCGCTTCGCGCAACGTCATGATCAAGCTGACGATTCCCGACACGCCCGACTTCTACAAGCCGCTCATCGATCACCCGCGCGTCGTGCGCGTGGTCGCGCTCTCGGGCGGCTACACGCGCAGCGATGCCTGCCAGCGGCTGGCGGCCAATCACGGCATGATCGCGAGCTTCTCGCGCGCGCTCATCAACGACCTCACCCGGCAGATGAGCGATGCGCAATTCGATGCCGCGCTCGCTGCGAGCATCGACGAAATCTACAAGGCTTCCGTCGATAAAGTCTGAGCAAGCTCAGCGCGAAGCGCATTGAGATCCACAGCCGGGCCATGTCCCGGCTGTCTTTTTTCATGGCCGGATATACTGGGCGCCTTCCATTCGCTCACCCGTTGTTTGCTCACGTAATCACACGAAAAGGACCGGCCATGAGGCGGTTACTCTGCCTGCTCGTCATGCTGCCTGGCCTTGTGCAATACGCGGCGGCCCAGCAGCCTCCAGGAGACGACAAGAAGCTCCCCAATTACCTGAGCCAGAAGTTCGGGCTGGCAAAGGAAAAGGCTGCCCTGATTTCGCAGGCCGTCACCACGGCCGCCGAGAAATACTCGCTGCCGCCCGCCGTGCTCCTCGCCATCATCTCGATCGAGTCGCGCTTTCGCGAGAAGGCGCGCGGCTCGAACAACGCGACCGGGCTCATGCAGGTCGTGCCCTCGGCTCACCGCAATTTGCTGCGCAACGGGAAGGATCTCACGGACCCCGAGGTCAATATCGATGTGGGCTCATCGATTCTCTATGGCTACCGGCGCGCGGCCGGCGGCGATCTCGACGCGGCGATGAAGAATTACGGCGGCTCGAAGGCTTATGCGGAAAAAATCCGCATGCGCGCCGCGGAATTCAGCCGCGTGCTGGACGTGGCGAGCGCGCCACAAGCGGGCATAGCCGCGCGCGCGGCCGCGGTGGATGCGCCGGCAACTTTTAATGGTGTCTTCTCTGCCGGCATGACCGGTGGAGTGGCCGCGAGCGAATTGCCCCGGGCCTTCGCCACGGCGTCGCCAGCCAGCGCGGCGCCGGCAGCGCCAACGCCCACGACGTCCCCGCAACCTGCGCCGGCGAGCGCTCCGGTTGGCGATGCAGCGGCCATGCGCGGTGTGCTCGAAACCCGCGGCAACGCCCGCTCGCGCGAACGCTGAAGCTGGCGCGCTCCTGGTTCAATCGCTCTATTGCCCTGGATTCCCGGGTGGCGTGCACGTCAGGTGCCTGGCCATGAAGACGAGCCACCCCGGTAAAAGGGGTGGCTCTCCTGCCCGGGTTCTGGCGATGCGCCGCTCAGCCCTGCGCCGCGGGCGCTTCGCCGTCGTTGCCCGGCGCCTGGGCGGCGGCCTCGGGGGCTTGCTCCGGTACCGTCCCGGCCGATTGCTGCGGCGCGGCCGCAGCGTGCTCAGCGGGTTGCGCGACCGCAGCGGGATCCTGCGTGGGCGCTGCCGGATCGGCAACGGCGGCAGCCGCGGGCGCGGCGGCCTGCCCGGACGCCTGCCCTGCCTTGCCGCCCGCCTGCTCCCTGGCGCGCGCCTCGGCCTTTGCCTTCTGGTGCGTGAGCGCCGCCTTGGCGCGGCCAACGTGCGAAGGATCGATGCCCGGGCCTTCCGAGGCGCTGCCGTCCAGCTCGTAGCGCGAGCCGCCTTCGGCCACGCGCTCGTGGTAGCGCGGATGATTCACGTGGCGCTTGAGCACGGCCACGATCAGCGTGCGCTCGTAATCGGGATGGCGCGTGACCAGATCCTCGACCACGCCGATCTTCAGCGGCAAACGCTCGCGGAACGCCGGATAGTGCTTGGCGAAAACGTTCCAGACCGCGTTGAGCTGGCGATTGCGCTCGATGCGCGCCTTTTCGGCCTCGCTCAGATTGGCCATCGACTGCTGCTGGCGCGCCGGACGCTGGCGCTGGGCGCCGCGCTCGCCATCGCGAGGGCCGCGCGCCGGGCGCGGCTGCTGGCCCCTGGCGTCGCGGCGCTGCTCGCCCGCCTCGCCGGCTGGCTTGCCCTGCGCCTCGCCGCGCGGCTGGGAGCGCGCGCGCGCCTCGTCCGTGCCCGCGCCGCCGGGACGCGGCCCCTGGGGCCCTTTGGCCCCCTTGTGGCCGGGCGCGCCTTGCGCGCGCCGCTGACCCTGAGCGCCCTTCTGCGGCCCGGTCTTTGCGCCCGCGCTGGTTCCTTTGGACGCATGCCGGCGTTGCGACGATTGCGTCTGTTCTTCGGGAGGCTGCTCGGTACCCAGGCCCATGCTCTTCTTGATTTCCAGAAGGCCTTCCTTGAAGCTCAGGGTACGGCGGTGTTGCGATGCGGCTTTCACGTCCAGATCTCTTCCTTATTGGATCGGACGCTATGATACCGAATTCGCGCAGCGCTTTTTGTTCCGGCACGCGGGCCCCCTGCTTCGGAGCAGGTAGCGCGACCGTCGAACCGGGCCTGTTTCGTCGGCGTAAAGTCCGGAATACGTCTTGCCGGATGCATGAATCCGCATCAATCGGCCCCCCGCGACCGCCCCCGGATTGCCTCAGTCGGGCGCCCCCTGATTGGCGCGTTTCGCGCTTCGGGCATCTGCAGCGGTTACCTGTTTTCATCGGCCGATGCACGCCGCCGTCCGCGCGCATCGCGCTTTTTCCCGCCAACCATGACAGCCCCCACCATGACTCTCTCTCCGATTCGCGCCATCGTGACCGGCCATTCCCGCGGACTCGGCGCCGCCCTTGCAGAACTGCTGCTGGAGCGCCAGATCGACGTTTTCGGCCTCGGCCGCAGCGCGCATCCCACGCTTGCCGCTCGCGGGCAGCAAGCGTCCGCCGCGCAATTCAGGGAAGCCGCGCTCGATCTCGCCGATCCCGCCGCGCTCGAGCGCTGGCTCGCGAGCGGCGCGCTGCGCCAGTTCGCGCACGGCGCCCAATGCGTGCTGCTGTTCAACAATGCGGGCACCGTCGAGCCGATCGCGCCGCTGGGCGCCCAGGACGCCGGCGCCATCGCTCGCGCGGTCACGCTCAATGTCGCGGCGCCGCTGATGCTCGCCAATGCGCTCGCCTCGCTCGAAGCATCGGGCCACGCGCAGGACCGCCGCATCGTGCACATCTCGAGCGGCGCGGCTCGCAATACCTATGCGGGCTGGAGCGTCTATTGCGCCACCAAGGCCGCGCTCGATCATCACGCCCGCGCCGTGGCGCTCGACGCGCCGCTCGCGCTGCGCATCTGCAGCATCGCGCCGGGCGTGGTGGACACCGGCATGCAGGCCACCATCCGCGCCACTGGCGCCGACAAATTCCCCTTGCGGGAGCGCTTCGAACAACTGAAGGAAAGCGGTCAACTGGCCTCGCCGGAGCAAGCGGCGCGGCAACTGATCGACTACGTGCTGAGCGATGCGTTCGGCACTACGCCAACGGCCGACGTGCGCGAACTCGCAAAGGGTTGACGGCAATT
>JAITTX010000283.1 GCA_031286755.1 Paraburkholderia sp.
GGCGCGGCCACGCAGCGGATCGAAATTTCGTTCTCCTCGAGATCGAAGGTGTAGCCTCCGGCCGAATATGTGGTCATGCGCTTGAGGAAGGTGTCGGGGTCGAGATTGTGATCGGGACGGAAGCTCACGCCCGCGAGCGCGCGCCGCGACGCCTCGAACAAATCGCGCCAGGACTGCGGCGCGAGGTCGAGCATCATGGCCTTGCCGATACCCGTGGACGCGAGCGGCATGCGGTGCCCCACGCGCGAGCGCATTTCGAGGCCGCGCTGGCCGGGGATCTTGTCGATGTAGAGCACGTCGTCGCCGTCGCGCACGCCCAGGTGGATCGTGTCGAGCGTCGCGTCGGCAAGCGCTTCGAGGTGCGTGCGCGCAACCGCCGTGAGCGGCATCTGCTCGAGCGCGATCGTGCCGAGCTCGATGAGCTTCGGGCCGAGCAGGTAGCCGCCCTGCACCTGGCGCAGGTAGCGCGCCTGAACGAGGCTCGAAACGAGCCGGTGGGTGGTGCTGCGCGTCGTGCCGAGCACCGCGCCGAACGAGCGCAGGTCGCGCACGCCGGCCGCGGCGGCTTCGAGAATCGCGAGGCCGCGCAGGAGTGTCTGCGTGCCGGCTTGCGCCGAGCCGTCGAGCAGCGCGCCCGGCAGGCCGACGATCTCGTCGGCGCCAGCGCGCGTTCTGGCTTGCGACTGCGCGCGTCCGGCTGCGGCTGGAGCGGCTGTGGCGGATTCAGCGGCCGGCGTGGCTTCGGCACCGGGGGCACGCTCGGCAACGTTCGGGAACATCGCTTTATTCATGGCGAGGCCGGTCAGAGAGACGGGAATAAGCGCACGGCGTCGGACGACAGCTGTGAGCCATGGTTCGGAAAGCCGGGACACGCTTTCGCGCGTGACGGCGGGCGGCACGAGGCCGCGCACTTCGCGGGCTGGAACATGGCTGACGTCTCCGATTTTTGCCTGTGGAAACGCGCGATTGGCGCAACCGTGGGCTTTTGTCTGGGCTATACCGACTTGCACTCTGCACGCGCTTGTTTCGGGCACGTGGCGCGTCATGTCGGATGGATCGGATTGTAGGGCGCTTTTTTCGCGATCTCCAATATGTGATTGGGTCGCTCAAATATTGGGAATTTGAGCCCCTGTCTGGACGGCTAATGACGCGATGAAATGCGTTGGCGCTTGATGCAATCGGGGCGGAAACACCTGTTCATTCAGAGACTTGAGCCATGTCATTCCCGGCGCTGGCCGGGTGGTTTGGCCTCTGGAGGGCATATAAAATCTTGTATAAGATCAGCGATGTAAAGCCAGTGGAGTTCTGCGGCAGCGCGCTGTCCGATCTCAAGGGCTTTCCCGGGAAAGCGCGCTGCGAAGCGGGGCGCCAACTGCGCCGCGTACAGCATGGCCTCGATCCGCACGACTGGAAACTCATGACGCCCGTGGGTCCTAGCACGCGCGAGATTCGCATTCATGACCAACACGGCGCATTTCGCGACTCTATGTGGCGAGCATTCGCAATGCCGTTCACGTGCTGCACTGTTTCAGGAAGAAAACGGAAAAGACGGCGTTTACCGACCTTTCGCTTGCCAGGCAGCGTTACCGCGCAGCGCTGATACAGGAATCCGAACCATGAAGATTCAACCATTCGACAGTGTCTGGGACGCGCTCGAAGACACGCCCGAAGCCGCGCAAAACATGACCCTGCGCTGCGACTTGATGATCGCGCTCGAGGAGTACATCAAGCGCAACAAGATGAGCCAGGCCCAGGCAGCCCGGCTGTTCGGTGTGACGCAGCCACGCGTGTCCGATCTCATGCGCGGCAAGATCAGGCTGTTCTCGCTCGACTCGCTCATCAACATGGCCGTGGCCGCGGGCATGAAGATCGAGTTGCGCATCACGCAGGGCACGCCGCGCGGCGGCGATACGAACGAAAAAACGGCCGCCAGATAACCCTGGCGGCCGTTTTTCACAACAGTCGCGAGGCGCTCTCACGCCCCGCCAGCCCTTACTTCCCGGCCGGCGCCTTATAGGCGACGCAATCGACCTCGACCTTGCAGTCCACCACCATGCTCGACTGCACGCAGGCGCGCGCCGGCGGATGCTCGCCGAAGTATTCGCGGAACACCTTGTTGAACGACTGGAAGTCGCGCGCGTCGTCGAGCCACACGCCACAACGCACCACGTGCTCGGCGCCATAGCCGGCTTCCTTCAGGATAGCGAAAAGATTCTGGATGGCCTTGTGCGACTGCTCGACGATGCCGCCGTTGATCACCTCGCCGCCTTCCATCGGCGTCTGGCCCGAGACGTACAGCCAGCCGTCGGCTTCCACCGCGCGCGCGAACGGCAGATGTTGTCCGCCCTGGCCCTTGCCGCCTTCCGCTCCAATTCGTTTCATCGTTTGCTCCTTTGAGTTCGTGCGGCGCATGCGGCTTCGCGGCTGACGCCGGATACCGCGCACGCCTGGGTCGAAATGGTGTATCTGAATCTGTTAAGCCGCGCTCAGAAAGCCTGCGCGTCGCGCGCCCCCCTCGCGACAAAGTGCCCCGCGCGCGCGCCGGTCGGCTGGCCGTCGCGGTACGAGAGCACGCCGTTCACCCATACCGCGTCGATGCCTTCGGCTACCTGCTGCGGCTTCTCGAAGGTCGCGGCGTCGCGCACCTTCGCGGGATCGAACAGCACGAGATCGGCGTGCCAGCCCACGTGCACCTCGCCGCGCTGCGTGAGGCCGAAGCGCCGCGCCGAGAGGCCCGTCATCTTGCGCACCGCCTCTTCGAGCGGCAGCAGTTCCACGTCGCGCGCGTAGTGGCCGAGCACGCGCGGGAACGCGCCCCACAGGCGTGGATGCGGCAGCGGGTCGTTCGGCAGGCCGTCCGAGCCTACCATCGTCATCGGATGCGAAAGGATGCGACGCACGTCGTCCTCGGACATGTTGTGATAGACCGCGCCCGCCGGCTGCAGGCGCTTGCCGGCCTCCTGCTGCGAGACGCCCCATTCGGCCGCGATGTCCTTGATGAGCTTGCCCGCCTGCTCGGGATGCGGCGTCGACCACGTGATCGTGATGTCGATGTCGCCCGTCACCTGCTTGAGGTCGAGCGTGGACGAACTGCGGCTGTACGGATAGCAGTCGCAGCCCACCGGCTGATACTTGCGCGCGCCCTCGAGCGACGCGAGCACTTCCGTGCTGCGCCCCCAGTTCGACGGGCCCGCGCACTTCAGATGCGAAATGATGACCGGCACGCGCGCGTGCTTGCCGACGTGATACGCCTCCTCCATGGCCTCGAGGATGGCGTCGAACTCGGTGCGCATGTGCGTTGTGTAGAGCGCGCCGGCGGCGGCGAGCGGTTCGGCGAGCGAGGCGACTTCCTCGGTCGACGCCGCGAAGGCATTGCCGTACGCGAGCCCAGTGGAGAGCCCGAGCGCGCCATGGGCGAGCGCCTCTTCGAGCTGCGCGCGCATGGCCGCGATCTCGTCGCCGGTGGCGGCGCGCTTGAGGTCGTCCATGTGGTTGTTGCGCAGCGCCGTGTGACCGATCAGCGCGCCCACGTTCACCGCGGGCTTCACCCCGTTCACGGCGTCCACGTAAGCCGCGAAGGTCGGGTACTGGAACGCCTCGCGCTCGCCGAGCAGATTCATGGGATCGGGCGGCTCGCCCTTGAGCGACACCGGCGAAGCGCTGATCCCGCAGTTGCCGACGATTACCGTGGTCACGCCCTGGCTGATCTTCGGCAGCATCTGCGGCGAGCGGATCACGTGCGTGTCGTCGTGCGTGTGGACGTCGATGAAACCCGGCGCGAGCGCGCGCCCATTGGCCTCGATCACCTCCTCCGCGAGCCAGTTCGACAGATTGCCGATGGCGGCGATGCGGCCATCGCGCAGCGCGACGTCGCGCTCGACGCCCGGCGCGCCGGTGCCGTCGTAGAGCGTGGCGCCGACGATCAGGGTGTCGGCGGCTTCCGGATGCGAATGCATGGCTTGTTCTCCTGTCGTTCCGGAGCGTTGGCTCCGGTCCCATCCAAAGTTGTCAATCGCCCAGCGGTTGGCGCTCTCCGCCGCGCCCGGCCGTGCCGCGATGCGTGTCGAGCGTGAGCTTCATGCGGCGCAGCAATTCGCGGCTCGCTTCGGGCTGCGCGAGCGCGAGCTCCGTCACGAGCACATCGAGCGCCATCATCATCGCGTAACGCGACGACGAGGGCTTGTAAATGAAATCGGTCTCGCTCGCGACGATCGGCACGAGCCAGTCGGCAAGCGCGGCGAGCGGCGACGCCGGCGCGGTGAGCGCGACCAGCTTCGCGCCATAGCCGCGCGCGATGCGGCACGCGTCGAGCAGCTCGGGCACGCGCCCTGTTACGGAAAGCGCGACGACCACGCAATCGGACGAGAGCGTGCTCGCGACCATGCGCTGCAGCAGGCTGTCCTGATACGACGCGACCGGACGGCCGAGGCGCACGAGCCGGAAGCGCATTTCGTCGGCGAGCGCGCTGGAGCCGCCGCCCATGCCGAACACATAGATCATGCGCGCCTGCGCCAGCGCGGCGGCGGCCCCGGCGAACGGCGCCTGGCACAGCAACTCGTGGTTGCGCGCGAGCGCGGCATGGATTTCGTCGTAGACGCGCGTGGCAAGCGCCTCCTCGGGCGGCACAGAAGACGATGCACCACCGGCACGACGCCTGCCCGGCCCGTCCTTGCCCGCGCCCCGGCTGCCGTCATCTTCGTGGGCGGCGCGCAAAAAGCGCTCGCCCACGGCCGCGGCCTGGGCAAGCCGCAGCTTGAGCTCGCGCACATCGTGGCAGCCCACCGCCTTCGCGAAGCGCGTGACGGAAGCCACGCTCACGCCCGCGCGCCGCGCCAGCTCGCCGATGCTCGCCCGCGCGGCGGCGGCGAGGTCGTCGAGAATCAGAGCGGCGACGTCGCGCTCGGCCGGACGCAGATCCGGCACGCATTGCGCAATTCGGGCGACGATGTCGAAACGTCCCGGTTCGGCGGCTGAATTCATGAAGGGCGTGCGGGTCTCAGGGCAAACAGCGATAAACAGGCGACAACAATCTGTTAATAAATAACATTTCCCGAAGAGATGGTACTTTGTGTACTATCTCCGAGTCAACGCCTCCCCTGCAATGTCCGCAGTATAGAGGCGCAATGGAGAGTATGGAGCGAACGGAAATGAAAGTTACAAACTATCAGAGTGCAACGATCGACCCGAACAGCAAGGGCCTCGGCAACCTGCCGGGCGCGAGCGTGCCGCTGGGAGACGCGGCGCGCCTCGAGTGGAATCTGCTCGCCGAAGACGTGAGCCTGCCGGCAGCCGTCCTGTACGCCGACCGCGTCGAACACAACCTCAAGTGGATGCAGGACTTCGTCACGCGCTACGGCGTGAAGCTCGCGCCGCACGGCAAGACCACGATGGCGCCGCAACTGTTCCGCCGCCAGATCGAAACGGGCGCGTGGGGTATCACGCTCGCCACGGCGCACCAGACGCGCGCGGCATATCGTGGCGGCATATCGCGCGTGCTGATGGCAAACCAGCTCGTGGGTCGCCACAACATGGCCATCATCGCCGAGTTGCTGAGCGACCCCGACTTCGAGTTTTTCTGCCTCGTGGATACGGTGGAAGGCGTCGAGCAACTGGGCGAATTCTTCCGCGCCTCGCGCCGCACGCTGCAAGTGCTGCTCGAACTGGGCGTGCCGCGCGGGCGCACCGGCGTGCGCGATGCGGACACGCGCCGCGCCGTGCTCGACGCGATCGCGCGCTATCCCGACTCGCTCAAGCTCGCGGGCGTGGAAATCTACGAGGGCGTCCTCAAGGAAGAAAGCGAGGTACGCACCTTCCTGCGCGACGCGCTCAACGTGACCGAGGAACTGGTCGCCGCTGGCCGCTTCTCGCGCTCGCCGGCCCTGCTTTCGGGCGCGGGATCGGCGTGGTACGACGTGGTGGCCGAGGAGTTCGCGAAAGGCACGCAAGCCGGCACGATCGACGTCGTGCTGCGCCCCGGCTGCTATCTCACGCACGATGTGGGCGTCTACAAGCAGGCGCAGTCGCAAATCCTCACGCGCAACCCGGTCGCGCGCGAGATGGGCGTGGCGCTCCTGCCCGCGCTGCAGGTGTGGGCCTATGTGCAGTCGATTCCGGAGCCGGGCCGCGCGATCGTCGGTTTCGGCAAGCGCGACGCGGCTTTCGACGCGGGCTTTCCGGAGCCGACGCGCCACTATCGTCCGTCGAATGGCGGTGGCGGCGCGCCGCGTGAGATCGCCGCAAGCGAGGGCTGGGAAATCTTCCAGATGATGGACCAGCACGCCTATCTGCAGATCCCGGCCGGCGCCGACATCAAGGTCGGCGACATGATCGGCTTCGACATTTCGCACCCCTGCCTCACGTTCGACAAGTGGCGTCAGGTGCTGATGCTCGATGCGAAATATCGCGTGACCGAAGTGATCGAGACGTACTTCTGAGTGCGGCGTGCCGCGTCGCAAACAGCGGTTCAGGCTCAGCCCGCTTCGGGCTGGGCCTCCTGAGCCTGCGCGAGCGCG
>JAITTX010000289.1 GCA_031286755.1 Paraburkholderia sp.
ACCACCGAGTCCTTGCCGCCCGAGAACAGCAGCGCGGGCTTGCTGCACTCGGCAACGAGTTCGCGCAGGATGTGGATCGACTCGGCTTCGAGCCAGTCGAGATGGTCCATGCGGTTGGCGGTGACGTTCAGCGGCGCGTTCACAGTGGGTTCGAGCGTCGTGCTCATAGTGAGATCCTTCGGAGATTCGCGCCGCGCGGCACTCGCCATACGACGCTGCATGCTTGCTCTACGACGGCGCGCACCGGGAAGTCCCCTCGCGCGCCAACTTTCAATTCTACTGCGTGCCCCCGGCGGCCGGCGCCTGCACGACCGGAATCGCGGAAACCGACGTGATGTGCAGCCCGCATTCCTTCGTGTCGCGCGACTCCCACCACCAGCGGCCTGCCCGGCTGTCCTCGCCCGGACGCACGGCCCGCGTACAGGGCTCGCAGCCGATGCTCGGGTAGCCGCGCGCGTGCAGCGGGTTCACCGGCACGTCGAAGGCGCGCAGATACGTCCACACCTCGGCCTCGGTCCAGTCCGCGAGCGGATTGAACTTGGCGATGCCGCGCGCGTGGTCCTGCTCTTCCTCGTGCAGCTCCGCGCGCGTGACCGACTGCTCGCGGCGCTGGCCCGTGACCCACGCCGAAACGTCCGAAAGCGCGCGATTGAGCGGCTCGACCTTGCGGATCTCGCAGCAGCGCTTGCGCAGATCGATGCTCTCGTAGAACGCGTTCAGGCCGTGCTGCCCGACGTATTCATCGACGGCATCCTGCTGCGGATGGAACTGCTCGATCTCGTAGCCGTAGCGCTCGCGCACACGGTCGATCATGCCGAGCGTTTCCGCATGCAGGCGGCCCGTGTTCAGCGAGAAGATGCCGACCTTCACCCCGCGCGACAGGATCGCGTGGGTGAGCAGCATGTCTTCGGCGGCGAGGCTGCTCGCGAACTTCACGTTGGCGTGGCGCGCGGCGATCGAATCGAGCAGCGCGTCGAGGCGCTCGATCTTCGCCTGCAACTCCGGCGTGATTTCGTTGGCCGAAATACCCACTGCGGCGCTCATGCTGCGGCGCCTCGTTGTGCTGCCAGCGCGGCACGGCGGCGGAACAGCGGCGACGGCTCGTCGAACGCACCCTGGTACTGCACCGTGAACTCGGTGAAGGCATTCAGTGCGTCGTTGAGGTCCTCGTCGGCGCGCAGCGCGTACGAATCGAAGCCGCAGCGCTCGTAGAAGCGCAGTTGATCGCGCAGCACGTCGCCGATCGCGCGCAGCTCGCCCTTGTAGCCATAGCGCTCGCGCAACAGACGGCCGATCGAATAGCCGCGGCCGTCGCGGAACACCGGGAAGTCGATGCCGATCAGCGCGATCTTCTCGAAGTCGCCGGCGATGTCGGCCGGTTCGCTGTCCGGGGCGAGCCACACGCCCAGCTCGTCCTTGCCGCGCGAGGCGACCAGCGCTTCGCGCCCGGCCTGCCACAGCGCGAGCGGCACCAGCACCTTGCCTGCGGGCAACGCGGCCGCTTCAGGCAGAGCGCCGTCTTCAGCCGCGCGCACGACTTGCCAGTTGTCTTCGACGATCTCGCGTTTTCTGATGATCAATGCCATTGCTTGACTCTCGTATCTCGTTGCGTGCTGCTTAAGCGTGGGCCGGCTGGCGCGATGCGTACACGCGCTCCTTGAAGGGCGCGATGCCGATGCGGTCGTACGTGTCGATGAAGCGCTCGCCATCGATGCGCTGCTCGACGAACGTGTCGATCACCTTCGACACCACGTCAGCCATCTCTTCTGCCGAGAACGACGGGCCGATCACGCGGCCAAGGCGCGCGCCATTGGCGCCGTTGCCCTGCTCGCCGCCGAGCGTGACCTGGTACCACTCCGAGCCGTCCTTATCCACGCCCAGCACGCCGATATTGCCGACGTGGTGATGACCGCACGCATTGATGCAGCCCGAGATGTTCAGCGACAGGTCGCCCAGGTCGTAGACGTAATCGAGATTCTCGAAGCGCTCCTGGATCGCAAGCGCGATGGGGATCGACTTCGCATTCGCGAGCGAGCAGAAGTCTCCGCCCGGGCACGAGATGATGTCGGTCAAAAGGCCGATGTTCGGCGTGGCGAAACCTTGCTCCTTGGCCTTTTCCCAGACCGCGAAGAGGTCGCGCTTCTTGACGTCGGCGAGGATCAGGTTCTGCTCGTGCGAGATGCGGATCTTGCCAAACGAGTATTCGTCGGCCCAGTCAGCCACGGCTTCCATCTGCGTGTCGGTGGCGTCGCCCGTTGCGACCTTGCCCGACTTGAGCGAGAGCGTCACCGACGCATAGCCCGGCACGCGGTGCGGACGCACGTTGCGCTCGACCCAGCGCGCGAACGCGCGGTTCTCGAGCAGATGCTTTTCGTACGACGCATCGGTATCGGCGATCTTCTCGTAGGCCGGCGGCACGAAGTACTGCGAGACGCGGTCGAGCTCTTCCTGAGTGAGCGTCGAGGGGCCGTCCTTCAGATGCTGCCACTCCTCTTCCACCTGTTCGGCGAACTTCGCCGGTGAAAGCGCCTTCACGAGGATCTTGATCCGCGCCTTGTACATGTTGTCGCGGCGGCCATAGCGGTTGTACACGCGCAGCACGGCTTCGCAGTACGTCAGCAGATGCTGCCACGGCAGGTCGCGCTTGATGATGGCACCAACGATCGGCGTGCGGCCGAGGCCGCCGCCCGCGAGAATGCTCGCGACGACTTCGCCCTTCTCGTTGCGGTCGAGATAGACGCCCAGGTCGTGGATCTGCACGGCGATGCGGTCTTCCTTCGTGCCGGAGACGGCGATCTTGAACTTGCGCGGCAGCCACGCGAACTCGGGGTGGAACGTCGACCACTGACGCAGAATTTCGGCCCACGGACGCGGATCGACGATCTCGTCGGGCGCGACGCCCGCGAACTGGTCGGCGGTGATGTTGCGAATGCAGTTGCCCGAGGTCTGGATGGCGTGCATCTGCACCGAAGCGAGCTTGGCGAGGATCTCGGGCGTTTCTTCGAGCTTGATCCAGTTGTACTGGACGTTCGTGCGCGTCGAGAAGTGGCCGTAGCCGCGGTCGTGCTCGCGGGCGATGCGGCCGAGCATGCGCAACTGGTCGCTGCGCAGGTTGCCGTACGGCACCGCGATGCGGTGCATGTAGGCGTGGCGCTGGTAGTACAGGCCGTTCTGCAGGCGCAGCGGGCGGAACTCTTCCTCGCTCAATTCGCCCGAGAGACGCCGGCGAACCTGATCGCGGTATTGCGCGACGCGTTCGTCAACGATGGTCTGGTCGTACTGATCGTATTGGTACATTCGGGGACCCCAGGGTTGTTCATTCGCGGCGTTCCGGTTACGCCGCGCGCTCCGATTTCAATTCGACCGCCTTGATCCTGGCTCAAGACCGGCGCTCTTCAACGCACCGTTCCTTTGCTAATGACCAAAACAGATATCCATATTGGAAAACTTCGAGGAATGGTAATAAACTCGCTTTATATTTCAAACGATCTAAAAATCAGGTTGATATGCCAAGGGGTTATATATGAACCTCCACCAGTTCCGCTTCGTGCGCGAGGCCGTGCGTCAGAATTTCAATCTCACGGAAGCGGCCAAGGCCCTGTATACGAGCCAACCGGGCGTCTCGAAGGCAATCATCGAGCTGGAAGATGAACTCGGGGTCGAAATCTTTACTCGCCACGGCAAGCGCGTGCGCTCGCTCACGGAGCCGGGGCGCATCATCCTCGCCTCGGTGGAGCGCATTCTTCAGGAAGTGGAGAGCCTCAAGCGCGTGGGCAAGGACTACGCCGCCCAGGACCAGGGCAATCTGACCATTGCCGCCACGCACACCCAGGCGCGCTACTCGCTGCCGGCGGCCATCGCCGAATTCAAACGGCGCTTCCCGAAGGTGCACCTGTCAATCTTGCAGGGCAGCCCGACCCAGGTGGCCGAGATGGTGCTGCACGACCAGGCCGACCTCTGCATCGCGACCGAAGCCATCTCCGGCTACAAGGAGCTGGTGTCGCTGCCCTGCTTCACCTGGCACCACGTGGCGGTGATGCTGCCGGACCACCCGCTGCTCGAGCGCAAGCCGCTCTCGCTCGACGATCTGGCCCAATTTCCGCTCATCACGTACGACAACGCGTTCGCGGGCCGCACGAAGATCAACGATGCGTTCCGTCTGCGCGGCCTGTCACCCGACATCGTGCTCGAAGCCATCGACGCCGACGTGATCAAGACTTACGTGGAGCTGGGTCTGGGCGTAGGCATCATGGCCGACATCGCCTTCAACGCGGAGCGCGACCGCCATCTGCGCGCGATACCGGTGGGCCACCTCTTTGGCAGCAACGTGACGCGCGTGGCGCTCAAACAGGGCGCGTACCTGCGCAGCTATGTCTATACGCTGGTGGAACTGCTCTCGCCGAGCCTGAACCGCAAGCTGATCGAGCAGGCGCTCAAGGGCGAGCACGAGACTTACGAGCTTTAAAACGAGGCGCATGAACGCCCGCCCCGAAACAAACAACGACGCAACACTACAACAACGCTTCTCGCTTCATACCCTCCTGGAGACCCTCGCATGAAGCCGCAATCGCGCCCGAGTTCGTTCCTGAGTCTTTCGCCTCTGCGCTCGCTGCGCCCGCTCGTGACGGCAGCGGCACTTGCCGCAGCCGCGTTCGCCCCCGCCGCGCATGCCGACCTCAAGGTCGGCATCGACCTGTCGAGCACCGGCCCCGCCGCGGCCATCGGCATCACCAGCAAGAACGCCATGCTGATGTGGCCCCCAGAGATCGCCGGCCAGAAGACCGATTACATCGTGCTCGACGACGGCTCCGATCCGGGCGCGGCGGTGCGCAACATCCGCAAGCTCATCAACGAGGATCACGTGGACGTAATCGTCGGGCCGAACATCACGCCGGCAGCGCTCGCCGCGCTCGACCCCGTGGCCGAAGCCAAAACGCCGATGATCACGCTGGTGGGCTCGGGCTCCGTGGTCGAGCCGCAGCAAGGCGCGCGCGTGTGGGCCTTCAAGATGGCGCAGACCGATGCCGCCATGGCCGACGTGATGACGCGCTACATGGCCGCGCATGGCGTAAAGACGGTGGGCTTCATCGGCTTTGCGGACAGCTACGGCGACAGCTGGCTCAACGAGTTCACGAAGTTCGCGAAGGAACGCAACATCCAGATCGTGGCGACCGAGCGCTTTAACCGTACCGACGCCAGCGTGACGGGCCAGATTCTCAAGCTGATTGCCGCGAAGCCCGACGCCGTGCTGATTGCGGGCGCCGGCACGCCCACGGTGCTGCCGCAGCGCACGCTGGTCGAGCGCGGCTACAAGGGCGCGATCTATCAGACGCACGGCATTGCCACGCCCGAGTTCATCAAGCTCGGTGGCAAGGACGTGGAAGGCACGCTGTTCCCGACGCAGCCCGTGGTGGTTGCGCGCACGCTGCCGGCGGACCACCCGGCGCACAAGGCCGCGCTCGCGTTCGTCGATGCTTATGAAGCGAAGTACGGCCCGGGCACCGTCACGCAGTTCGCGGGCGACGCGGCCGGCGTCTACCCGCGCCTCCAGGATGCCGTGACGCGCGCGCTCAAGACCGCGCAACCCGGCACCGAGGCGTTTCGCGTGGCGTTGCGCCAGGAGCTCGAGCACGCCCACGAACTGGTCGTGCCCAACGGCGTGGTCAACACCAGCGAAAAGGACCACGTGGGTCTCGACCAGCGCGCGAGCGTGATGGGCACGATACGCGGCGGCAAGTTCGTGTATCTCGCCCAGTAATGCGGCGCGCTGGCCGGCTCGCTAGGCCAAAACGGCCGGCCCGCGCCGCGAGGGGGGGTGCCCGCGCCCGATCCTGAGCGGGTGGGGCGGGCTGGGGGTGGCCCCGGTC
>JAITTX010000321.1 GCA_031286755.1 Paraburkholderia sp.
GCCGTTTGCATGAGGTCCGAGAGCGCATTGGAGACGGCCTTCGGGACGCCCGGGGCGTAGCCGCCGGACCCGGCGCCCGCGCCGCCACTGCCGCCATAGGCGCCGCCACGCACCGGCGACGGCTCCTGCGGCACGGTGAGGCCGACCGACTGCGCGAGCTCGTTGACGGCTTCGGGAAACGTGAGGCCGGCGTGCTCCATCAGGAAGCCGATGGCGGTGCCATGCGCGCCGCAGCCGAAGCAGTGATAGAACTGCTTCGTTGGACTAACGGTAAAGGAAGGGCTCTTTTCGTTGTGAAACGGGCAGAGGCCCATGAAATTCGCGCCGCCCTTCTTGAGCTGCACGTAGCGCCCCACCACGTCGACGATATCGACGCGGTTGAGCAGATCCTGCAGGAACGAATGCGGAATCATCAGGGCTCGGTCGCTCGGGTGACAGGGGCTGGGCACGCGCATTCGCGCGGCCCGCAACAGACCTCGCGGCGGCGCACGGCGAAGAGGCCGGCGCCGCGCGAGACGCGGCCCTTACTTCGCGAGCGCGGCCTTGACGAGCCCGGAGACGGCCGTCATGTCGGCGCGGCCCGCCAGCTTCGGCTTGAGCACGCCCATGACCTTGCCCATGTCCTGCGGGCCGCTCGCCCCTACCTGGGCAACCGCCGCCTGCACTTCGGCGGCGATTTCCGCCTCCGAAAGCTGTTCGGGCATATAGGCCGACAGGACCTGCAGCTCGGCGTTTTCCTTCTCGACGAGGTCCGCGCGGCCCGCCGCATCGAACTGGCTGATCGAGTCCTTGCGCTGCTTGATCATCTTGTCGATGACCGCCGTGATGCCGGCGTCGTCGAGCGTCACGCGCTCGTCGACCTCACGTTGCTTGATGGCGGCGAGCAGCAGACGAATCGTGGCAAGGCGCTCGCTCTCTCGCGCGCGCATCGCGGCCTTCATGTCGTCGTTGATCTGGTCCTTGAGACTCATTACTCACCTGAAATGCATTGGGGTTGCACAATCCCCGGGAGAACCCCCGGGGCAGCGCGGCCACCGCGCCAAACCACCAGCCAAACCCGCGCACGAAACATCACAGGAATGCAAAAACCCGCCTGGAAGCGTTTCCAGGCGGGTCGGTGCGGGTTCGACACGGCTGCGGCCACACCAGATAGACAGCGCGGGCGTTGTTGCCGGTCCGCCCCGGGTTCCCCGGGACTGGCCGGCGGCAGTGCCGGCTGTTTGCGGCGCCATGAATTTCCAAAAAGTGGAAGCCATGGCGCCGCCAGAATCAGTACAGCTTCTTCGGCAGCATCTGGCTGCGCAGACGCTTGAAGTGGCGCTTCACCGCCGCTGCCTTCTTGCGCTTGCGTTCAGCCGTAGGCTTTTCGTAAAACTCTCGCGCACGAAGCTCGGTCAGGAGACCATTCTTCTCGATCGTGCGCTTGAAGCGGCGCATGGCAACTTCAAAGGGTTCATTTTCTTTTACACGGATGGTCGTCATTTTCCAATAACGGATCAGGAGGTAAAGAGAATCAAGTATAGCAGTTCCATGTCAGGCTATCGTCCGGCCGCTTGGGGGAAAAACCCGAACCCTTGCGGCCCGTTCGCCCACATTCACTGCTTCGTTTGCTGCCCGTCAAATGGCCTCGCGGAGCGAAATTCCAGTGTGCCCCAAGAATCGAATGCGGGCCGCCAGAGTGGCCGCCCCCGGCCGGCCAACCGCTCGCGCAGAACACGAGCGGGCGAGCCAGACGACGTAATGGGAACACGATGGGGACCATGAGACAGCCACAACGTGTGCGGCAACTCAGTCTTCGCAGGGCCCGACAAGCAAGAGCGGCAGACGCGTGATCTCGACGGCGCGCTGGGCCACGCTGCCGAGCAGCCAGCGCGCGACGCCCCGGCGGCCGTGCGTGCCCAGCACGACAAGATCGGCGCTCCACTCCTGCGCGTCGCGCAGGACGGCATGGGCGATGTCGTCGCGCATGAGGCCGGTCGCCACGAGCGCCGTTTCGCAGGCGCAGCCCGTCGGCTCGAGCTGCTCCTGCGCGGCGGCGAGCGCCCTGCGCCCGAGCCCGGTGAGCGCTTCCTCCAGGCCCGGGGCTGCCACCGGGCCGCCCGTCACGCTGCTGCGGTCGACCACGTAGATCGCGCGCAGCGCGATTTGCGGATTCACGAACCGCACCGCCGCCTGAATCGCCAGAGCGGAAGCCTCGCTGCCATCCGTCGCCAGCAGCATGCGGGTGAAGCGCGGCTCGCTGCACGCTTCGTATTCGGCCGGCACGACCAGCAATGGGCAGGGCGCGGACACGGCCAGCGCGGCGGAAACCGAGCCGTCGATCCAGCGCTTCATGCGCCCCTGATGACGCGCCCCGACCACCAGCACGTCGGCGCGCCATTCGCTGGCCGCCGTGCTCAGCGCATTCACGACTGCGCCGGATTCGCCGGTAAGACTGAGCACATGCCCCGAGACCGAGGCAACCTGGCCGTCGAATACGGCCATCGCCCGCTCGAGCGTGCTCTCGGCCTCGCGGCGCAACTCCTCGCGCGCGGCAGCGAGCGACTCCCGCAACCAGGCATCGCCGGCCGTGTAGGCACCACCGGCCTGCCAGGAGCGCGGCTGCCCGGCCGCGCAGACGATGCGCACGTCGGCGTCGCACGGCGCCACGCGCGACGCGAACCGCAACGCCTGCGTCGACGCATTCGAATCGTCGACTGCAATCATGATCCGCCGTAGCGGCAAGCCGTTCTGCGCCTGTTCTTTTTGTCGATTCACGTTTCACACCTCTCCACCAAGGATCAATGTTTCAGCGTGAACCACCCCAGTCCGGCCAACAATGACGGGCGTCAAACCCTTGAGACTCGGCGCATCATGCCACCCCGAAATCGTAATTTCACGATTCAAGCGCGCTCGAGAAAATCGGAAACCGCGCTGTGCGATCGGCCCTCAGGCCTTGCCCGCCAGCGCCGCGAATTCCGCGGCGGCCTCGCCAGCGGCCACGCCCGAGGCCCATGCCCACTGGAAGTTGTAGCCGCCGAGCCAGCCCGTCACGTCCACCGCTTCGCCCACGAAATACAGGCCCGGCACGCGCTGGCTCATCAGCGTCGCGGAGGAGAGCTCGCGCGTATCCACGCCGCCGCGCGTCACTTCGGCCTTCTTGTAGCCTTCGGTGCCGGTCGGGGTCAGCGTCCATTGCGCGAGCCCCTCGCCGATGCGGCGCAGCGTCTTGTCGGGCAGATCGGCGAGACGCGCCTCCAGCGGCACCTGATGCGCCTCGAGCCAGGCGTGCGCGAGGCGCGTCGGCACCCACTCGGCCAGCAGGTTGCCGATCTGGCGCTTCGTCGCGCCTTTCGCCTCGATCAGCGCATCGCCAGCGGGGCGTTCGGGCAGCAGATTCACGCGAATCGGCTGGCCCGGCTGCCAGTAGCTCGAAATCTGCAGCACGCCGGGCCCGGAAAGGCCCCGGTGCGTGAACAGCAGGTCCTCGTCGAAGGCCCCGCCGGTCTTGCGCTCGCCGGTCGCCACGCGCACTTCGAGCGAGACGCCCGCCAGCGGCACGTAGGGCGCCCAGTCCTGCTGCGCGAACGTGAGCGGCACCAGCGCGGGGCGCGTATCGACGAGCTTGTGGCCGAACTGCTTCGCGATGCGGTAGGCAAAATCGGTGGCGCCGATCTTCGGGATCGAAAGGCCGCCCGTGGCGATCACGAGCGCCTTCGAGCGAATCTCGCCCTGCGGCGTGCCGAGCGTGAAGCCCGCGCCGTCGGCATGGCTCACCGCCTCGACGGGCAGCGGGCGCCGCCACGCCACGCCGCCTGCGTCGCACTCGGCGCGCAGCACGTCGATGACTGCCTCGCTCGACTGGTCGCAAAAGAGCTGGCCCTTGTGCTTCTCGTGCCAGGTCACGCGATGCTGGCGCAGCAGCGCGAGAAAGTCGCGCGGCGTGTAGCGCGCGAGCGCCGAGCGGCAGAAATGCGGGTTGTTCGAGAGGTAGTTAGCGGGGCTCGCGTGCAGATTCGTGAAGTTGCAGCGTCCGCCGCCCGAGATGCGGATTTTTTCCGCGAGGCGCGGCGCGTGGTCGATCAGCGCCACGCGGCGGCCCTGCTGGCCGGCCACCGCCGCGCACATCATGCCGGCCGCGCCTGCGCCGATCACGGCGATGTCGAATGATTCCATGGCGCGCATTCTACCTGCGCCCATCGCCGCGAGGGTGCCACGGTGGTGTCCTGGCGGCATGCGGATGACGCCCCGCGCAGCGGGCGCCGTCAAACGGGATGCTCCCGCGCTGCTATACTTTCAAGTTCGCTTTTCACTTTGATTTAGCGGCGCTTTTTGCCCGGACCGTCCGGTCCTCGCAGGGTCGCCGCAGCACGCCACACCATGCTCGTTCTCGGCATCGAAAGCTCCTGCGACGAAACCGGCCTCGCGCTCTACGACAGCGAGCGCGGCCTGCTCGCCCACGCCCTGCACTCGCAGATCGCCATGCACCGCGAGTACGGCGGCGTCGTGCCCGAGCTCGCCTCGCGCGACCATATCCGCCGCGCGCTGCCGCTGCTCGAGGAAGTGCTCGCGAAGAGCGGCGCCGCGCGCCGCGACATCGACGCCATCGCCTTCACCCAGGGCCCCGGCCTCGCCGGCGCGCTGCTGGTGGGCGCGAGCATCGCCAACGCGCTCGCCATGGCGTGGAACCGCCCGACGGTCGGCATCCATCATCTCGAAGGGCATCTGCTCTCGCCGCTGCTCGTCGAGGCCCCGCCGCCCTTCCCCTTCGTCGCGCTGCTCGTCTCGGGCGGCCATACGCAGTTGATGCGCGTGACCGACGTGGGCGTCTACGAGACGCTCGGCGAAACGCTCGACGACGCTGCGGGCGAAGCCTTCGACAAGACCGCCAAGCTGCTCGGCCTCGGCTATCCAGGCGGGCCGGAAGTCTCGCGTCTCGCCGAATTCGGCATACCGGGCGCCATCGAACTGCCACGGCCGATGCTGCATTCGGGCGACCTCGACTTCAGCTTCAGCGGACTCAAGACGGCCGTGCTCACGCAGGTCAAGAAGCTCGGCACGAACATCTGCGAACAAGGCAAGGCCGATATCGCGCGTGGTTTCGTCGATGCCGCCGTCGAGGTGCTCGCCGCCAAGTCGATCGCGGCGCTCAAGCGCACGAAGATGAAGCGCCTCGTGGTGGCGGGTGGCGTGGGCGCGAACAAGCAGTTGCGCGAAACGCTTTCGGCGGCCGCGCAAAAGCGCGGCTTCGAAGTCCACTACCCCGATCTCTCGCTGTGCACCGACA